>CAZXUA010000131.1:0-9459 GCA_964643755.1 uncultured Desulfatiglans sp. | reverse complement strand
TGCTGCCCATTGATATACATATAATGCCTTCCAGGTAATCGTATGGGTAAATATGTTTTTCGTCCATAGGCAGTTGCCAGGTAAGGCCAAGCTTCCTTCCTCTGGGTATAATCGTCACTTTATGTATGGGGTCGGTATTGGGAAGAAGCATGGACAGGATGGCATGTCCAGCTTCGTGATAGGCAGTCGTCTTTTTATCCTGATCACTAATGACCATACTTTTACGGGCCGCTCCCATCATCACCTTGTCCCTCGCTTCTTCAAAATCAGCCATATCGAGACTCTCTTTATCACCCCTGGCTGCCATCAGGGCAGCCTCATTTACCATGTTTTCAATATCAGCGCCTGTAAAACCAGGTGTCCCCATTGCGAGGATATTTATGTCAACATCGCCTGACATGGGTGTTTTTCTGGAATGAACCTTCAGTATCCCGATTCTTCCTGATATATCAGGCACAGGCACAACAATCTGTCTGTCGAACCGCCCTGGCCTCAACAGGGCAGGGTCAAGCACATCGGGTCTGTTTGTGGCGGCAATAAGGATTACACCCTCATTTGATTCAAAGCTGTCCATCTCAACTAGAAGCTGGTTGAGAGTCTGTTCTTTTTCATCATGACCGCCGCCCAGGCCAGCTCCCCTTCTACGGCCTACTGCATCTATTTCATCAAGAAATATAATGCAGGGCGCATTCTTTTTGCCCTGTATAAAAAGATCCCTGACCCTTGATGCGCCTACACCTATAAACATCTCTACAAAATCAGACCCGCTTATGCTGAAAAAGGGCACACCTGCCTCACCAGTTATAGCCTTTGCCAGAAGGGTTTTTCCTGTGTTCGGGTCTCCCACCAGAAGAATTCCCTTTGGAATTCTTCCTCCGAGCCGTGTAAATTGTTGAGGGTTTTTAAGGTAATCTATGATTTCCTGCAATTCTTCTCTTGCTTCATCAATCCCTGCAACATCATCGGAGGTAATATTTTTTTGAGAGACTGACATAAGTTTTGCACTGCTTTTCCCAAATGAAAGTGCAGTCCCTCCCCCACTCTGATTCCGCCTAATGAAGAATATCCATATCCCTAACAATAAAAGCATGGGTACCCATGCGAGTAGCATCATGTAAATCGGATATCCTTTTTCAGGTACACCTGATATATTAACTCCTCTGTTTTTTAATAGTTTAATCAGGTCATGATCATCAGGAACTTGCGTGGAAAAAGTCCCCTGAGATGATACCCCTGAAATATTGTCTCCCTGTATGGTTACCTCACTTATACTACCCTGATTAACCAATTTTATAAATTCGCTGTAACCCAGGGATAGAGAGGCTACAGGCTGGTTGAACTGCCGGAAAAGAGAAAATATGACAAGAGCTGTGATTATCAGAATAGCAATATATTTATATTTTTGATTCAAGTTTTATTTCCTTAATTAACCCTATGATAGCGTTGTTACCTGATATTCTGATTGTATATAACAGGGCTCGGATTTCTCAGAGATGCCTTTTATCATAGAGACGAAATCAGCATATACCTTTCTATTCAGTTGAAGATTACGCCTGTATGAAAGATTACTTATCAGGCTGATCTTCAGTTCACGGTGCTGAATGATATTTCTGCATATCCTGCCAATTATACTGGGTATAGAATAAAAAGCATGGTCGCATGAGACCATTTCATCTATGATCTGCTCAAGTGACAGGTTTTTATATCGCGCCACAGGAAAGGTCAGGGTGTAATATTTCCAGTCCTTGGGAAACATATCAAGTGCAATACGTTTTTCAGCTTTCATCTGATCCCAGAGGCGCGTCCCTGGCAAAGGTGTTAGAAACAGGGAGTTAAGACAATCAATACCATATTGTTGTGCAACATCCGCTGTCTGTCTGCCTATGCCTGCTTTATCAATGTCTAGGCCAATGATAAAAGAACCCACAACAAATATGTTATGGCTTTGTATGCGCTTCACAGAGGCCTTGATATCACGATTTTTCTGAAGGTTAATCTTTTTTCCGATTTCCTTGAGTCCCTCAATTGAGGGGCTTTCAAAACCAATAAATACACCTCTGCATCCGGCCTTCTCAGCCAGTACCAGGAGTTCTTCATCATCAGCAAAGTTAATGGATGCCTGTGCAACCCACTCTTTTCCAAGATTGGCCCATGCCATAACCCTGAATAACTCTTTAGCACGTTCTATGTGGCCCGGACTTGTCCCGATAAGATTATCGTCAACAATGAGAACACGTTTTTCTTTTATTAACCTGAATTCCTTAATCACGTCAGGGATAGAACGCTGGCGGTATTTGGCTCCATTAAAGGCTGTAACACTGCAAAAATTGCAGTTCAAAGGACAACCCCGTGTAGTCTGAATAGCTCCAAATACATAACCTTCAGATAATAAATCATGTCGGGCAGCAGAGACATTTTTTATCTCTGCCAGACCTCCTTTATATATGCCCTGCAGGTCTCCTTTCTCAGCATCCTCAAGAACCCTGGCCCATACGCCTTCCGCCTCGCCGGTAACAACTGCATCCACACGCTCCATCACCTCATCAAGACACATTGTCGCATGAATACCACCCATGACCACCGGTATACCCCTATCCCTGAACCAGGCAGCCACTTCATAGGCGCGGTTTGCCTGGGAGGTAAAGGCAGTAATACCCAAAAGATCGGGCATCGGCATGGCACTGTAATCAGGCATGCCCAGATTCTCATCAATAATTGTTACATCCCACTCTTTGGGTGTCAAACCAGCAAGAACCATAAGACTGAGAGGCTTCCATACACGGTATCGGTTCCACCTGCTCTCTCTGACATTTACAATACTAACAATAGGATTGGATGGATTAATAAGATAAAGTTTCATTGCGATTATTCCCTCTCTAACCTGAAATTAATATATGTCATCCTGGGACGTATCCGGCGCCAACGATCTGTTTTTCATATGTTTTTCCACTGCCTTTCCCTCGGTGGTCATTAGCAAGCCTGTCAGAGACGCTGCGTTTTGAAGTGCAAACCTGGTAAACTTGGTTGTGTCTATTATCCCTGCCTTTATGAGATCTTCATACAAACCTGTTTCTGCATTAAATCCCAAATTATCTTCACCCTTCATAACATGTTGAATCACAACAGATCCTTCAAAACCTGCATTGTTTGCAATCTGCCTTAAAGGCTCTTCCAGTGCGCTTTTAATCAGATTAGCGTCAAGCTGCTCTTCCTCCTGAAACGTGGCCTTGTCAACGACTCTTTTAATATAAATAGGGTTGATGCCAGCAGCCAGAAGCATAACTCCATCACGATAGATTGCCTTGGCCAGAACTATAGCAGTTGTTGTACCATCGCCTGCCACATCGGAAGTTTTAAAAGCCGCCTCCTTTACCATTTGCGCACCAATGTTTTCAAATTTGTCTGCAAGTTCAATCTTCTTTGCTACAGTTACACCATCCTTGGTGATCCTGTGCGCTCCCCATGATTTTTCAATAAGTACATTCCGGCCTTTAGGACCAAGGGTAACCTTAACTGCGTCTGCCAGTGTATCAATACCTTTCAACATCTTTTCTCTTGCTTTTCCGCCATACTTAATCTCTTTTACAGCCATTACTTATTTCTCCTTTAATTATTTTCATTACTATACCCCGATTTAAATTGTTTAATTTAGACTCGGTGGCATGGGATGATCTCCGACTGTCGTTTTGTCAGGCCTGCCAGCATTTTCATTCCCTGCCACTGTCATCCCTTTTTTCAGCTTATTGATTTCCCGATTCAGGCTTCTCAATTGAAGTGATTTCTTCACCAGCCTTGGCAAGGTCAGAACCGCGACAATGGCACCGCCAATTAAAGAGGAATAAAAGATTAATGCTGTAATAGACATCTGGATATCCCAGATGATAAATTTTATCACCAAAGGCATACTGTTTTGTATCCCGGTAATGACAATTACAAGGAGAAGCACAATAGTGATGATTAATGAAACATACATAAGTTCTCTCCTTTTATCCCGGCTTTGATCATTATGGTAATAGATAGAAGGAATAAAAATATGATATTTGCAGTATTTATTTTCTGGGATATTTCCTCCTATCTATTTTTCTACTGCTTTTTTTCTTCCTCAACCACCGGTGTTTCTTCCCTCATCTTTTTTTCAGCTCTTGCCAGAAGCTCGGCTGTATTCTTTTTAAGGTCTTTTATTCCTCCGGTTCGTTGAAATGCTATAATTGCAACAATCAGGGCAATAATGGCTAAGATAAGATTTATAATGTTCATAGTTGGTTCTCCTTTTATAGGGTTAGTAAAAGTAGTGACTTTGGTTCTGAATGCTGTACAAAACCATTGTCAGCATTTAAATAATATATATTTCACATATCTTTCGATAGTGATGACCATATATTGCAAGGGTGACTGCCAATGACAACAGCCTGGGCCTGCGGATCAAGGTCCAGATCAAAAGACGCCAGTAATAGAAACGCTCTTTTTCGCATATACCGATACGAAAACAGGATCGGAATAATGCAAGGATTCTCTGCATATCTATGGACACTTGAAAATTGGTGTTTTTTACCTCCTTAAGAAAATTCCTTACACGCCCGTAGAAATTATGAGGGGAATATATCTGTTTCATTATTGACCGGTATCCTTCCATCAGACTATCAATGCCCATTCTGGGAATGATATTGGTGGTCCCATCAACATTGTCACCGGAAAACTCTTCGGTTACCCTGTTTTCTCTGTTCAACCGGTCGAAAAGCCTTGTACCGGGAGGCGCCTGAAGCAGCCCTACCATTGCTGCGACGATCCCGCTATTTTGAATAAAATCAATCTGCCGCTGAAAGATGGAGGAAGTGTCACTGTCAAAGCCGACAATAAAACCGCCCATCACCTGCAATCCGGCACGCTGAATGGTTTTCACACTTTCAAGAAGGTCTCTGTTCCTGTTCTGTGTCTTATGACATTCTGAAAGGCATGCATCATCAGGCGATTCTATACCTATAAATACAGAATCAAATCCTGCTTTCACAAGCATATTGATAAGATCAGGGTCATCAGCCAGATTGATAGATGCCTCAGTAAAAAACGCACATCCCTTTTTATTTTTTCGCCACTCGATCAGGGCTGGTAGCACCTCTGTTTTAAGGATATTTTTATTGCCAATAAAATTGTCATCAACAAAAAATATCGGCCCGCGCCAGCCTGTATCGTAAACATTATCAAGCTCATCTATGATCTGCTCATGTGTCTTAACGCGTGGCTTATTGCCGAATAGAACCGTCACGTTGCAGAACTCCCAGTTAAACGGGCATCCTCTGGAAAATTGAACAGACATTGAGGCATAATTTTTTATATCTATCAGATTAAGTGAGGGCACTGGGTTGTGCGTAAGATCACAATAACCTTTAGCCCTGTAGATCTTTTTGGTATGACCATTTTTTAGGTCTTCAATGAACTGGGGAAGAGTAATCTCTGCCTCGTCCAGGACAAGCGAATCCACATTATCAAATGCCTCTGGCTCAGCAGTAAAAAGTGGACCACCTGCAATAACCTTTAGCCCCTTTGATTTGCAGCGGGCAATTATCTTTTTAGCCGATTCCCTTTGAACAGCCATCCCTCCGATAAAGACCAATTCTGCCCAGGAAAGATCATCATCTGTAAGGCTGCTAACATTGGTATCCACAAGGCGCTTTTGAAAATCTCCCGGCAAAATTGATGCAACAGTTAAAAGACCAAGTGGTGGGAAGGCCGCCTTTTTATGTATAAAGGGCAAGGCATATTTAAAAGACCAGAATGTGTCTGGGAATTTCGGATAAATCAATAATGCTCTCATTGGCATTCCTTTCTTTATTGACTCCTCAGATTAAAAACAGCATCAATCCCTTCTGTTTGGGATACCGAATGAATATTGATTTTCATTGGCACAGCCAAAAGACTTTTAGTGCCGAGTATGATGCTGAATCTATCAGATTTGAAATACCTGTTAAGTTCTTCACGGGTGCTCCACTCCTCTATCAGATTGAATACTGTTGTTTCATATATATCAGTAAGGATGTTATATCTAAGACACCCTTTTTCTTTGCCATTAGCCTCAAACATGGATAGAAGTGTCTGAATAAGCTCTTTTCTCTTTTCAGGCAGGGCGTTTAAAATTATTATCGTTAAGATCATTATGATTACCTGTTTTAACTGTTTCTCTTAAAGATTTAACAAACCTTTCAGTAATGATTTCAATAAGGAGCAGAGTACTCTTATTTTTTTACAGCTTCCAGATTAATACTCTTCATCCTGATCAAATGTTGGATCATCAGTTGTTCATATTCTCCTCTTGCCCCTGAAAGTTCCCTCTGGAAAATCAATGCGATATCTTTATCAGGTTCTTTCTTGGCAAGCTCTACTTTCAGATAAAGCTCCTTCTCATAAATCGTCTGCCTTAGCGCCTCTGTTATTTTGATAAACAGTTCCTGTTCGTCATTCAGTTTTTTTACCGTTTCATTGCTAAGATACCTGTCATATCCTGGATATTTGTATGATGCACTTACCCCTTCGCTAAAGCCGTATCTCATCATATTTCGACCATATTCCAGTATCTCATCCGGATTCTGTCCCATCATATCGTATGCGCCATAACCTTCACTAAGATTGCCTTCTCTGCTTCCCTGTGCAAACCCATTTGAACATGGTATGAAAATCATAATTACCGCCAGAATTGCCCATCTTTTCATGTTTAATATCTTTTCCATTTTATAATCTCCTTTAAAATTAACTTTCCAAAATGCCGTTATTTTTTCGGCAAAAATTCCCTAATATACGCACTCATGAGATTGCCTTTAAAAGATGCACGCACATTTTAGAAAGATATAATCCAGAAAGCCTGTTTTTATTCGAAAATACTTATTGATTCAGCTCCAGTTCTGTGATGTCTGCAAATAAAATACTAACACCTGATAATAATAATAATAATATATCCAATCTTCGTGCCATAATGGTTAAGGTTATTTTAATAGTTACAAGCTATTGATTTATAATAGTTAATATAGTCTCTAAAGGGCTGGGGCGAATGCCAGTCTAATGATAGACAGTGGCCACATATGGTTAATGGTTAAATATGGCCATCACAAGTAAATAGCACTCAGAAAATATTTTAAATAATATTCTTACGCCAGTATCTCCAGGGTACATCTCTTTCTTGTTTTGGCTGATGCTGCCATAATGATGTCTCTCAAGGCATTAGCAGTACGTCCTTGTTTACCAATTATTTTTCCAACATCTTCTTTAGCCACTTTTAACTCAATTACAGAGACCTGTTGACCTTTTATCTCTGATGCAATGACCTGGTCCGGTTTGTCAACGAGCATCTTAGCAATAGTAGCGACTAAATCGTTCATCTCTATAGCCGATATAACTGTATCGCCCTCAACCTCTTCTAACCACAGCCTGTCCAATATAAATTTATTTAGCTGTTCCATACTGAAATCCCTCTTTAATTAGGATCATGTTAATCGAGTCGTGTTTATAAATAGATTCTGACCCGTATAACCATTAAATAAACCGGAATTATATTATGATACATCCAAGCTTCATGCCATAAAGGTTGAAAGAGGATTTTATTAATACAACATACTGTTTTAACATTGAAATCTAAAATAAATAAGAAACTGATTTATGGTGGTGTTGGCAGTAAAAAAATGGTCAAATATGAGAAATGTTTAAATATGACCACCTTTTAACATCAAACAATCAAGCTCATATCAGCTTTTCAAGTTTGAACATTTAACGTGGTCTAAAAATGCCGAGTTTCTGCATCCTTGCCCTGAGGGTGCTGCGGTTTAGCCCCAGTATATCTGCGGCCCCGTTTTTCCCGCTGACTTTCCATTGTGTATGATCCAGAATTTGTAAAATATATTCGCGTTCAAACGCTTCCAGACTTTTGCTAGGTGTTGATAAATACTTTGTCTGAGTTTGAAGTTCATCCATCAGACGTAATTTAGGTCCCGATGAATTTATTATCGCACGCTCGAGCACATTTTCCAGTTCTCTGACATTGCCAGGCCATTGGTAATTCTGCAAAGTATTCATTACATTTGCAGGAATGATTTCAATGGATTTACCCATTCGTTTAGCAATCTTTTTAACATAAAATTCTACAAGTAGAGGTATATCGTCCAGACGATCCCTAAGAGGTGGCATGGTAATGGGAAATACATTCAGACGATACCACAGGTCTTCTCGAAACCGTCCTTTTTTGGCTTCCTCTTCAAGATTGCGGTTAGTGGCGGCAATTATCCTCACCTTGACCTTGATGGTATGAGAACTGCCAAGCCTTTCAAATTCCCCATCCTGGATAACCCTCAGCAACTTGGGCTGAAGTTCAAGCGGTAACTCGCCAATTTCATCCAGAAAAAGCGTGGTGCCGTCAGCAACCTCGAATCGTCCAAGATGTCTTGTATGGGCACCTGTAAAGGCCCCTTTTTCATGACCGAACAGCTCGCTTTCGATAAGGTTTGATGGCAGCGCGGCACAGTTCACCTTTACGAGTGCCCTCTTTTTATGCTGACTCAGGCTGTGAATTGCCCTGGCGACAAGCTCCTTTCCTGTCCCGGTTTCACCAAGCACCAGTACGTTTGTATCTGTGTTTGCAATCTGCTCAATTTTATATAGAACATATTTAAGGCCATCGCTCCGACCGATAATGTTCTCATGATTGTACTCCAGTTTAATCTCTTCCTGAAGGTATGCCCTTTCAGCCTCAAGCTGGTCCTTCAGTTTTTTAATTTCAAAAAGTGCCGCCTCAGTGTTTTTTTTATCATTAATAGCATCTTCTTTTACCCTATGGATTTCAGCTGTCCTCTTTTCAACGAGATGCTCAAGATTCCTTTTGTAATATTCACGCTCAGTAACATCCTCGATGGCAAGGAGGATCAACCTGGTGCCGTTAAACTCCCTGTAAATCTGTCTGGCATTAAGATGCATTATTTTATGGCCAATGGTATTAAAGTTATGCTCCACTTCAAAATCATCGAATTTTGAATTATGGGGAAGGATATCTTCAAGCAATTCCCGGAGACGGGGGATATCCCACTGCCGGTTGCCAAGATCATATATTTTTGATCCCTCTGTTTCTTCCCTGGTAACACTGAATAACCTATAAAATGAGTCATTGGCCTTTATGACCTTAAAATCATCATCAAGCACTATTAAGGGCTCACGAATAGAACCCAGGATGTTATCAAAAATATCCAGAAAGACCTGTAGTTTATTTTGATCATTCTTTTGTTCAGATATTTCTTTAGATTCCATAGTACTATTCATTGAAATAATTTTAATAACATCCCACAGGCATTATATTAAGTCAACTTGCTATTCATTTACCGAATAACCTTGTAATTACCGGACATATACTATCTAATGGGAAACATGCTTTATTTAACACCGATTTTCGCGGCTGACATATTTATAAACGTAGATGCCCGCGCAAGT
>CAZXUA010000130.1:0-13634 GCA_964643755.1 uncultured Desulfatiglans sp. | reverse complement strand
GCGCAAAGCGCATGGGGTTCGCATAGAGCATAGCGAAAGATTCTATGCCCTTTGCGCTAAGCGCTTTGCTCTCTGCGCAAAAATCCTTATATTTTCCGGGACAGTTATCTTTCTTGATGGAAATTCCTTAAGAAACATATTATCTAATAACTGGGTGGAAAGGATGCCTACAAGGGCCATGTTCTCCCTCTCACTCAATATTTCACCCTGACCCTTGTCACATTTATTAACAAGATTCGACACCTTTTTAGGGTCAAAATACCCTTTATCTATAATCATGCGTTCAGATAAGAGCTCTCTAGCATATTCAGGTGATTGCTTGCCCATAAAGCTTGTTACAATAGGCGCCCTGTATGGCTGCTTGGGTCGGTCGATCAATTCCTTTGGGATAATATTTTGGGCTACCCTTTTAAGGATAAACTTTTCAGTCAATCCATTAAGCCTGAAGCGCGATGGGATACCTGCTGCAAACTCTATTACGCGATGATCAAGGAATGGGAATCTGCCTTCAACAGAGTTTCCCATGGCCATCCTGTCACCCTGGCTTGAAAGCAGGTAATTTGATAAAAACAGGGTCGCCTCAATATACTGTGCCCTTGATAAAGGTGCCCATGACCTGAAACCTTCAGGAAGACTCCCACTGTACCTGCTTATAAAATTATCAATGCCTTCCATCTGATCTCTATAGTCCGCCGAAAAAAAGGCTTTGATTGCAGAGGTATTTGTCCACCTTAGTAGATGGGAGTAAGCAGGGTTTTCAGTGTCTGCCAGATTCTTTTTAAAAAATGCCCTTTGAAAGGCATCTATCTTACCATTATTTGTAAAAATGTATGGATAGAGTTTTTTAAGGAGCAGAGGCCTTATTTCCGATTCAGGGCTTTTTGCCCAGAACCTCCTGATCCTGTCTTCCTTGAAAATATTATACCCGGCGAAAAACTCATCTGCCCCTTCACCTGTGAGCACCACCTTAAAATTATTATCCCTCACCAGCCTTGAAAGCTTGAACAATGGGGCAGGCCCTGTTCTAAGAAGAGGCACCTCTGCATGCCAGATAATATCAGGGAAAACAGCACCTATATCCCTGTCATAACATTTTATACTCCTGTGATCTGTGCCAATGGATTTAACAGCCTTTTCCTGAAATGGCGCCTCATCAAAGCGCTCATTGGAAAAACTCACAGAAAATGTCTTGAGCTCGTTATTGAAATTTTTCTTAACAAGGGATGTAATCAATGTACTGTCCAGACCACCACTCAGGTAAGCGCCAACAGGCACATCTGCCCTCAGGCGGATTCGCGTTGCATCCAGAAGCAGGGCATACAGCTCTTCTATGGATTCGTTAAGTGTTTTTTGTGATTGGGATTCCTTATTAAATGAAAGATCCCAGTAACGATTAATGTTAAGCCCTTGTTTTGTTAAGAGAGCATAATGGGCTGGTGGCAGCTGATTAATGCCCTCAAAGGCTGTATCAGGTGAAACAGGTGTCCAGCAGGTAAAGATATCAGAAAGGCTCTTAAGATTAAGCCTCCTCTCTATTCGGCTATCCATAAAGATGGACTTAATTTCAGAGCCAAACACAAGGCGATGACCATTATAATGATAAAACAGGGGGTGAATACCTACCCTGTCACGCCCCATAAGAAGAGACTCACGGCTATGATCCCATATCGCGAATACATACTGGCCATTAAGCATATTAAGAAAATCATGCCCATGCTCTTCATAAAGATGAACCAGCACCTCGGTGTCTGAGGTTGTATAAAATTTATGCCCTTTAGCCTGGAGCTCTGAACGTAGCTCAGGGTAATTATAAATCTCACCATTGAGCACAACCCATACTGACTTGTCTTCATTATGGATTGGCTGATCACCGGTGTTAAGGTCAATGATGCTCAGGCGGGTAGACGCAAAATTTGCAGTCCTGTCTGTATATATGCCAAAGGAGTCAGGCCCCCTGTGCCGTATGCTGCCAAGCATTCGACCGAGTGTGGAGGTGTAATCCTCACTTGAATTGTAATCTATTATTCCGGTTATTCCGCACATGGGAGTTTAAAAAGCTCGAAGCTGAAAGATTAAAGGTTAAAGCTCAAAGGTTCAGAGGTTCAAAGGGGAAGCGCAGAGAGCAGAGCGCTTGGCGCAGGGCGCAAGGATTAAGAGCTGAAAGCTCAAAGTTCAAAGCAACCCTCTTTTCCTTCTAGCTTTCAGCTTTGAGCTTCTCACTTACAAACCATACAGCTCCGCCCTTTGAGTTACATAATAAGGCTATAGACTTTAGGCTATAGGCTTTAGGCTGAAAGCTCAAAGCTAAAGGCTGTTAGCATTTTAAAAAGCTTTTCCTAAAAGGCTACAGTCTAAACAGCTAATATCCTAATTTAAAAAACGCCTACAGCCTAAACCGCTAACAGCCTGAAACCATTTCTTCCAGAAATGGATTTATCTCGCTCCTCTGCCTAACAGCATGATCTTTACGGTATGAAATATTATCGTAAGATCAAAGGCAAAGGATAAATTTTTTATATAATACAGATCATATTTTAATTTTTCCAGCGCATCCTTTTCTGTTGAGCCGTATGGATACTTTATCTGCGCCCAACCCGTCACACCAGGCTTTACACTGAATCTCTCATTGTAGTAGGGAACACTCTTTAAAAGCTGATCTATAAAAAACCTTCTCTCAGGCCTTGGCCCCACAAATGACATCTCTCCCCTGAAGACATTCCATAACTGTGGGAGTTCATCAATCCTGAGCTTTCGCATTATTTTACCCACTTTGGTTACCCTGGGGTCATCTTCCTCTGCCCAGACCGGGCCGCTTAACTTTTCTGCATCTGACCGCATGGATCTAAACTTGTATAGTATAAATGGCGCACCATTTTCACCCACCCTCTCCTGTGAAAAAAGGGCAGGACCTTTAGACTCTGATTTTATTATAATTGCAACAAGGGCTAGAAATGGCAAAAGCAAAACAAGCAGAAAAATTGACAGAATAAAGTCACTTAACCTTTTAATAAACCTGGTGACCTTTGATTTCTGAAAACCTTCTGAAAAGATAAGCCAGCTAGGGTTGATCTTTTCAACAAGTAATTTTTCCGCTATCTTCTCATAAAAACTTTCACCATCAATTATCTTTACACCCTGCACCTTGCAGTTGAGTAACTCCCTGTATGGCATTATGCCCCTTTTCTGATCAAGGGCCACAATAACAGTAGAGGCATTTTCTTTTGCTACAAGTTCACACAGCTCTTCAAAACCCTGTTTTACCGGGATTTTTATTGGCAGTTCACATGTGTCTTGGTTACCCTGGCAAATGGCAATGACTATGTTATACCCGATATCCCGTCTGAATTTTAACTCCTCAAGAAGATTCCATGCCAGCTCACCAGTTCCCAGCAATATTGTTCTTTCAGTAAAAAGACGCTTTTTTACTACTATATAATATAGAAATCGCCAGGATAGCAGGAATAAAAGAAGAAAAATCAGACTGATAAAAAATATCCACTGGCCAATAACCATATCTGGCCAGATAAAGTAAATAATTGCCAGGGTGATAGATGTTATGCCAATCGCCTGGATAAGTCTTGCAGCAAGATCTATTTTATTATCTGTAGCCTTGATTTCATAAAGGTCATTAAAGTACAGGCTCAACTGTGTGATAATAGTAACCAGTAAAAGCTTTGGCCACACTATTTCAAGGGTGCCTATAAAGCCAACTCCCCTTCCGAGTGAAAAATAGGTTGCCAGCAATGCTGCCAGAAAAATCAAAGCCCCTTCGCCGAGGATAAAAACCAGTTTGTGAAATGAAATATATTGGTTAAATAACTTAATCATTATAATTAGCCTGTTACTATTCCTGCCTTACATAATAATTTTTATAATAATCACCATATGGCTTAAGGTGCTGTTCATAACCATTAAAAACAATTCCGATAATCTTGTTTCTCTCTATCTTTTCAAGGTTTTTCTTTACTGTTTCCTTAGGGGTTTTCCCTGACCTGACCACAAACACAACTCCATCAACATGATTGGAGAGAATATTGGCCTCTGAGGTTACACCAAGTGGGGCAGCGTCGACAATTATAAAACGATCCTCATACCTGTTTCTTACCTCCATCAGGAAATCCTTCATCTCATTGGATGCAAGGAGTTCTGATGGCTTTTTAATTGTCTTTCCTGCTGGCAGCAATGTAAGTTTTTCTATACCCGTCTTTAAGAGCAGTTCATTCATTGGCATTTTATCCAGCAGGTAATTACTGAGCCCAACACTGTTTTCTGCATTGACCATCTTGTGCAGGTCAGGTTTTCTTAAGTCACAATCAACCATCAATACAAATTCATTAATCCCCTGGGCAATGGTCACTGCAAGGTTTGCTGCTACAAAGGTCTTACCCTCACCGGGAAAAACACTTGTAACCATGATCACCCTGTTACGCCTGCCATCCTTTGGGAATAATATCTGTGCCCTGAGGGTCTTGAAATTTTCAGCATCAATAGAGCCCGGTTGAGTAAGCACAACAAGCTTTGGGTTATATTTTGCATTAACCTGCTGCAGCTTAAATGTCTCATTAACCTCTTTTGATGTAGTTACCCGACCTTCATCTATTGCCTTAAACTGGTTAGGGACAACTATTTTCTCTTTTTTCTGTTTTTCCAGGGCATCAAATATCTTTCCCAAAATTTTCCTCTATAAAAATTTCATATTCATGTTCTAAACAAGTTTTAACATTTTTTTTATTCGTCATTCCCGCGAACAGATTATTAAGGGTTATTCTTTTCATTTACACCATTATCTTTTGTCTTCAGCGCCTCAAGTATCTGCCGCTGATTCTCTTCCATACCTGTTTTTAATGACTGAACCTCTTCCTTTAATGTCTTTATATCTGATTCTACAATAACCTGCTGTGACCTTAAAAAATAGGCAGAGCCTGCCAGAATGATGACAGAAATAAGTATCGCAGAGATTCCAGCCAGCCACTTCCAGTGCCCCGACGAAATGGTGATACGGCTTACATCATCATTAATTCTGTCGACCAGCTCTATATCGTATTTTGGCGCCTCATATTTTGTTTCTTGATAGCATTCCTTTACCATCTCCGGGGTCAATTTTTTGGTATTTCTTGAATAACCAGATAATAGAAGATTATCGGCAAGTACATTAATAGCCCTGGGATACCCGTTTGAATAAAAATGTAATGCCTTGATGACCTCTTTACTGAAAAGTTTCCTGCTATCCTTTGCCCCAGCCAGATCAAGTCTCTTATATACATACTCTCCTGTGCCCTGTTCATCAAGGGGCCGGATATGATAACTGATCCCTATCCTCTGACGAAGAGGCCTGCACCTGGGCTCATTTAATATGGTGTTAAATTCCGGCTGACCAACAAGAAAGATATTTAAAAGCTTTTCATCACCATTTTCCATGTTGGATAAAAGCCTTATCTCTTCAAGCAGTTCATATGAAAGGTTTTGAGCCTCATCTATTATCAATACAAAGTTAATGCGTTTCTTCTGGCACTCTTTTAGATAGTTTTCAAACCAGATCAGGAGATCACCCTTGGTCTTGAATTGAAAGCGTCTCTTTAATACCGAATATGCAAGATATTTTAGAAAATCCTTTGGTGAGACCATAGGATTTGATAGATGCACATACTGAACGCTGTCATCAAGGTTATTGAGGAGGGCATGAACCATGGTTGTTTTACCGGTACCCACCTCACCTGTAAGAAGGATAAATCCCTTTTTCTCAGTAACACCGTAGGTTAAAAGGGCCAATGCCTCTTTATGAATCTCACCAAGGTACAGAAACCTTGAAGAAGGTGTCAGCTCAAAGGGCTTTTCATTAAGTTCATAAAATGAAGTATACATATTTCTTTATAATGCCACCATAATTCTAAGATACCCTCAATAATCAACCTTTAAAATCAAGCAACACCAGCTTTCGTAAATAATTCACGAACAAAATCCACTGTTTCATTAAAACCTTTTACTGCTAATACTACAGCAATAATCGCTGCACAATACCCTGCAATCATAGAACTGGCTATAATTATTCTCCTCTTTCTCCTTGCCTTAAGCTCCTGTTCTGTAAAAAGATAGGGGAGGCATACCAGCACCGGAAAACCCAGCTCCTTTTCTGCATCATCAGGTGACCTGTAGGAGGAGTCCAGCATTTCTACAAGATAAGCAACACCACAGCCAATACCCAGCCCAAGGCCTATTATCAATATGAGCAATTTTTGCACATTGGGTTTCACCGGTTTCAATGGTACCTGAGCCGGGTCAATCACTCTGAACTGTTCACCTTTCTGTTTTCTTTCCAGGTTGACAGATATTTCAGCCTCATATTTTCTGTCCAGCATTGACTGATATGAATTTCGGAGGTTCTCGTAATCCCTGTTCAGGGAAACCAGTTCCAGTTCCCTTTTTGGAGTTTCCTCAATTTTGGTTTCGTAATAATTTATCTTATTGGTGACCTTTTGTATCTCTCCCCTTAGCCCATTTATTTCAATCTGAACATCATTCAACTGTACATTAAATGCCTGATTACCAGTTACAGATTCACTCCCCGGTTCCGGCACAGTGTCTCCAGTTGAAAATGATGCCATCTGTGCCTCAAGAGTTTCAATCCGCTTTTTAAGATCAATAATATCAGGGTGGTTATCGGTATATTTTATTTTAAGAGATTTAAGCTCATTTTCAAGTCGCCCCAGTTCATTTGCTGCATTCTGCTGTGGAGTTAACAGGTAGCTATCGCGACTGGCTTCACCAGGTTCGGCTGTAACGGCACCTTGCTGTAAAATAAGTTTGCGGTTTTCAGCAGCCCTCAGATTACTGTTTAACTGGTCTAACTGTAACTGGAGTCTTTCAAGCATCCTCAAGTTGGTGTCCCGCTCTTCAGGTAATCCACCCCTGTATTTTTCCTTATATTCTCTTACCAGTTCTTCCTTTTCCTGAAGCTGTTTTCTTTTAGATTCAAGATCATCATCTAAAAAATCCAAGGTGCCTATGGCCTGGGATTCCCTTAATTTTAAATTTTCTGTAATAAAATTAGATGCCAGCGCATTTGTTACCTGCATGACCTTGCGTGGGTCTTTCCCTTGAAAGGAAATAGAAAATGCATTTCCTCCTCCACTTCCAGAGCGGGCAGCAACATCAATGTTGATATTTTTTATCAGCAGGGCAACCTTTTCTTCAACAAGCATCTTTTTCTCATCATCATAAAGCTGATGATCTGTAATTATCTTTTCACAGTTTGTCCTGCTTGTAACCTGCTGAGTGATGGTTCGAAGCCGTTCCTCAGCGCCGGTAGACACAATAGACCGGACATAGTCTTCAGGCACCTTTTGTTCCTGAACAAGTATAAGGGTCTTTGCCTCATATATCCTGGGGGTTATTAACAGGTAAGCAAACCCTCCAAGAAGTACCAGCATAAATGGAATAACAATCCAGTACTTCCTGCGCAGGGCCATTTCTAAATATTTTTTAATATCAAAGTTTTCCATAATTACCTTTATTGGCATAGGGCAAAGCGCCAAGCGCATAGTGTTTTTCCTCTTTGCGCCATGCTCTGTGCGCTATGCGCTTTCTACCTATAAGGCCTACTCCACCTCAAACTAAACATAACCCTATTCACAAGATAATCAGCCGTATCAATAACGTCATCCCTTACAGAGCATGTATAATCCAAAGACATGGAATAATACCTTAAGAATGCCCAGCTCCATCCATAACCAGCTTCCACTGTTTTTGATTTTCTTGATGCTTCATCCTTATCCTGTCTGTATGAGAGAGATATATTATTCATTAAATTCGCTGTTGCCTGATAATTGAAGGTAGAAGTAACACTCTGGTACTTTGTAAAACCCCGGCTTTCTGCTTCAAGATAAGCCTCACTCCACCCGCTGCTGCCGCTGATATTAAAGGAGCCGTGATTAAATGTTTTTGTAAGGGAGATATCGGCATTTAAACCATCATCTTCTTCATCCAAATCATCTTTCCGGACAAAATACCCGGCAGATATACTATAGGAGATATCCTGAGATATATTTTTTTCAAGGCCAATTGTGCCTTCATACACATCATAATCAATTGTGTCGCCTTTAAAATCACGATTCGTAAAATCATAGTGCATAAAAAAGGTGGACTGAGGGTTATACCTGTACCTGTATCCAATACCCTGGGTCAACCCTGAATAATCATCTTCAGGTTCTATAAGAGAGATATCTTCCCTTGTAAATTCTGCCCTGGTGTACCCTGCGTTCAGTTCAAGCCCATGTTTCACATTAAACCAGTATAGATAACTGGCATAGGGGTTTTCAATTGTCCCATCATCAATTGTCGGATCATCATTTTCCAGCAAGGAGTGATTGTATCCCACTTCAAAGAGGTTTGAAGGGCCAAAACTGTACCTCATGCGTGCATCACCTGTATTGCGCTGATAGGATTCCCTTGTTCTCCTGACACCAATAATATTTTCTGTCTCCTCAAGGGGCTCTTCAGATTTTAAGTAGGTATCAGAAAGCCTGAATTCAAGGTTTTGAGTTAATGCCTGACTGAATATCATTGATGCTGAATGCCTTACTGTATCGTTTTCATCTCTCTCTTTATATCGAACAATAGATGGTGAATAATTAAGGGAAAAATTGTTTTTCTGAGAGGTAATATTTAAGGCCACCCCCGGAGTAGCAGTAAATACCCAGTCGCTTTGTTCATCATCGCTGTCCAGGTCAATATTATCATCATATAATGACCCTAATGAGAGAGAAGGCGTAATCTCCATCTGGTAACTGGCAAATACAGAACCACAACTCATCAATATTGTGAGAGAAATATATACAATTATTTTTCTAACCATTTTGTCCCCATGTAATAATAAAGTAAAAGATTTCAGGATAATTTAAACATATTTTTAGTTAACAAATTGACACTTTGTTACAATACTTGACAAATTTAAGTCGCCAATTTGACCTTTTACCCTTTTTTTTCACTTTTGTTTATATAATAGCAAATTTTATACCAGCAAAACATCTTTATGTAAGTAAAAATATACAGATTAACCGGTATCTTTTTATTTGTATTTCCGCTCCCAGTTTAAATGCGGATTCTTTATAACAAAACCGCCTGGCGTAAATATCAAATTTTAGACCAATACCCGTATCTTAACCAATATTTTATAATAGATTGATATAAAAACTGTAGCAAAGGTAACTAAAAAGTGTAACCTCAATCTGGTTATTTAATGCTTAACAGCTACCTAGATGGATAAGGCCCTCTTTCCCTTAACCATCTCTTTATTTACTTAAGGCACCACAATAGTATCTCCAGGCGCCAGTATATAATTATTCTCCAGGTTTTTTCCTGCAATAAAGTCCTGGTAATTGAACCTTAACATAGTCTCCTTACCGTTTGCCCTTCTTATAACCATTACATATTTTCTATCTGCCCATTCTGTAAATCCACCTGCCACAGATAATGCCTGTAACACTGTCATATCTGCCTCCAATGGGTATGGACCTGGCCTGCTGACATTTCCTATTGTATAAATTCGTCTGCTGTTACTCTGCCTTACCATGACTGTAACTACCGGATTTTTAATGAACTCCCTGAGTTTTTCAGTAATGATATCTTTTAAATCGATTGCGGAGTGCCCTTGTGCCATGATTTCGCCTATCATTGGAAATATAATACGGCCATCAGGCATCACAACCATATCCTGCGTTAAGGCAGCTTCATCCTTCACAAAGATCCCAAGCACATCATTGACGCCAATTTTATAATATGATTCTTTTTGCTCCGGCCCTTTTCCCGGATCGGTCTCCGCTCCATTCACCAATAAAACTGTGATAAAAATAAACGAAAGTAACGTAATTGCCATTATTATCTTTTTCATTGTATGCCTCCGCAAAAAAGCTCAAAGGTGAAAGCTCAAAGTTAAAAATATAAAAAGCTCAAAGTATTAAGCTCAAGGCTCAAAACTGAAAGCTTAAAACTCAAGACTTAAAGTTCAAAGCCATAATACTATTATTTTATTGAATTTATTAATCCTTTAATCATTGAGGCAATCTCAAGTCCATCTTTTGCGGCCCCTGAATATTCTTCATCTGTGATCCATGATTTTCTCCTCATTATTTCCAATAGAGTCATTGCTTCATACAGAGACCCCCTTGAAATATACAGGCAATGGATAAATTCTTTTTTTGAAAATCGCCCCTTTCCTTCTGCTATATTCATGCTGATACTTGTAGAACAGGCCTCAATCTGCTGTATTAGCCGGGGATGTTTGATTGTAGATACCTTTTCCTCTATAATGTCCAGCACTTTCACAGCAAAATCAACAGCTTTTGACCAGACCTCCAAATTTTCAAATCCAAAGGTCATATTAATTTCTCTCTTTTCTTTTTAGTGTTCTTCAACTTTAAACCTTGGTCTTTTTTCTTTGAGTTCTTCCACCTTTAAGCTTTCAGTTTCTATTTTGTCCCTTCCAGCTTTGAGCCTTGAGCTTTCAGCTTCGAGCTTTGAGCTTCCCCCACCTTTGAGCCTTCAGCTTTGAGCTTTGAACTCAAACCCCAACTTATTAAACAGGGTTTTATAACTGATTTTTAGTATCTTTGCGGTTTTAACCTTATTCCCGTTTGTCATGCCCAATACATGGTCTATGGCCTTTTTTTCTATATAATTTGCAGCCTCTGCCTTAACTGCTTTAAGAGATATCTTTTCTTGATTCTTGATGATATCAGAAACTGCATCACCCAGTGAAATTGCTTTACCATCTATCTCTGATACATTTGTTTTCTGCTCTATTTCAGCTTTAATGCTATCAGGGTTATCACCCATCATGAGCCTCAGGATAAATGCTGACAGCTCTCTTATATTGCCCGGCCAGTTATACTGTAAAAAAACAGCCTGGAGTTCCGGCGAGATGCTGAAGCTGCCCATATTAAGCTCCTGCTGATTTTTCTTTATAAAATGATCAACCAGCAGGGGGATATCCTCTTTTCTTTCCCTTAAAGGGGGCATCTCTATCTTAATGACATTCAGGCGGTAAAACAGGTCTTCCCTGAAACGCCCCTCTTTTATATCCTTACTCAGGTCATGGTTGGTGGAGCTTATTACCCATGCATTTACCTTTACCATCTGTGAACCGCCCAGCCTGCTGTATTCACCGCTCTGAAGCACATTAAGCAGCTTTGCCTGCAGGGGTAAAGGCATATCACCTATCTCATCAAGAAACATGATCCCATCGGATGCCTGCTCAAACCTGCCCGGCTTTAGTTTATCTGCCCCTGTAAATGCACCTTTTTCATAACCAAACAGTTCACTTTCAAGGAGAGAAAGTGGAAGCGCAGCACAGTTGACCTTTATAAATTTATTGTTTTTTCGGGGAGATGACTGGTGGAGATAACGCGCAACAATATCCTTGCCTGTACCTGTTTCACCAAGAAGGAGGACATTAAGGGCCATACCAGAGACCATGGAAACGAGTTCCCTGATCTTTTTTATTGAAGGGTGATTGCCGATAAATGGGTATTCCATAATGTGGCAAAGAATTACATACCCATCTTTTTTTGTCAATAGATATTATGACTTAGGCCATAGACTATAGACTGTAGGCTGTAGGTGTTTAGGATGTAGGGGTTTAGGGAAGAGGGGGACACGGAAATCAGAGGTCAGAGGAAAGAGGTCTGAGGTCTGAAGTCGGAGGTCGGAGGTCGGAGGTCAGAAGTCAGGGGAAAAGGGCTGAAAGGGCAAAGCTCAAAGCTGGGTGTTTGATGATTTGTAATAGAATGAAAATATCTTAGTTTTTTTTACCTAATAGACTAAAGCCTAAAGTCTATAGCCTATCTTATGTTTTAACCTAACAGCCTACAGCCTAAAAAGCTAAACCGCTAATTCAATGTCTTCCTTCTCTCAAAAAACATGCTTTCATTGCCTGGGTCTATAAACTGGGTATTATTCCGGCGATCATCTTTTGTCCGGCGGTCTGCGCCTGTTCTACGTTCCGGGATATGACCGGTATAAGTATAGTATCTTCTTTCTATTCCAATGCGTCTTCCGCCATTATCCAGAATTTCCAGCATGTTTTTTGTATGACTCACTTCTTTAGTACAATAGGCTGTAGCGTTTTAGGGGTTTAGGGAAATAGTGGAAGAGGCAATGCCTCTTCCACTGTTTATTTATTCATTAACTTTTTTTGAAAAATTTCTTACGAAAACCTGCCAGACCCATTAAACCTGAGCCAAGAAGAAGCATTGTGGCCGGTTCGGGAACTGGAGCCGCAACGCCATCATCAATAGAAACATTATCAATGAAAACTTTTGTGTTAGTTTTGTCTTTACCAACCCATGGTGCATTTTCATCTAATATAAAGGATATCTCTCCGTTTGGATTGCTATTAACAAGGTCACTAATAGCTGCTGTCGCATTGAAATCCACCTGAATATTATATGTGCCATCTGGTGAATCCCATGCATAGATAGTTGAATCGTTCCATTCAGTCCATTCAAATATCCACCAATTCTCATATTGAAGAGTAGATAAAATGACATCCAGATAATCATCATAACTACCCCAACCTGTAGAAGTATCCTTTCCGGAGATAAGCAGGTCAAAAGAAATATCTAAAGAACTTGCCCCCGGATTAATATAAAAAGTTTGTGACAGATATGTTTCATTAGAATTAGGGTTTGCCCCTAAAATTGCATAATTACCATCCATATTTGGGGCACCATCTGTACCAATTGTCGCACCATTATAAGACCAATCTGTAAGCCCGTTTGAAAAATCACCATTAGATACTAATTGTGTCGCACCTGAAACCCCAACGACTCCAAAAACCATTAAAAATACACTTAAAACCACTAACAATTTTTTCATAACATCCTCCTTAAATTTAAACAATTAAACATATAAAAACCTAATCTCTGTTTAAAATAGTTAATAGAATTTTCGGATTTAATAATCCAAAAGGAATTATCCTGTAAAACTGGCTAAAAATTGATTTTTTATTTTAAAACAAACTTATGTTCAGTTTGAAAATCACTATTGAAAAGGCTTTATACTGAACAAAAAATAAACTTAAAACGTTTTATATTCTTCTTATAAGCAAACATCATGCCAATATTTCAATAAAAATTATTACCAGTATAATCAAGAATTTAGCAATTTGCATATGCTATTTTTAAGCAAAATATGTAATAAATTACCAAAAATATGTGTAATCTATTTCCTATGCAAGGTTTATTTTTACATAGTAAGAGGGGGAGGCAGAAGTCAGAGGACAGATGTCAGAGGTTCGAAGTCAGAAGTCGGAGGTCAGTGTGAAAAGCAGGCTGCCGTCGTCGCCGAGGCTATGCCGGGCCAGGGAAGCGGTTTAGTCAGTTAGGCTGGTAGGGGAAATCTAAAGCTAAAAGCTGAAAGTACAAAGGTGGAAGCAGGAAGACAAGAGACAGATGCCAGGTGTCGGAGGTCAGAGATCAGGAAACAGGAGAAAAGCTGAAAGATCGAAGGTAAAGGGGTTATGTATTGATGATTGCGACAGAATGGAGAAATATTTGATTAACCTAAAAGCCTACAGACAAAAAACTCTCCTAAGAAACTTGAAGTTGGTCAATGGGCTCTAAGGTAATTTGAAAACCCAA
>CAZXUA010000129.1:0-13649 GCA_964643755.1 uncultured Desulfatiglans sp. | reverse complement strand
TATTTGCTGGCATAAATGCCTCTGCAAGCCCTCCGCATGACCATAACTGAAGGGACTTATTGTGAAATCTTTCCTCACCTGCGAAGGAGAGAGGTATTGCTGTTGCCATGACAGCACCGGCAGAGCCCGCAATAAATGCCCTTCTGCTTATGCTGTTTTCTTTTTGATTGATCTCTTTCATGTCGAAACTCACATTTAAATTAGACTGGTTAGCCTTCATACTATGAGAGAGAAAAAAAGGTCAAACTGGAAAAACTGATAGAAAATGGTATTACGTTCGAAAATACCAATATAAAAAACCGGTTTTGGAATTGCTTTACAGGATGAGAAAGTTGAATTTTGGATATAGATAAATTTTTATATATTTTTCCATTCTATTGAGGTAAAACAGGAACTACTTCTTACCAAATGCAATTTATCTTACAGAGGTGATAGAATATGGAACCGAAAAAGGCCAGAGAATCCTTTGTCACTAAGACATCGTTAATACTGCCGCCCGATACCAACAACCACGGGACTATTTTTGGCGGAAAGACCATGTCGCACATAGATGAGGTGGCAGGTCTATCAGCAATGAGACATGCCCGCATGACCGTTGTTACAGCATCAACAGACTCGGTGGATTTTTTAAATCCGATTAAAAGCGGGGAGGCAATTTGTGCAGAGGCATTTGTAACATGGACAAATAACACATCAATGGAGGTCTTTGTAAAGGTGCTTGCTGAAAACCTCTTTACAGGTGAGCAGATAACCTGCACCACGGCATTTCTTACTTTTGTTGCAATAGGCCCGGATGGCAGGCCACACCCTGTGCCTCCGGTTATCCCTGAGAGTGACATAGAAAAGAGACTTTATGAAACAGCCCCTGAAAGGGCCAGACTCAGAAAAGAGCGAAGAGAAAAGTCAAAGAGGTTTGCAAAGGAATTTGGTATTTAAATGGCTGTGATATTAGACCCAGGGGATTAAAACAAAAAAGGGCAAACCCCAAAAAACAGGATTTACCCTTTCTATGCTTGTTTGTGGCTTTTGCTAATGCTTGGCAGAAGGCTGGCCTGCCAGGGCGTAGTTCTAAACGAATACACAGGCCGATTATCAGCCCGGCTTCGCTTTCAGCTATGCCGCGGCAGTCTCCTTTCTTAACTTTGTTTAGGACGGAGACTGGTCGGGACGACTGGACTTGAACCAGCGGCCCCCTGAACCCCATTCAGGTGCGCTACCAGACTGCGCTACGTCCCGATCGGGTCAAGAGATAATATAAAAACAGTAATACTGTCAACCATATTATTTTTAAAATTTTAAAAATCCCCCTTTTTGCACATTTTATTGTGCATATATGAAAAATATAAAGGGCATTTTTAAATAAGTATTACAAAAATAAACATAATAACAGCATGTTACATGCATGGCATGCAGGTTGCAAAATCATCACGCATTTTTTGCCACCAAGAGGGGAAAATGAGCAGAACAGATTGTATAAGTAACAGGAATATAAGTATTGTGAACTCCTATCTTCAGAAAAAAACAGGGGGGCATCCTTCGCTATTTAATGACCTGCCCTATCCGGCAGACAGGTATAACACGCCTGAATCCTTTTTTTTAAATGAGGATGAGTGGACAACCTATGACAACTTCCACAGGTTTATACGGCGGGCAAAGGATTTATCTGAAGAGCCCTTCTTTTATTTCAACTGCGGTTCATCATCAGCCATGCTGAAATCATGGGGCAGGTTCGATTATATGGCAAGGTTTTTTGCGGGACCGGATGACGGTTATAAAAGGGTTCCCTTTTTTAACTGCAATATAAATGATACAAAGGATATCGAGGTGATCCTTCCCCCCTACTTTGATAAAACCCTTAAGAAAATGAGGACAATACTCAAGGTTGTCTATCACAGCGATATAGATGTTAACCGTGAATTTATCATTGATTCATACAGAAGAGGCATCATCTCCTCTATCCCCACGGTCTGGGGGCTGCCCCCAGCAAATATTAAACAGCCTGTAAAGGCATACGACCCTGTTATACTCCTGAATGATGAGCCTGAACTCAAGTGCTTTAACCTGGATGCAAGCATGGAAGATGGTGTTTTATGGGTCACAGACCCCATAGAAAGGATGAGAAAAAGCGTTGGCAAAAAGGTTGTCCTGCTATCAGAGAGGCTCAATGAAAAAGAGGTTTTTCTTGGCAAATACACTGAGCTTGAGATCAACCGGGTGAACGGTAAAAACCCCTGCGCAGTGCTTATCACCGAGACTGTCAGGGGTGATGACCGTATCATATTAAAAAAAGGTGAGATATTCGCCTCCCCCTATTTTATTCTTGATATAACCTATGACAGGTTTTCATGGATCAGAAGAACCATACGAATGTTGAGCAAAGAGAGAAGCAGGCCTGATTCTGAGACCCATCTTGTGGATACCATAAATAATCTGAGGCTTAATATAAAGGCCAGAAACAAGGCGTATGAGAAACTCAAGGTGTTAAACGAAGAGCTTGAGGATGCTAAGGCCAGGCTTGAGGATTACAGCATCACCCTTGAGCAGAAGGTGGATGAAAGGACTAAGGAGCTGGAAAAGGCGAGAAAAGAGCTTCTTGTCTTGAATGAAGGGCTTGAGGAGAAGGTGAAAAGACAGATTGATGAACTCAACAAATATAATAACCTCAGGAGATATCTCTCACCCAATGTTGCAGAAAAGATATTGTCAGACAGTGATGCCCTCTGGGCAACTCCAAGAAGAAAGATGATGACAGTCATGTTTACTGATATCAGGAACTTCTCCACATTTACCGATAACCTTGAACCTGAAGAGCTCTTCAGCCTGCTTCAGAACTATATCTCAGAGATGACAAAGATCGTATACCGCTATGACGGCACACTGAACAAGATTATAGGCGACGGCATGCTTATTTTCCTGGGTGACCCTGTGCCTATGGCTGATCATGCCCAGAGGGCAGTAATGATGGGCATCGAGATGCAGAAAAAGACTGAGGAGCTTAAAAAAGACTGGAGGTATTTTGGTTATGAATTCGGTATGGGCATAGGGATAAACACCGGGTTTATGACCGTTGGCAATATAGGCTCAGAGATGCAGCTTGACTACACAGTTATTGGCAATCAGGTAAATGTCGCCTCCCGCCTTGAATCAAATGCAAAGGCAGGCCAGATACTAATCAGCCAGAGGACATACAGCAGCGTGCAGGATATTGTTGAGGCTGACAAGATAGGGGAGATAATGGTCAAGGGCATACATAACCCTGTACTTACCTACAATGTCAGGTGTCTGAAGGCATTCTAAGCAGAATGGTAATTATCATTTCTTGTCTTTTATCTGTCTTTATTTAGATTTTACTTGCAATTGCCTTGTATTTACTTGATAAATGTGCAAATTCAGGCGGTTTTGAGTAGGAGATCCATCTATTTGAACCTGAGGGAGCTACACTGCACTGTGGGCCATGATATTATTATTGATGTTGTTGGTAATACAAGCGCCTTCTCAATGATGGGAGAGAGCAGCGGGTATATGATAACCGTAAATGGCCATGTATACCTGCTTGAATGCGGCTCTCCTGTTTTCCCCTATCTGGGGTACAAAGGTATTGCCGGGATCAAAGGCATCTTCGGTACCCATTCCCATGAAGACCATAAAAGATGGTTTACCGATATAGTGCTTTTCAACTTTTACAATCCCCATTCAAAAGCGAGGCTCAGGCTTATTTCATGTGAGCCTGTCCTTGAAGAGTATCGCAAGAACTCCAAGGGCGCCCTTGAAAGGTCCCTTTCCATAGATTCAAAAAGGATAGTGGATATCCCTTATGATTTAATGGTTGAAGAGTGCATTATTGGGCCAAGGGAAAGATACTTTATCAGCCTGAGAGATAATAAAGACGGCACATTTCGGTACTGCGTTCAAGACCTTGACGGAAACGAGATAGGCCCTGACCGGGCAAAGATCTTTATTAATCACATGGCAAACAGACCCAGGCTGCTTTTCAAGGATGAGGAATCAGGCGAGTGGGTTGAGCCTGCAAGCTATTACCCTTTCAGCTCCACATCATTTTACGAAAAAGAGAGAAATGATTTTTATGATGATGACGCAGGGCTTACGGTCCGGGCAATCAAGTCATCTGTATGGCACGGCCTACCTTCAGTCGCATTCAAATTTATGACAAAAAAAAGCAGCCTCATTTACAGCGCAGATACAGTGTGGAGGCCATCACTCTGGAAAGAGCTCTGCGAAACCTACCGCCCCCAGCGCTTTGACAGGATAAGCCGCAATGAGTTTGAGCAATCAGCTATTATCTATGCTGACATAAATGACTTTATTGAACGCACCTGGAGCAGGGAGAGGTATGAAAGGGCAATGGAGGCATATAAAGGCTCTGCAGTCATACATGATGTTGCCCCGAAAAACAGCATTGTGCATACAGATTATACTGACATAGCCGATGCGCCATTTGAAAATATGGTCTACACCCACAACCCTGACAACCTTACATCGCGAAGGCCCATGCTGAGTTCAGGCAAAAGGATTATTGTAAAAAGCGGCAAACTATTTGAGTCAGTGAAGGGAAAGCTATTCCCATTTGATGCAGATATCTATATACGACACTGGTCAAGAAATCTTGTGGGTTACAAATCGGAAAGGGGCAGCTATAAGGTGATTGAAAAGGAGGGGCTCCTTGGTATTGCTGGGTTAGAGAGCCCTGAAAAGGGGGTCATGCAGGTTGAACTCTTTGAAGAGATTAACGGGGAATATTTCCCGCTGCTATCCAGCTCAGATGAATATTATGCACCCCGGCCCGATGGAAGGATAGAAAAGGTAAAGATTACAAAGAACAGGACATCAGGCAGGGTGGTAAAAAGCCTGAGAGGAAAGATCAGATAATCTTATAGAGCTCCGGCCTTCTGTCATAAAACCTGTCATTCATGGTTGTTACAGCCTTATCCCTTGCCCTTTCAACATCAATATCAATAACAGCTATCCCCTCTTTATTCTCTTCAAGCGACAGAATTACCTCACCTTTCGGGTCAATTATCTGGCTTTTGCCTGTAAACTGGAGCTCTGGTTTACCACCCCGCGCCTCAGCGCCGATACGGTTTGCAGTAACAGAATAGACTGCATTCTCAAGGGACCTTGTTCTCATGGCCATATGGCACCCCGTAAGAACAAGGTTTGCAGGGTGACAGATTATATCTGCGCCCGATAAAGCAAGGCTCCTCGCTGCCTCAGGAAACCACCAGTCATAACATATCATGATACCCACCCTTGCATAACCGATATCAAATACATTGAAACCTGTGTCACCAGGGGTGAAAAATGATTTTTCCTCATAGAATAGATGGCTCTTCCTGTAGAGCCCGGCAAGACCATAAGGGCCAACGAGGGCTGCCGAGTTATATAATTTATTATTATCCTTTTCTGCAATCCCGAATACTATATAAATGGCTCTTTTACGGGCATACTGGATAAGGGCATCACAGGTTGGCCCATCTGGTATATCCTCAGCAAGCCCTTCAAGTTCAGTTACCGAGGTAAACTGGTAGCCTGTGGCAAACAGCTCCGGGAGCACAACCAGGTCGGCCTTTATACCCTCCATTGCCTCAATAGCCTGCTCAAGATTTTTATTGGTTTCTCCGAAATGCGGACTATTCTGGTAAATGGCTGTAAGTATTCAAATCCCCCTGTTAATCTAAGATGGATCATATTAAAAAAGGCAAATATGGTGACTTTTGCCTTTTGTTAATATTTTTATCTTGAGAAAAATATCTGCATAGTCTAGTAATCCTTGAAAGCGCTATTAAGCATATAACAAAAACCTTTCTGGAGATCAAAAGAATGATTGAAAAAAGGCTTCCCTCATTTGTTATCCACAGCTATGGCATCTCCACCATGACCTTCAACATGATGATGCTGGTAGCAATATACTACTACAGCTATTTTATGACAGATGTTGCGCTTATCAACCCTGCTCATCTGGCAATTTTTATGTTTATTACACATATAGTGGACGCAGTATCTGTGCCGGTGGGCGGCGCGGTAATACAAAAGACACAGTTCAGGTGGGGCCAGTTCAGGTCATGGCTCCTGTTTCTGCCCATATCCACCTTCGTGTTTTTTACCATTACCTTTACAAACATACCCTCTGTAAGCTACTGGCTTAAGATGTTTTATCTGGGCTCAGCATACTTACTGGCCCATATCAGTCTTAATTTTGCATTTAATGCCCAGCTAGGTCTTATCTCTGTCTTGTCCGGCAACGCCGATGACAGGGCAAAATTATCAGCAAGAAATGTTCAATATCAGTATGGTTCACAGATATTATTCAGTTACCTTGCCATCAAGATGTTGAATCATTTAAATGCTGAATATGGAGAGACATTAGGCTTTTTTACTGTAGTAATAATGCTAGCAGCGCTTCAGGTATTGGGATACTGGAACCTTTTTCTAAGGACAAATGAATATGACCATTATGATCCCGATAAAAAATTAAAACCTTCACATAATCTGACATGGCCTGAGATGTTTATGCAGATAATTGGCAATAAACCTCTGGTTATAATAATGATTGCTGATACTTTCAAAGATATTGCAATATTCAGCCTCACATCCATAGCAGCCTACTATTTCAAATATGTTACGCGTGACAGTTCATGGATGGCCCATTATCCATTACTCACCGCCAGCGCAATTCTTGTAAGCTCATTGATAGCGCCAGCTATTACTAAAAAGGTGGGGAAAAAAGGCATATGCATCTACACAGCCTTTGTTGGCATTCTGGGTTATATTATCCTGCGTATGTATGGAGCGAATAGCCCGATTATCTATACCTCCATTATCTGCTGCACCAATCTTGTGGTTTATCTGCCCATGCCCATAAGACAGGCAATGTATATGGATGCTGCGGAATATGGCCTGTATAAAACAGGTAAAAACGCAAGCGCCCTAATTGTGTCAATGTATACTATGCCTGTAAAAATAGGTATGGCTATAGCCCTTACACTTATCCCTTCATTTCTGGCATTTATCGGTTATGAGGCCAATATGGAGTCAACGCCCGAATTTGTAGAGCACCTTATGGACCTTATCGCATATTTGCCGGCAGCCTGCTATCTTATCGCCGGTTTTATATTTTTATTCTATGGCCTTACAGATGATAGGGTGGCTTTTTATATGGAGGAAAATAAGAAAAAAAGGGGGCAGGTATAAAAATTCAAGATTCAAAATTCAAGATTCAGGATTGTAAAAACCCTTTCTCTTTCAACAATTTTTGGAGGTTTATCTTGACAACCTTTAATAATCTTGTCAATTATCTGTTCTAAAATATTCATATCGTTTTTGAAAAGCTGACTAAATAATTTCTTTTATTCATCAAGGAGGCGTTATGACGGAAAAACTTAAGAAATCCCTGCTTTATACCTATGGAATCGGGGATCTGTGCTTCACCCTGCTGGTCTGCATGGAGGTGTATTATTTTACTCTATTTCTTACCGATTATGCCAAGTTCTCGATGTTCACCGGGAAAGTAATTGTTTATGCCACTGGTATCGGTGATATTGTGTGCGCCTTTCTTGCCGGTGTTATACTTCAGAGGGTCTCATTTAAGTTTGGCGGGAAGTACCGATCATGGCTCATTATCGCCCCTCCATTGGTGGTGCTTTTATTTATCTTTCAGTTTTCCAAGGTCGGTGGCGAGGCGCTTGCAGCGACGATCATAATCATAGGTTTCCTGGCAAGTCATCTTTTCTGGAATGTGGGTTACGGCGCGATCGGCGGCCTGATGGGTAGCATAACGCAAAATTCCGATGAAAGAACTATCCTTTCCAGCAGCAGGGCACAGGGTCAGTCTGCTGGAAACCTGGTATTTTCATACACCGGCGCAAAGATGGTACCGATCTTTACTGCGGGCATCGGCCTTATCTACGGCTTTTCCCTTACCATTCTTATTTTCGGTATCGTGATGATTCTGGGATATTTATATCTGTACAAGATGTCTGCAAACACTAAAGCAGCAGAAGTGGAAGTCACTCCCGCTGAAACAGCGGCGAGTGAAAAAAGGAGCGTATGGGAAATGGTGGCGCTTGTTTTTAGAAACCCGCCCCTTTTGTTACTTATTCTTGCTGAAACATTCAGAAACACATGTCTCTTCTTTATTTTATCCTTTGCCGCATATTATTTTAATAATGTATTGAGAAATGAGGCCTTTCTTTCTGTCTTTATATTAGGGAACGGCATTGGCACACTCCTGGGCGCATTTGCCTCTCCATGGATCGGCGTTAAAATAGGCAAACGCCACGCGTATGGACTGGCCTGCATTATAAGCGGTCTTGTCTATTTCTCAGTTGCCTTTATCGAGGTGAATTCATGGAGTTTTACAATCATCTTTACCATTGCCGCAATGATAGCGTGTGCCTCACAGGCCATGATAGGCGCCCTGTTTGTGGACACATCAGTGTACGGGGAGTGGAAGACCGGCAAAAATATCCTCGGGTTCACCATGTCCATGATGATGCTGCCTATAAAGTTCGGGTTACTGATCGGAAGAGGCATCATTATGACAGGATTGGGGATGATCGGTTATATAGGCGGTGCGGAACCAACGCAGGAGGTTGCAAATGGTATCAGCACCATCATGATTTATGCCCCAGCCATAACCAGCATTCTTGCAGCGATTATATTTTATGTCGGCTACAGGATTAAAGATACAGATATCGTCCGGATGCAGAATGAAATCGCAGCTAAAAAATAGTGCCATGACTGTTTTTGCTTAAGGAGATATAACATGCCCCGGTGGTTAATGCCGGGGTCTGTTCTTTAAAGTTAACAGAAACAGAGAGTCCACCTCCAAAAGAAGTGGATTTTTTATTTAAGGTTGCGCAGGAAAAGCAGATATCATTCATCTCTTTGTCCCAGCGCAGCGCGCACTTTTTCAGCCAGCGATTTTATTGAATAGGGTTTCTGGATAAAAAAGACACCCTCCTCCAGTACACCGCGATAGGTGATAATATCGGCGGTGTAGCCTGACATAAACAGCTTTTTTATCCCTGGGCGAAGGGTGGACAGATGTTCTGAAAGATCACGTCCAGTCATACCTGGCATGATAACATCAACTAGAAGCAGATCTATCTTCCCATCAAAATTTTTAGCAAGACGAATGGCTTCATCGGGTGAGTTGATTGCAATCACCTGATAACCCAGCCGTTCAAGCATGTCTTTTGTAAGCTCCAGAACAGTCTTCTCATCCTCTACAACCAGGATAGTCTCAGTCCCGCCTGTTATTGGTATATTCTCTATTTCAACAGCTCCTGCGGTTTCGCTTCCCTGATATCTGGGCAGATATATCTTAAAGGTTGTACCGCTGCCGGGTTCACTGTAGACACTAATAAAGCCCTCATTTTGTTTTACAATACCATAAACGGTTGCCAGACCCAGACCTGTCCCCTTGCCATCTGTTTTTGTAGTAAAGAAGGGCTCAAAAAGGTGATCGAGCACCTCCCTGCTCATACCGCACCCGTCATCGCTAAAGTTTATCATTACATAATTACCCGGTACACTGCCCTGGTGCCGGCGGCAGTAATCTTCATCAAGAACGGTGTTTTTGAGGGAGATGGTTATTTTACCATGTTTTTCAATGGCATCGCGCGCGTTAACAGCAAGGTTGGCCAGAATCTGGTCAATCTGGGTAGGATCAATACGAACAGGCCACAGGTTTTCTCCCTTGCCCCATTCCAGATCAATATCTTCTCCAATAAGCCTTTGGAGCATGTTCAACAGGTTTTCTATAGCGCTGTTTAAATCCAGCACTCTTGGCGCTATGGTCTGCTTGCGGGCAAATGCCAGAAGCTGTCTGGTAAGGGCAGATGACCTGAGAGAGGCATTATAGATTTCGCTCAGGTGTCGGTAAACAGGGTCTGTAGGATCAAGGCTTTCCATTGCAAGCTGTGCATGGCCGCTTATGACATTAAGCATATTATTAAAATCATGGGCCACCCCGCCCGCCAGTCTACCTACAGACTCCATCTTTTGTATCTGAAGGAACTGATCCTGAAGCCTTTCCTTTTCTTTCTGCAGCTCCAGATATTGGGTGATGTCCCGCGATACTGAAACATAATTGACAATATCTCCTGCTTTATTAAAAACAGGCGAGACTGTTGCGTCTTCGGTATAGAGAGAGCCATCTTTCCTGCGGTTCTCAAGCCTCCCGCTCCAGGGCTTTCCGCTTTCAAGTGTGGCCCAGAATCCTGTGTTATAAGTATTGTTTTCATTAAGATCCGAATCAAGTCTGTGCCCGATCACCTCTTCGCGTCTTCTTCCTGTAACTCTCTCGTAGGCGGGATTAACATAACGCACAATCCGTCCCTTATCTATGATAACCACGCACTCGCCGGACTGTTCAATAGCCGATACAAGCCGGTCATTATCCGCCTCTGCCAGTTTTCTTTCAGTTATATCATTTATAAGGACGAAAATTCCCTCAGGAATTGGATGAGCGCTGGTATCATACCATTTTACAGTGCCGTCAGGGAACTCGACAGGGCTTTCAATATGCTGCGGAATACGCTCAACCATGCATTTATTAAAGGATGTAAATGTTTCTGATTTTTCAAAGCCGGGGTATGACTCCATCAATGTACGCCCTAAAAGTCCCTCTTTAGTACGGCCACTGTGTTTGAGGCTATTGCGTTCAGATATATCAGACGCCAGTTAAAATCAATTATCTGGCAGCCTTCCATGATGCCATCAAGTGCGTTTCGATATCTCTCCTCACTCTTTCTACGGGCAGTCTCCATTTCAAAAAGGGTGCGGTAATGAGCCTTTTCATTTCGCTGCCAGAAGATCCCTAAAATTAAAGATATAAGACCGACAAGAAACATGAAGGATAACAATACAGGGATATACTCTCTTATCAGGCCGGAAAAAATCTCATTTTTATCTATCTTTACAACCAGTACCCATGATGTATCCGGAACAGGGCTTGCGATTGCAATGACATCTTCACCCCGATAATCTTTTCCCTCTATTACACCACTTATACCCTGTACAGCCTGGGATTCAATGCTTCCCTGGTTTAGAAGGATTTTTAGTGACAGCGCTGTGTCCTTTTTATGACGCGCATCGTTCAGGAAAAGCACAGAGTCATCTTCCCTTCGGAGGAGCAGGCTTTCGGCTGTGCTGCTGTATCCGGGCCAGAAGTTGATTATCGGATCAAGAACACGTGATGACTCATACTGAAAAATAAAGGCTGAGTTCGGGACACGGGAAGGGCCTTTCCCTGCAAAAAAAGGCATTATAAGGTCATAATGAGGTTTTGCATTGTAAGCAGGGATGTACAGGTCAGTAATTACCGCTTTCCCTGTTTTAAAGGCGTCATTCAGCGCACTTAGGGTTGTTTCAGACAGGCTGCCCGGATTCTCCTTTAATGATAGATAGATTTTACCCTCAACATCAACATAAAGGGCATCTGAATAATAATATGACTGCTGCGCTACACGCGACCTTGTCATTATTTCATCAATATCCTCTTCCCTGGGGCCGCCATCCCATCGCTCAGCGAGTTTGACATAGTAAGGGCTCTCCATCATCATGATGGTTTCACGCAGCATTACACTGCGCCAGTCAGAGAGTCGGTTTATTATCAGTTGAATAATTGATTCCAGTCGGGCAGTAGCATCTCGGGCATAACGCTGTTGAGCATTTTTGTAATACCAGATACAGCCTGCGAGGAGTATTATGGCCACCAGCACAAGGATTATCCTCAGGCGACGAGGAAATATTTCCATTTAACCTCCATATAAATCTCTATATGGTCAAATTTTTATATCAGGCCTATCCATAATGAAACATCCTTTTATAAAATAAAATATAGGAGGATCAGTATTTTATGTCAATTTAAATCCATTTCAATGTCTGTAATATTAGTTTGGGAATCAATGGATTTACAAAAGAAAACCCGCATATCGTATCCTTAATAGCGGTGATAATTTTGTATTGTACTGGCGGAACATATGTCCCCCGTTCCTGTGGAGGCCACAGAAACGGGGGACATAAGTTTTATATTGCCTGAGGCCTTTTTATTATTACTACTCCCCTGATATTATCCGGCTTTTCCTTCATCTCTTTCTCAACTACAGCAATACCCATAAGGATAATCTTTTCTATATCCACATTGCCATGAGATGGTGAAAAGCTGATCACCATATACCCCTCATCAGTAATACCAGCGGTATACTGAACAGAAATTCCATTCTGCATGGTAAGTGTAAAGGGATATTGCTTTTCAGGCATCCCGTATCTGGGAAGAGCTTCCATTTCCACCCTGTTTATTGGGGCAGCCGATAACGCCTGATTATCCCTGTTTATTGTGTAGTTATTGATCCAGACTGGGTCAGCAGTGCCAATCTGCTCAAAAACAGGCAGTGAATTAATGATGTTTTTTATTTCGCCTGATGAAGTCCCTCCGATATTCATAATACTCCCGCCTTCCGGGCCAGGGATAAAATTTACCATTGTGCTTCCGCTTTCTGATGCGAGTGAAAGTGTTCCGGTTTCTGTAACGTTAAGGTTCATAACTTCAAAGCTGGCATAACCGATTGTTGTTGAACTGCCAGCGCCTGGTCCAAGTAAAGAGGTAAACGAACCTCCTGATATGGAGGACTGATCCTGACCGGTACTGTTAATGCCGTTTTGTCTGTCTCTCGAAACCATGTCAATTGTCACAGTCGTTTCACTGATAATTTCAAGAAGGCCGTTTATAAAGTTAATCTCATAGTTATTCGAGGTCAGACCAAAGGGAACGATATCATACAGGCCGGGATTAACTGCCCCCTGACTTGTCCCGCCATATTCAAGTATTCCATTCAGCACAGCATATGTCTCATTATTGACAAAACCGGTATATGTTACCCCGTTACCTCCGCTGTATGTAACATTATTGAAACCCCTGGTATCATCACTGGCAGTTACAGTCAGCAGGGCAGGTGCAATATTAGCAGTGGTCGTAGATGTGAAATTTTGCAGGTTGTAGTTTGCTGAATCGGTTCCTGAAAGGTTGATATCTGTTACATCTATGGTTTTTCCAATCCCTGCGTCTTTGTCTGTAAAAGCCGCACTCTGGATAAAGCCCACAATATCGCCCGTTATAATATCAGCAGAATAGGCTGCTACCTGGGCATTTGTGGTACCATCATATACCTTGTTTATTCCGGTGTATGTGGCGGTCAATGATTTTTGTGTAATGTTTGCAGTAGTGTTTGCCTGATCAGTTATTGAGTAGTTTCCTGAATCAGCGCCGCCATAACTGCTGGTCAGGTTAACAGTCTTACCTGTACCCACGTTTTTATTGTCAAACAGACCTGAAGCAGAGACTGTCACCGTGTCTCCAGCGAGCCAGCCTGTTGCACCAGTGATGTCTACTGTCGCAGTAGTAGTGGCATCATAGACCTTGTTTGCAGCAGTAATACCTGAGATATTTATTGCCCTCTGGGTTATGTTTGCAGAAGTTGAGGCCTGATCGGTTATGGAGTAGTTACCCGAATCAGCCCCGCCATAACTGCTGGTAAGGTTTACAGTCTTCCCTGTACCCACATTTTTATTGTCAAACAGACCTGTTGCAGAAACAGTCACCGTGTCTCCAGCCAGCCAGCCTGATG
>CAZXUA010000128.1:0-13705 GCA_964643755.1 uncultured Desulfatiglans sp. | reverse complement strand
GCCCTGCGCCCCGTTTTTATTTGTACTCCTCCAGCACGCTTCTTGCTATAACAATCCTGTGTATCTCGCTCGTGCCCTCATAAATGCGTGTTACCCTTGCATCCCTGTAAAAACGTTCAACCGGGTAGGTCTTAACATAACCGTACCCCCCGTGTATCTGAAGGGCCATATCAGTAACCCTGCTGGCTGCCTCGGATGCATAGAGCTTGGCCATAGCGGATTCCTTTGAAAAGGGTAATCCCTTATCCTTTTTTGCAGCGGCCCTGTAGACCATGAGCCTTGCCGATTCAACTAAAGTTGCCATATCAGCAATCATGTTCTGTACTGACTGATGCTGGCATATAGGCACATTAAACTGCCTCCGCTCCTTGCTGTACTTAATCCCCTCTTCCATTGCAGCCTGTGCAATACCCAGAGCCTGCGCTGCAATGCCTATGCGGCCTGTATCAAGGGCTGCAAGCCCTATCTTCATGCCCATACCCTCTTTACCGAGCAGGTTTTCAACCGGGACATTACAGTCATTGAGCCGTATAGAAGAGACCGGGTTGGCCCGGTTTCCGGAAAGCTCTTCAAGATCGCCTATCTCAAAACCGGGGGTACCCCTCTCAACAACAATAACGCTTAACCCCTTATGACCCGCAGAAGGGTCTGTCTTGGTAAAGATAAGGCATATGTCTGCAACGCCGCCATTAGTGATCAGCACCTTGTTGGCATTAACAATATAATGATCACCATTACGAATAGCGGTTGATTCAACTCCTGATGCATCGGAGCCGATATTGGGCTCGGTAAGGCAGAATGCCCCGATCTTTTCACCCCTTGAAAGTGGCGGAACCCACCTCCTTTTCTGCTCGTCATTTCCGAATGCAACAAGGGGATATACGCCAACGCTGTTATGCACAGTAACGCAGAGACCAAGGCCAGAGCAGACCCTGGAGATCTCTTCGATTATGATACAGTAGGTTACTGTATCCATGGCAGCTCCGCCCAGCTCCTGTGGGGCCTGGATACCAAAGTAGCCAAGCTTACCCATCTTTTCCACTACCTCCCACGGGAAACGGGCCTCATTGTCTATATCCCTTGCTATGGGCTGAATCTCACGCTCGCAGAATGAGCGGACAGAGCGCCTCACTATATTCTGTTTTTCATCTAACAAAAAATCCATTTGTCTTTTCCTAGTACTTGTAAAAACCCCTGCCAGTCTTTCTTCCAAGCCAGCCGGCCTCAACATATTTTCTTAAGAGGGGGCACGGCCTGTATTTGGGATCCTTGAACCCTTCATATAGTGTTTCCATGATAGCAAGACATGTGTCAAGACCAATAAGGTCGGCTAACGCAAGTGGCCCCATCGGGTGGTTAAATCCGAGTTTCAGCACTGTGTCGATATCTTCGGCTGTGCCGACACTGTGATAAAGGGCAAATATCGCCTCGTTTATCATGGGCATGGCGACACGGTTTGCAATAAAACCGGGGAAATCATTTGAAAGGGCCGGTGTCTTGTCAAATTTTTTCGTGAGTTCAAGTGTGATCTGGTATGTTTCATCAGATGTGGCAAGGCCGCGGATGACTTCCACAAGCTTCATCACGGGCACCGGGTTCATGAAATGCATGCCTATAACCCTGTCCGGGCGGCTCGTCTTTGCAGCGATCCTGCCTATCGGTATGGAGGATGTGTTTGTGGCAAGGATCACGCCGGGCCTGCATATGCTATCCAGGTTTTTAAATATCCCGAATTTGAGTTCTTCCTTTTCAGTGGCTGCCTCAACCACATAATCGGCATTTGCCATATCCTTGATATCCGTGCTCTTCTTGATCCTGCTTAAGGTTGCATCACGCTCCTCCTTTGACATCTTTCCCTTTTCAACGCTGCGGTCAAGATTTTTTGTGATAGTTGCAAACCCTTTGTTTACAAACTCTTCACTGATATCATTCATAATAACATTAAGCCCGCTCATTGCCGCTACCTGAGCAATGCCGTTACCCATCTGACCTGAACCTACAACACCGAATGTCTTAATCTCCATTTTACCCTCCTTATATTTTATCTGTTTACAATCAAGGCCACAGCCTCACCGCCGCCCAGACATAATGAGGCAAGACCTGTTTTTTTGTCCTGCTTTATCATCTCGTGTATCAGGGTTACAAGCACACGGCACCCGCTAGCGCCTATTGGATGGCCCAGGGCAACAGCGCCGCCATTTACATTTACCTTTGACGGGTCAAGACCGAGTTCCCTTATTACAGCAACAGAAGAGCCGCTGAATGCCTCGTTAAGCTCAATAAGGTCTATTTTATCAAGGGCGATACCCTCTTTCTTCGCGCACTTGGGTATGGCATAGATAGGGGCAACAAGGACATACTTCATATCAATACCGTATGAGGCCTGTGCGCCTATGGTGGCAAGCACCTTACAGCCCAGCTCATTAGCCTTTTCTCGTGACATAACAACAACCGCAGCAGCGCCGTCACTTATTATTGAGGCGTTACCGGCAGTGCCCACACCGTCCTTCTTAAATGCAGGTTTCATTTTAGAAAGCGCTTCAAGACTTGTCTCTCTTGGACACTCATCCTCAGTAAACAATTTTACATCACCCTTTTTCTGGGGGACTGGCACTGGCATAATCTCATCTTTAAACCTGCCAGACTTAATAGAATTTACTGCCCTCCTGTATGACTCGGCGGCAAAACGGTCCTGATCTTCCCTTGTAACATTGTACTTTTCTGAGCACAGCTCATTTGACATGCCCATATGAAAATCATTCACTATATCCCACAGGCCGTCATGGACCATGTGGTCGACAAGCTGGCCATTTCCCATCCTGTAACCGGTGCGCGCCTTTTCAAGATAGTAGGGGGCATAACTCATATTCTCCATACCGCCGGCCACCACAACATCCGCATCTCCGGACTGTATAGCCTGAGCTGCAAGCATTACACTCTTGAGCGATGAACCGCACACCTTGTTTATAGTAAGACTCTCTACCTCCCAGGGCATCCCTGCCTGCACAACAGCCTGCTTTGCCGGATTCTGCCCGTAACCGCACGGGAGCACGATCCCCATGATCGCCTCATTTACCACCTTCTTTTCTATCCCTGCCCTCTTTACCGCCTCTTCAATGACAAGGGCGCCCAGTTTTGTGGCGGGAATCTCGCTTAGAGAACCGTTGAATGCACCAAGGGCTGTTCTGACAGCGCTTACTATTACAACTTCCTTCATTTCTTTTCTCCTTCTTATTTATTAAAACCACTTATAAAATAGCAATGCTCTTACCAAATCTGAATCAATTAAACACTGATAATAATGTTATATATTCGTTTTAATTAGATATTTTAAGGGAGCGAGTATAAGGGATTAGTAGTAAGGTGTCAATTATTGATTCAAATAAAATAAGGCATGGTTATTTAAAAACGGGGCAGGGCCTTTGTATTACACCATTACTGTCTTAAGCTTAATCCATTTGGAATCAGTGAGCCTTTGGCATTCAGCATTAAACATTTAATTCAAAGGTTGGCTGAACGCTGAATGCTCCATCCAGAAATTGTTTCTTTCTGGATGGAAACTATTTAAATCCCTATATGGCCCTTTTTGCCATAAATGTCACAGGCGGAGGAGTTGCGCCATCAGGGCCCGCTGGCATTGTATATGTCAGTTTAATGGTCTTTCCATAAAAGACACCGGTATAATTGGTGGTCATTTTATTGCCCATAAAGTTGGACTCTATAGAAAAAGAGAAATTATTGCCATCAATTTTGCCATCTTTGATGAGCGATTTTTTATTGCCAAACCCTTTATTTATATATACCCCTGAAAGGGTTTCCCCCTCTTTTTTAAATTTATAGGTCACTTCCATTGGCATGGGGTTAGGGCCTCCCATGGGAGGGATAGAGCCTTCCCATGTGCCTTCTATGCCTGCATTGATGGCATCATCCTGCTCTTTCCAGTATTTTGCCTTTTCAGTATCAGGGGTAACGTTAAACATACCTTCAGTATATATTTTTGTAAGTATCTTGGCTGATTTTTCATGGCCCATATCTCCGGCATTTTCAAGCCATTTAAGGCATACATCAGACTCATATGTACCGCCCCAGCCATTAAAGCACATATACCCGACATTAAACATTGCGGATGTATCGCCCTTGTTGGCAAGTTCAATGTTTAAATCAAAGGCCCTGATCTTTGCAGGTTCAAAACCTTTTTTTGCAGCATTAGTTATCAATTCCAGCCCTTTTGTGGGATTGGCTTCAACACCCTGACCATTGACATACATTGCGCCAAGCATGGTCTGCGCCTCAAGATTGTCCTGTTCCGCAAGGGAGGTAATTAATTCAATTGCCTTTTGGAAATCCTGATTTGTGATTGCCGTTTTTGCATCCTCAATAGGGTCTGCGAATGAAGGTGCGGTAAATAGTGTGCATAAAAGCAGGGTTAATAGGATGTTAATTGATGATTTCATTTTAAATCTCCTGTTAATCAAGTTCAATAAATACAAGGAATAAATACTGATGTTATATTTACATTAGTAATGATCCTGACCGGGGGCATTATTTATCAATCCAAAATGGTTTTGTCTATAGAATATTTCAAATTGACTTACCACCTTTTAGTCCATAAAATCAATGCCGGAACATGGGGATTAGTATTAACCTATCAACTTAATTTTATGTTTTATGTACATTAACCCTTACCCGTTCAACAGGAGTTAGTCCTATGTCAGAAGATAAAAATAGTAAAAAGGATAATAAAAGCCAGAAGGGTATCTCAAGACGCGATTTTCTGGTAACAGGGGGAGCTGTTGCTGCCGGGACAATCATAACCGGCACAATGGTAAAGGCCGATGAAAAAAAGTTCACCTACCCTGCATCCAGAGGTTACCTTGTTTATGACACCAAAAAATGTATCGGTTGCACAACATGCATGCTCGCCTGTTCTCTAACCCATTACGGGGTGCAGAGCCTGTCGCGATCGCGTATCCAGATCATACAGGATTCATGGGGAAAATTCCCTGATGATATCAAGATAGCCCTGTGCAGGCAGTGCAAGGTCCCGGTCTGCGTCCAGAACTGCCCGGTAGGCGCAGCATATATCGACACTGAAAACGGCAATGTAAGAAGGATAGACAGCAGCAAATGTATCGGCTGCAAGAGCTGTATAGCCATGTGCCCCCAGCAGCCGCACCGCACTGTATGGGTAGAGATAAATGGCAAATGGAGATCTTCCAAATGCGACCTCTGTATAGACACACCCTTCTGGGATGAAAAGGGAGGCCCGGAGGGCAGGCAGGCTTGTGTTGAGGCATGCCCGGTACAGGCCATCAAATTTGTATCTGAGATGCCGGATCAGAAGGAGACAGAGGGGTATGATGTAAACCTGAGGAATGATCACTGGTATAACCTTGGGCTGGTTGACAGCAGCGAGATGGTGCCAAAAATGAGCCTTGAATGGCCCAGCATGGAGGAGGGTGAGGAATGATGAAGGGCGGATATACAGGGAAGATATTGAGAATAAACCTTACCGATAAGACAATTGGTAAGATAGATACGGAAAAATATATGGAGTTCGGCGGGGGGCATGGGATTGGTTCTGCCATATTCTTTGATCTGGTGGGTGATCAGCTCCCCTTTGAGGCGTTTGATCCTAGGAACCTTATTATAATGATGACCTCCCCATTTTCAGGCACATTCATGCCCGGCTCAGGCAGGTGCGAGGTGCAGGGGCTTGGGCCAATGCTCTATCCCATCGAGTGGTTCGGCCACAGCAACTTTGGCGGAAGGTTTACCGCCCAGCTAAAGTTTGCAGGCTGGGATGGTATTGTGGTTGAAGGGACGTCAAGTGAACCTGTCTGGATCAATATTATTAATGACGAGGTGAAGATCGAGAGCGCCAGAGGGATCTGGGGCATGGATACATGGGACGCGCAGCAGGAGATCGCTCGCCGTGTGATAACCGATACAAATTACAAGTGGGGCGAATGGGCCGAGCTTTCTAAAAACCAGATGACCACCCAGGTGCCTGCTGTTGTATGCTGCGGCCCCGCCGGCGAGAACAAAAGCAGGCTTGGCGCTCTCCTCCACGGGCCAGGTTCACAGGCAGCCCTTTGCGGATTCGGCGGGGTATTCGGGTCAAAGAATCTGAAGGCCATAAGCGCTATAGGCACAGGCGATATACCGATCGCCGACCCGAAAGCATTTATGGAGGCGCGGCTCTGGTTCAGGAGATTCCAGTGGAATGCAGATAACCCCAGGGAGGCAGAGAGGTTTGGCAAAGGGGGGCCATATTCACTTATAAGCGGGCGCCCAAGCGGCGGCAATACACTCAACCGTGAGTTTCCCCTTACCCCTGCAAGGGCAGCAGCATGCGCCTCATGCCCCAGGGGATGCCGTATGCGTCTTGCTACTGGTGACACAAACGAATCTGTGTGCGCTGGCACCCTTACAATCAATGTGAACGGCTCCTTAAAATTCACACGCCAGGGAGGCGACCTGATGCACAGGTACGGCCTGGGCCACTGGCAGTTAATGCCCCTTATGAGCTATGTTGAAACCCTTAATAAAAAAGGGATACTTGGAAAGGGGAAAGAGATAGATACCAACCTTCCCTTTGATATGCCCGGTAGCTTTACCTATGTTGAAGCGCTCATGAGACAGATAGCCACACGCGAAGGCATAGGCAATGACCTGGCAGAGGGCTGCGCAAGGTTTGCAAAAAAGATCGGGAGATACGATGAGGATGTTAATAGCGGTGTTCTCTCCCTTGCCTTCTGGGGAACCGCACTACATTATGACCCCGTGATAGAGGCGGAATGGGGCTATGCCTCAATATTAGGGGATCGTGACCTTATGCTTCACATGATGTCCAACTATCCCCTCCACTGGATGGTGCTTACAGGGGACCCCTATCTTACAGCAGAAGAGGCGGCAAAGCTCTATACTGATGCAATGGTGCCCTACCAGGGCGACCCCTTCATGATCGATCATAGCGACGGCCCGACCGGGATATACTCAGATTCAAAGGTGAAGCAGGTTGCATGGATCAAGCACTATGAAAAATTCTGGATTGGGGCAGGAGGCTTCTGCGGGTGGCGCTGGCCAATGTGCATTACAAATAATACTGAAGACAGGCGGGGCCCAACACCGGAGGCAGAACCTAAATTCTGGAATGCAGTCACAGGAAACAACCTCACATTTGCTGACTATATGGAGCTGGGGCACAAGATCTATACCCTTGACAGGGCCATATGGGTGCTGCAGGGAAGACACCGTGACATGGAGGTATTCCCTGACTATATCTATGACAGGCCTACGAGAGGCGAGGGCATGCCCATGTATATAGACGGCAAGTGGAAGTATGCCACAGGTGCGGGGCGCAAACTGGACAGAAAGAAGATGGAGGAGTTCAAGACAAAATTCTATAAGTTTGAAGGGTATAACCCTGAAAACGGTTACCCGACAAGGGAGACACTGGAGAAGATGAATCTTGGCAGGGTGGCTGATGCACTTAATAAAAAAGGGAGACTTGGCTGATCAGGCCCTTTGAGGTATTAAATCATAATCTTTTTTAACCACGGAGGACACGGAGAACACAGAGGAATAAAAAAAATCTCCGTGCCCCCCGTGTACTCCATGGTGAATATTATTTTTTTAACCAAGCAACTTTTTTATATCAGGCTCAGGCCGGTCAAACCTTACATGAATCGTATGATCAGCAAGCACAGGGTAGCCTATCCCCGATATTATACCAACGGGCTCTATCTCCTTTGATGAACCATCCGCAGGTATTTTTAATTTCACCTTTATTTTTGCCCCCAGGATTTTATGAGAGACTTCATTCGATAACTTGAAAGAGAATGCCAGCCCGCGTTCAGACATATCGGCAAGCAGGGCCACGAAAGGCTTTCCCATCGGGGCATTTGTACTATTGAGCAGTTGTGCCCCGACCTTACCCGATATTTTTATTCTTTTATTTATCCTGCGGTCAATCCCCTTTTTCTCAAGAAGAGATAGTATGTCGCCCGATTTGGCGCAGTATGCCCTGATCTTGTTTTCCAGATCAGGTGATGTCTCGACCCATTTGGCAAGAATCTCCCTGCCCACTGCACGAAGCTTTATCTGCGTGCGGGCCTTAAGGCTAAAGGTTCTGTAGGCAGTTGTGTAAAAAAATGTGTCTTCCCCGGTAATATCCCCTGGTTTCAGGTTTTTTAACAACAATTCCTCACCCTCCTTTTCATAAATCATCTTTGCCTCGCCCTGATCAACAAAGTACAAATCATTGTCCCTTTCTCCAATAGAAAAGATCATCTGCCCCTCATCGCCGCTCTTTACCCTCATTGAAAAGTAGAAGATATTGGCCTCCTCAGGGCTAAGTGTGCTGTACAACCCCGCCCATGTTTCATGATGGGCAGCATCAATAGAACTGCTCTTTTCTGTATCTATGATATCAGCAGACTCGGTTATTTCATGAAGGGCCATCGGCGCCACCTCCATAAGCCTGTCACGAAGCTCCTCTGCCTTTGTAAAATCCCTCTTCTTTGCACACTCCTTAATCAGGTTAAATAATGCCTTTACAGCCTCATCCTTGTTGCCTTCACTGATATACTTATCTATGATTTGTTCCTGCTGTATTACCGAATCCATGTTCTGCCTCCTCACTATAAAGAATATCTTCAAAAATCGTGATAAATGCTGTGAATAGATTGGTTGTCAGGCTAAAAGGCTGTTAAAAGAAGAATGCCTAACCTGCCATTATTAATACTGAATGCTTGATTTTAGCTGTAGTATAAATCAATGAAGAGGGAAAGACCAATAAAAAAAGCCTGAGGCCTTTATTAGAAAAGGCTTCAGGCTTTTATCTTAAAATGACTATTTCCAGGCTATATGCAGCCACTCCTGCACAACCGGTGAGTACTTGACTATTACCGGGCTGAAAACAATGCTGACCATACTCATAAGCTTGATCAGGATGTTAAGTGACGGACCTGATGTATCCTTGCAAGGGTCGCCGACTGTATCGCCGATTACTGCGGCCCCATGAACAGGGTTCTTTGAACCGTCAGCAAGCTTCTTGCCGCCATAATTACCTGATTCAATATACTTCTTGGCATTGTCCCATGCCCCGCCAGCATTGTTAAGCATAGTGGCAAGCACGAATCCGCAGGCAGATACACCGCCCAATAGACCTATAACACCGCCTACTCCAAGTATAAGGCCGGTAAGAACAGGGGCAATAATCGCCATGAGAGATGGCACAAGCATCTCATGCTGAGCGCCGGCTGTTGATATGGCAACGCAGCGTGCATAATCAGCGGTCTGCTCGCCTGTCATGATACCTGGCATTTCTCGGAACTGACGACGCACCTCTTCAACCATCCTTCCTGCTGCGCGCCCTACCGCCTTCATGGTCATGGCGCAGAAAACAAATGCCAGCATGCAGCCGACAAAGACCCCTGAAAGAACAAGAGGGTTCATCAGATGGGCACTGTAGATATCAACAAGAGTAAGTATATCAAGCTTATCCACCGTATCCTTTGTTAATTGAGTGGCGCCTATCATAAATTCGCCTGATTCATAAACAAAGTGATGCAGCCACATCTTGACCTCTTCAATATAAGCAGCAAGCAGGGCAAGAGCTGTTAAGGCGGCAGAACCGATTGCAAAACCTTTGCCTGTTGCTGCTGTGGTGTTGCCAAGTGCATCGAGTGCATCTGTGCGTTCACGCACCTCATGCGGAAGCCCCGACATCTCGGCGTTACCGCCTGCATTATCAGCTATCGGGCCGTATGCATCTGTTGCAAGTGTTACACCGAGTGTAGAAAGCATACCAACAGCGGCAAATGCAATACCGTAAAGGCCATGCATGAAACTGCCAAATCCGCCTGCGAACCCAAAGGCAAGAATAATGCCTAAAATAATGGTCAAAACAGGGAACCCGGCAGAAAACATACCGGTGGCCAGACCATCTATAATGGTTGTGGCCGGCCCCATAACCGCCTGACCTGCAAGCTCTTTAGTAGGTTTGTAATTGCTTGAGGTATAGTATTCTGTGCTCTGGCCTATGATAACGCCTGCGGCGAGCCCTGCAATAACAGAACCGAACATGCCCCATGTAATCATCCCGTTGGCTGCCATGATTGCAACAGCTATCAGCACAAGTATTGAACTGCCAAGGGTGCCTGTTAAAAGTGCGTTAAGAAGATTCTTCTGCGTTGCGCTTTCCTTGCAGCGAACCATGACTACGCCCACTATGGACATGATATTACCTATGCCGGCAATTATCATCGGGGCGATTACAAGTGACAACCCCTTGGCAAGAGGGGTTCCTGCCGCCTCATTAACGGCTATTGATGCGCCTATTGCTGCTGTGGCCAGTATTGACCCACAGTATGATTCATAAAGGTCAGCGCCCATGCCTGCCACGTCGCCAACATTGTCGCCCACGTTATCAGCGATGGTTGCAGGGTTACGGGGATCATCTTCTGGAATACCTGCCTCAACCTTACCAACAAGGTCTGCGCCAACATCTGCTGCCTTTGTAAAGATACCGCCGCCCACACGGGCAAACAGGGCCTGGGTTGATGCGCCCATCCCGAATGTCAGCATAACAATGGTAATCTGAACCAGCTTTTCTGCATCGGTTGAACCGGCCTTAACAAACTGGAGACCAAAAAGATTCAGCCCGGTTTGCATATGTTCGACTGTATAAAATATCTTATCCAGGAGAATATACCAGAGAGATATATCCAGTAACCCGAATCCTACAACAACAAGCCCCATAACAGCGCCGGAACGGAATGCTACTGTCAGACCAGCGTTAAGGCTTTTAGATGCAGCCTGTGCAGTGCGGTTGGATGCTGAGGTAGCTGTCTTCATGCCCAGGAAACCGCATAATCCTGAAAAGAAACCACCGGTCAGGAATGCTACAGGAACGAATGGGTTCTGCACACCAAGATATGCAAGAATGGTAAGGATTATCACCAGCACGATAAACACCTTCCCGACCGTTTTGTATTGTTTTACGAGATATGCCATGGCTCCCTGCTTTACATACCCGGCTATCTCTTTCATCTTTGGACTGCCCTCATCCGCGGCCATGACCTGTTTGTAGTAAACCCATGCGAACACCAGCGCCAGGATGCTTCCCAGCGGCGCAAGCCACCACACAAGTGGTGTAAAATTCATTTCACCCATATTAACCTCCTTAAAAATTCTTCGTTAATACACCATTACGGTTTTATATAAAATATTACCGTTTACTTTTTAATATTACTCATAATTTCAACCGGATAAAACCACATTAATATATTGTTGTCAAAATATATTTGATTTAACACATATAACAGTTAAAGCAATTTAAAGAAACATACCCCTCCTTATTTCAAAACTTCTATTAATGCATCTGACTTTTTATTCAGATGAAATAATTTTCAGCTTTTTAACAGGAGATTTATTTTTTTCCTAGCTATTAAATATATCTTTTTCTATATTACGCTGGGCATTGAGATGTTTAGCTTTTTCTCCGTACATCGGCTTTTGTTTTTTTGCTTTGACGATGGTATTAATATGAAATCGATTAGGAGTTGAATAGAATACTTATAGTGTATGAATTATAAGTAGAGTTCTTAAAGGCGTCAAACTTATAAAAGTTAAAGAAATGATTTTAAATCATAAATAAAAAAAGATCGGATCGCTGCATTATGGAACTTTGGAACAAAGATATTGAAAGTAATTTTTTTACTGAATCAGTTAAGTTTGCCACTCCAGAACAGTTGTTCTATGTGACCAATAAAAATAGATACCTCGCCTACTGGCCCAAAGGATATGATGGCAAGAAAAGCACCCTTCAAAGCAGAAACGCATTAATCGGGAGTTTTACTGAAAAATGGACAACAGACTTAATCCAAGAAGTTGTCAAAGAAAAAAATTTATTTGCTGTTCAAGGTGCAATATGCGACGAGATTGCCTTAACAAATATGTCTCCGGCTGATGTCGTCATTTCAAAAAGCAAGAATATCAACCAGCAACCAGAGGACATCGTAGCCATAATTGAGGTAAAGATGTCCATCGTTTGGAACTGGGAGTTGCAAGGTAAAACTTTATCTTGCATTGGAGATTATAAAGCCCATCAAGGCACCCCAGGCCTTTTGCGTTCTGATTCGATGTTGAAAGGCATCGGCAAAAGTATAAATATAAGAGTTTCAAGTTTCAAAGCAGCAAGAATACCTATCATTGTAATGGGTAACACACCGATTACAAGCAGTTATTATCCAAAGGTTGACCACCTGAAGATAGCCGGGATTATACAGGGTTTTTGGTCTGTGAACCCAAAGCCATTGGATGGTAACGGGGAAAACATCAAGAAGACCGAAAAAAATGGATTTAATAGGTTTGACAGTTTTGAAGAGCTGAAGAATTCATTTGAAGTTTTGCTATCAGAAGAGAGGAGCTTTTTCTCAAGCATGAAAAGCAAGCATGAATTAGGCAAGGTTATTGAGACCGCAAATCGTGAAACGACCTATGAAAAAAAGGCAGAAATTTTTTTGAAATTAATCAAGGAATAACAGGCAATGAGAGATATTAAATATAAACGCAATGGAACAAAAACAAGCTCTTTCGGGACGCCAGGGCGAATTAATCATGATTCTTCAGAATTTTATAACAGTAAAATGTATGCTGACAAAAAACTGAACGAAAAGATTATTTACACCGAAACGCCAATACCCGCTGAGAATCTCGATAAAATTTATTGCAAATCAAGTGAAGCTATGAATGATATACCAGATTGCAGCGTCCACCTAATGGTCACCTCACCGCCATACAATGTTAAAAAAGAATATGATGAAGACCTATCTCTTGAGGAATACAGGTCATTATTAAAAAATGTATTCAAAGAAACTTATAATAAATTAGTTACAGGGGGTAGAGCGTGTATCAATGTTGCAAATCTCGGAAGAAAACCATATATTCCTTTACATAGTTATATTATTGAAGATATGGCTGATATTGGTTTTTTAATGAGGGGTGAAATTATTTGGAATAAAGCTTCAAGTGCCAGTCCTTCTACCGCATGGGGAAGCTGGTTGTCGGCGGCAAACCCTGTATTAAGAGACATTCACGAATATATTTTAGTTTTTTCAAAAGAATCCTTTTCAAGAAAACGAGGAAATAGTAAGGACACAATATCTAAAGAAGAATTTCTTGAATGGACAAAAAGCGTTTGGACATTCCCTGCCGTCTCAGCACGTAGTGTCGGACATCCTGCGCCATTTCCAGAGGAACTACCGCACCGCCTAATCCAGTTATACACCTTTGAAAAAGATATTGTCTTAGACCCGTTTTGTGGCAGCGGAACAACTTGTCTTGCAGCGTTAAAAAATGGCAGACATTACATAGGGTATGACATCGAACCTGACTATGTAAAACTTGCAAACCATCGAATAAAGTTACATTCAAGCCAAAAAAATCTATTTGAACATGGGCCACTTTCTAACACAGTCGAATCATATAATAAATTGGCACAACAAAGCATATAAACCTAAGAAGCAATCAGGGAAACGGGGTCCTTGACATTGGCATTTCCCATTAATAACAAATCAAAAATAACCGAAATCCGGCATTCCAACATTTGGTAGCGGAGTTGCAATGAATAGAGAAAACAAACCGTGTCCTTTCGGCAAGCGTGTTTGACGTTATTTTGAGATAAGATGTAACATTG
>CAZXUA010000127.1:0-13856 GCA_964643755.1 uncultured Desulfatiglans sp. | reverse complement strand
GTAGTTATAGCATCTTACTCAATTTATCCCCCTTTGCAACTGCCGTTTTTAGGTTTATCAAACCTGTAACTATCAGACATAATGCAAGGCGTTTTAACATATTTGCAGTTCCTCCTTTTCAAGTAACAGGCTGATGAGCAGGGCTTATGAAGAGGAGATTAACAAGTAATTTTTTTTTACCCAGCCTTCAAAATCAGCCTTCATTTTCACCCAGTCAAATGGCGCAATAATATTTAGTTCCGGCTCCGCTTCTGCATGCTTTAAATAGACCAGGCTCCTTATTACATGGCCAATATCACTGTTTTTGTATTTTTTGATGAAAAGTTCCAAAGTTGATCTCAACCTTCTAAAAAGGACTTCAGGATCACCCAGCCTGTTGATAAACCAGTCAAAAACCTTTGAAAGCCGGTGCCCCAGTTTTAACGCAAGTGCAGTGCCTCCGGCAAGATAGCAGTCAGAATTCATCAACGCTTCTGATAAATCATGTAGAAGATTTATCTGGGCATCATTTAATATCTCAGTATGAATATCGGTTATTCCAGACATTATTTGACTCGCTTCTTTTATTAATGATCTTATCCCTTTCTTCTGATGATATCCCCACCATTAATAACCAGTAATTAGTGTCCATCCAAAAACTGTCGTTTTTGGATTCAAGCGTTCAGCCATCAGCATTCAGCTTTCAGCAAAAGACTTTCAAATCAAAGATTTAGCTGACAGCTGAAAGCCCCATCCAGAATTTGCCTCTTTCTGGATGGACACTAATTAAGTTCCCGAAGAGGAAGTGTCTGTTTTCCTTTTTTATGGAGAAAGGATAGGATATGTTCCTTTGAATATGTTTTGAGGAGCCATTTCATGGAATCCCATGACCCCATTCCAGCAATTCTACCTAATGGCAGGGCTCTATTTGGACGCTATTTTTAAAGCAGGCTAAAAAAAGGTGTTTTGGATCGTCTGTTAACAGAATCAGGCGATTATATCCAGTATGGTGCCCAGCATCTGATCCTTTGTTTTGATAACAGAGAGATTTGCCTCAAACCCCTTCTGGTCTATCATCATGCCAGGTAGCTCCTCTGCCAGATCCACATTTGAGGGCAAAGCCTCTGTAACAGCTTCAGCGCCAGAGGGTGCAAGGAGTTCGGTTTCAAGCCCTACCTTGCTGATCTCAGCTATTACACCACCGTTTTCACCTTCAGCATATATGGCCCGGCTTTTTTTGAAGTTATCTGAGTCTGCATTGGCTATATTGTTGGCCTTTACATTAAGGCCAGTTGCATAGGCGCTAAGTGCGGATATGGTGTTTCCTATTGCAGATATCATTTTTGCCTCCTTTTATAACCAGAGGTATTGCCCCCGGTTATCCCAAATCAGATGCATTCGATATCTTATCGGAATAGTATTTGCCTTTCTTTAATACTTTTTAATACCGCCTGATCTCTGGTCATAATTTACAGGAAACAGCTGTTTTTCTTCATGGTTTTAGAAAGAAATCTTTTTACAAAAGGCAATAATCTGTGGTACTTAATTAAAAAAAACTGCTGTGCTCCAGGTTCAGGCGATAATGGAATGAAAAAAGGCAACAGGTGGGATGATCACTATACAAAAAGGGCAAAGGAGCAAAACTGGCTTGCCCGCTCAGTGTATAAGCTTGAAGAGATTGACAGGAAGCAGCGCCTGATTAAAACGGGCACCCGTGTAATGGACCTTGGCTGTTACCCTGGTTCATGGTCACAGTATGTGCTTAAAAGGGTGGGGGAAAATGGCGAGGTTATAGGCCTTGATATAGAAATCCCCAAAAAGGTCTCGGCCCCAAATTTCAGGTTCATAAGGGGCGATGCCCTTAATATAGACCTGGAGTCGCTTTTTAAAGAGGCAGGTGAAATAGACCTCCTCTTAAGTGATATGGCGCCCAATACCACAGGCAATAATATCACCGATTGCGCCCGCTCCCTTGAGCTTTCAAACAGGGCGCTTGATATAGCCGCAAGGCTCCTGAAAAAGGATCATGATTTTTTGTGCAAGGTCTTTGAAGGAGAGGATTTTAGATATTTTAAAGAGAGAGTCGCAGAATATTTCGGGCAGGTAAGGCTTATAAGGCCATTGGCCGTAAGAAAAAGGAGCCGTGAAATCTATCTGCTCGGGATAAAAAGATTATAACAACAGTCATTTTAGGAGGCAACTGATGTCCGGACATTCAAAATGGAGTACAATTAAACATAAAAAGGGTGCAGCCGATGCAAAGAAGGGTAGGATATTTACCCGCCTTATCAAGGAAATAACCGTGGCTGCCAGGATGGGGGGTGGCGACCCTGACAGCAACCCAAGGCTCAGGTCAGCGATCCTTGCTGCCAAGGCGGAAAACATGCCCAAGGACAATATAGAAAGGGCGATAAAAAAAGGCACAGGGGAGCTTGAGGGGGTAAACTATGAGGAGATGACATACGAGGGGTATGGCCCGGGCGGTGTTGCCATGCTTGTTTCATGTCTTACAGATAATAAGAACCGGACTGTTGCTGAAGTAAAATATATATTTGACCGCCATGGCGGCAGCCTGGGTGAGCCAGGATGTGTTGCATGGAAGTTTGATAAAAAGGGTGTAATCTCTTTTGACAAGGGCAAGGCAGAAGAGGAAAAGCTTATGGAGATCGCCCTTGATGCCGGCGCTGAGGATGTGAAGGAAGAGAATGACGGCTTTGAGGTTGTGACTGCTCCCAACGATTTTGAAACGGTTAAAAAGGCATTTGATGATGCCAAGTTGGAATACAGCAGCGCTGAGATAAGCATGATTCCCCAGATGACAGTAAGGCTTGAGGGCAAAAAGGCAGAACAGATGATCAACCTTATGGAGGCCCTTGAAGAGAACGATGATGTTAACAATGTTTACGCCAACTTTGATATCCCGGACGAAGTGATGGAGGCCATAGGCTGATGCTGGTGCTGGGGGTTGATCCCGGCTCCATAACTACCGGATACGGCATTGTAAGGAAAAGGAATAACCTTTTTACCTGCATCACTTCAGGGGCAATAGAGTCACCCGGCAATATTCCCTTTTATGACCGGATCTTCAGAATATTTGAGAAGATGGTCGAGCTTATGGAGCTTTACAAGCCCGACGAAATGGCCATAGAGGATGTCTTTTTTGCAAAGAATGTAAAGAGCAGCCTTAAGCTGGGCCATGCAAGGGGTGCGGCCCTGATTGCGGCTGTTAAGTGTAACGTAAAGATATATGAATACACACCCCTTGAGATAAAACAGTCGGTTGTAGGTTATGGCAGGGCAACAAAGGAGCAGGTCAGTTCCATGGTAAGGATGATCCTGAACCTCCCCTCAATCAAGAGGGCTGATACCACTGATGCCCTTGCAGCGGCTATATGCCACCTTAACTGGACACGATATGAGAAGAAGATATGATCGCTCATCTGAAAGGCACTCTGTTAACCAAGGCAACCGACTCTGTTATTATCGATATTAACGGGGTTGGCTATGAAGTCTTTGTCCCCCTTTCCACCTTTTATACGCTGCCTGATGAACAGGGCCATGAGATAATCCTCCACATCCACACACATGTGAGGGAGGATGCATTCCTCCTCTATGGCTTTAAAACCATTTTGGAAAAGAGGATATTCAGGCTGCTCATATCTGTTTCAGGGATCGGGCCAAAGCTCGGCATGAATATCCTTTCAGGGATCGGGCCTGATGCGCTGCTGACAGCAATCGCACAGGGTGATGTGGCAAAGCTGCAATCTATACCCGGTGTCGGGAAAAAGACCGCAGAGAGAATAGCACTTGAGCTCAAGGACAAGGCAAGGCTGATCAGTCCTGAGACTGCTGACATGCCGCCGGCAAAGGTGGCATCCCATGAAGAGAGGCTGCTCAGGGATGATGCGATCTCAGCCCTTGTAAACCTGGGTTACACCTTAAAGGCCGCTGAAAAGGCTGTTGAAAAGGCATTAACAGGGCCAGGGGATAAGACACTTGAAGTTGTTATCACAGAGGCGCTTAGGGTGCTTGTCTGATATTTACCTTATGGATGAAGATGGAAACTGATGATCAAAGAATAATAGACCCTGAACTGCATGATGATGAGATACCTGCGGAGACCAGTCTAAGGCCCACCTGTTTTGATGAATATATAGGCCAGACCGAGGTTAAGAGGAATCTCAAGGTATACATTGAGGCAGCAAAGGCGCGCTCTGAGGCGCTTGATCATGTGCTGTTCCACGGCTCTCCGGGCCTGGGCAAGACCTCACTTGCAAATGTAATAGCCATTGAGCTTGGCGTAAATTTTATAAGCACATCAGGCCCTGTAATAGAGAGGCCCGGTGATCTTGCAGCCATCCTCACAAGCCTTCAGCCCAGGGATGTGCTCTTTATTGATGAGATACACAGGCTCAACCATGTTGTGGAGGAGATACTCTACCCTGCAATGGAGGATTTCCAGCTTGATCTTATAATCGGTCAGGGGCCTTCAGCACGCACCATGAAGATACCCCTTAAGCCCTTTACCCTAGTGGGTGCAACAACCAGGACAGGGCTACTTACGCCGCCTTTAAGGGATAGATTCGGGGTGATCCAGCGTGTTGAGTTTTATACAGATGAGGAGCTGAAGAAGATTGTTACCAGATCCGCCGCGATCCTTGATATCCCTGTCCAGGAAGAGGGGGCTATGGAGATAGCAAGAAGATCAAGGGGCACACCAAGGGTGGCCAACCGCATCTTAAGGAGGGTAAGGGACTTTGCCCAGATTGAGGGCGACGGGGTGATCACAAAAAAGATCGCCATGCACGCCCTTAATATGCTTGATGTGGATGAACTTGGCCTTGACAAGATGGACAGGAACATCATGCTTACCATAATCAACAACTATGATGGTGGCCCCATAGGTCTTGATACGCTGGCTGCGGCGGTCTGTGAAGAAAAGGACACCATAGAGGATGTGTATGAACCCTTCCTTATTCAGAAGGGTTTCATAAAAAGGACACCCAGGGGGAGGGTCGCTACAAGACCGGCGTACAGTCATTTCAAACTGGAATATAAAGGCGACAAGGAAGAGGCGCAGAAAAGGCTTTTTTAATAGGCAGGAAGGTTTCTATTGATGTTTGAATTTGAGGTCAACCCGGAAAAAATAGAGAGGGCAGACCTTGTTGTGGGGATCCCCTCCTGTAATGAGGCAGATACCATTGCCTATCCAGCGCTTCAGGCAAGCCTCGGGATCAAAAAATATTTTCCTGACAGGCGGGCGGTCATTATCAACTGTGACAATAATTCCCCTGACAATACTAAAGGGGCATTTCTTTCCACCCCTACTGATGTACCCAAGATATATCTCTCCACACCCCAGGGCATCAAGGGCAAAGGGAACAATTTTTTTAACCTTTTTAAAAAGGTGAAAGAGCTTGGGGCAGAGGCAGTACTGGTGGTGGATGCAGACCTTAAAAGCATGACACCCGAATGGATCAAATGTATGGGCGAGCCCCTGTTTAAAGGGTTTTCTTTTGTTACCCCTCTGTATGCAAGGCACAAATATGACGGCACCATAACAAACAGCATTGCATATCCCCTTTCAAGGGCTCTGTATGGGAAAAGGTTGCGACAGCCCATTGGCGGGGATTTTGGATTCAGTGGAGAGATGGCCAGGATATACCTTGAGACCGATATACGGAATAATGCAGTTGCCGGTTTCGGGGTTGATATCTGGATGAGCACAATTGCCATGAATCAGCAGGTCAGGCTATGCCAGTCTTTTATAGGCAGGCCCAAGGAACACAGGAATAAGGATCTGCTTGCAACCGTTTACCCGATGTTCAGGCAGGAGGTTGGGACAATCTTTTCACTTATGAAGAGGCTGGATCATAACTGGTGCAGGGTTAAAAACAGCAAACCCACAGCCATAAACGGTTTTGGTTCATGGGAAACAGAGTTTCCGCCAAAGATGGATATTGACCCTGTAAGCCTGTTCAACTGTTTTCATGACGGGTTCAGGGAATATGATGCTGTATGGAAAAGTACCTTATCCCCTGATATCTACGGGAAACTATATGAAATAAGGGAGATGACCATAAATGATTTTACCTTCCCTGTAGAGCTCTGGGCAAGGACATTGTATGACTGGGCTGTTGAATACATGGGGGCGGATAATCCTGACCGGTTGATGGATGCACTTGTCCCACTTTACTTTGCCAAGACATTGTCATTTATCAGGAAGACCGAAAAGATGACAACACAGCAGACAGAGGCGGCCATAGAGGAGGAGTGCATGGTCTTTGAATCTGTAAAGCCCTACCTTGTGAGGAAATGGGAAAAAGAAAATAAGGGCGCTGGGCACAGGGCTCAAGGCGCAGGGTGCAAGGTTGAAGATTGAAGATTCAAGATTCAAAGTTTAAGGCCCAAGATTTAAGGGAACAGGTTAAGGATTTTAATTAAATCTTCGCCCTGCGCCTTGAGCCTTGCGCCAACTGGTAGTCCCTGTCATCATCCACATCCACAAGACTGATGTCCTATTTCACTATCTGATAAACACAAACCTCACATCCATCACATTTGTATTGGTTGGCCCTGTAATGAGCAGAGCCCCTGTCTTTTTGAGATAATGGTATGAGTCATTATTGGCAAGGCGCTCTGAAGCGCTCAAACCTGCTGCATCTCCTCTTCTTATGGTAAGGGGGTCTATAATTCCCCCTGCCGCATCTGTGGGGCCGTCATTGCCGTCTGTTCCCCCGCTTAAAATAACGACCCTTTCAGCCATGTCACAGATATCCATTGCAGCAGCCAGGCAGAACTCCTGGTTTCTGCCACCAACACCCTTTCCCCTGATTGTTACTGTTGTCTCCCCCCCTGAAATAATGCAGCACGGCGGGGCAATGGGCCTGCCTGACCTTAATACCTCACGGGCAATTGCTGTATGCACAACAGCAACATCCCTTGTTTCGCCCTCGATCATGGAGGAGAGAATAAGGCTGTTATATCCGAGTCTCCTGGCCTCTCTTTCAGCCGCCTCAAGGGCTATCATGTTGCTGCCAATAATAAGGTTAAAGACCCTTGTGAAAACTATGTCGTCATATTTCGGGGTCTCATCTATTCTTTTTTCAAGACCCGCCTTCAGGTGATCACAGATAGCATGAGGAATAACATCTTCAAGCCTGTATTTTCTAATTATATCCAGGGCATCCTTAAAGGTGCTGTTATCCGGTACAAAGGGGCCTGACGCAATTGCGTCCATTTTATCCCCGACAACATCCGAGAGCATGAGGTTGATGGTAGTGGCAGGAAAAGCGGCCCTTGCCATCTGGCCGCCCTTGGTTGCAGATATGTGCTTTCTTATGCAGTTTATCTCATTAATGCCCGCGCCGCAATTAAGCAGCATCTGGGTGACCTCCTGTTTATGTTCAAGGGAAATCCCTTCCGCTGGAAGAGGTAAAAGGGCCGACCCCCCTCCTGAAATAACGGAAAAGACAAGGTCCCTCTCCCCTGCCTTCATGATGATCTCCATTATTCCTTTTGCACCTTTCCTGCCATTTTCATCCGGCACCGGGTGCCCCGCCTCTATTATATTGGTGTATAACAGCTCCCTGGTAAACCCATATTTAACAACAATCAAACCCTCTGTGATCCTGCTGCCAAGCAGATCTTCAAGGGCTGCCGCCATAGGGGCAGAAGCCTTTCCCCCCCCAACGAGAAATATCCTGTCAAATTTATTAAGGTCAAAATCGTACCTTTCCCCATTGGCCACAACAGTAAGGGCGCTTCCTGAAATGGTCAGTGCCCTCCTTACCGCATCATAGGGGTTAACGCTATCTATTGCAGCCTTAAAGCATTTTAAGGCCTCTGATCTCATATTTTCCAAAGTGTTGCATCCTATCTTTTCCATAAAAACCCTGTTGATGATGTGAGCAAATGATGAAAAAAGGTTGTAAACAACTAATCCCTTGACAACCTATTATGATTTCCATAGGTTAAAAAATAATAGAAGGTTATCTTTTTTATATCAACAAATTATTCTAATTAACTTTTTTACCCTTCCAGATGATCTCAGGCTAATATTAGAGCCATCTTTGAGAGGGCTTTTTTACATAATCTGTTTTTTGCTTTTTCTGTATTAACAATCTTTTGGTTTATGTAGTTTTCAGTAGTCTTTTAACGGTCACACATCAATATTTATCTTATTCACGGATAAGGAGGTAATAAGCATGGGGACATTCTTTTCTCATTACAGTGCCATAGAAATATTCTTTATTATATGCGCGGTTGTAGGCGGGTTTTTTGTTATTGTAAAATTTATAATGCAGTTTATTGGGATGGACAGTGATGGTGGCCATGACCTTAACCTGGACAGCCATGATATAGATGCCCATCATTCTGATTCGGATGTGGGCTTTCATGTGCTCTCACTTCACGGTATCACCTCCTTTTTAATGATGTTCGGTCTTGTCGGTCTTGCCATGTACAGGCAAAGTCGTGTGGGGATCATGATGTCCCTTATGGGCGCAGTTATTGCCGGCTGTGCCTCTGTGTGGATTATCGGCAAGATGTTTATGATTGCGAGCAGAATGAAGTCTAGCGGCACAATATCCATAGATAATACGGTTGGGGCTCAGGGCAAGGTATATATGCACATACCTGAAAAGGGGTCAGGCAGGGTACTTGTGACTGTCAATAACAGTTTAAGGGAGTATGATGCCACCTCAAATGATGGCAAACCCCTTGCTACAGGGACACCTGTAAGGGTTGTATGGGTAGATGGAAACCAGCTTGTGGTTGAAAGCATATAATTTAAGATAAACGAAAAGGAGAATTAATATGGAACCGTGGATGCTTGCTATTATAGCTATTTTGATTCTTGTTTTTATGACGCTGATATTTCTTGCATCACGTTATAAAAGATGCCCCTCTGATAAGATACTGGTAATTTTCGGCAAGGTTGGAGAAAATCAGTCAGCAGAGTGTATACATGGAGGAGGAACCATGGTGTGGCCCCTTATACAGGATTATGCATACATGGATCTTACCCCCATGACAATCAGCATTCCTTTGCAGAATGCCCTCTCTTTTCAGAATATCAGGATAAATGTGCCGAGCACATTTACGGTCGGCATAAGCACAGAGCCGGGCATAATGAACAATGCTGCAGAAAGATTATTGAACCTGCCTCCAAAAGATATAGAAGAGATGGCAAAGGAGATCATCTTTGGCCAGCTCAGGCTTACTGTAGCATCCCTTACAATCGAGCAGATCAACCAGGACAGGGAAAAATTCCTTGAAGAGATAAGAACCAATGTCTCCCCGGAACTTAACAAGATTGGTCTCTACCTTATAAACGTAAATATTACCGATATTACTGACGAGTCCAATTATATAGAAAGCATAGGCAAAAAGGCCGCTGCAGAGGCGATCAACCAGGCAAAGATCGATGTGGCTGTGCAGGAAAAGCATGGGGAGATTGGTCAGGCTGAAAACACAAAAGAGAGGGAAATCAGGGTTGCAGAAAATATCGCAGAGGCTGAAAAGGGCAAGAAAAAGGCGGATGCAGAGAGAAGGGTTTTTGTCCAACAGCAGGAGACCGCTGCCACAATTGGTGAGGCAGAGGCAAACAGGGAAAAGGAGATAAAGGTAGCTGAAAATGTGGCAGGGGCTGAAAAGGGCAAGAAAAAGGCAGAGGCTGAAAAGCGTATCTATATCCAGCAGCAGGAGGCATCAGCCATAGCAGGTGAAAATACAGCCAAGGCAGATATTGCGGAATCTGAGGCTCTTCTAGCTATAAAAAAGGCAGATGCCTTTATGCGTGGTGAGGTGGCAAAGCGCGCAGCAGAGGAGGAGATACAGAAGGCACAGTACAGGGCAGAGGCAGAGAGGCTTAATGCCGCAGAGGTTGTACAGAAGGAGATAGAAAAACGCAAGATAGAGATTGCAGCAGAGGCAGAGGCAGAAAGGATCAGGCGCGAGGCAAAGGGTACGGCAGATGCAATACTCTTAAAATATGAGGCGGAGGCAAAGGGTATCAGGCAGGTGCTTGAGAGCAAGGCGGAGGGCTATTCAGAGCTGTTTAAAAGCTGTGGCGGTGATGCAAAGGCCGCTGCAACCCTCCTAATGATTGAAAAACTGGAAAGCATGGTGGCCATGCAGGTTGAGGCCATAAAGAACCTCAAGATAGACAAGATTACTGTATGGGATTCAGGCGCAGATGGTAAAAATGGAAACACCACTGCCAATTTCCTCTCCGGTATGGTAAAAAGCCTCCCCCCGCTGCATGAAATAGCGGAGATGGCAGGGCTTGATCTGCCCAAATACCTGGGCGACCTGAAGGTATCTGAAGGTCCCAAAAAGGCGGATCAGCCGGATAAAAAGTAGTAAAAATGATTCAATAAGGGCCGGGTAGCTTTTAACGATTTAAAACATCCGGCTCTTTGTACCATTTATCTTGATATTTTTTCCTTGTTCCCTGCGCCCTGTGCCTTGCGCCTTGAGCCCTGAGTTCATAACCCTTCTTTTCTCCTTGACAGAGCGGCCTCTCTTCCATATATTCCCACCAATATTTTGAAAGAAGGATAATTTTATGTACACAGCAGGTGACTTAAGAAAGGGTTTGAAGATACAGATAGACGGTGATCCCTATATTATTACCGACTTTACATTTGCCAAACCAGGCAAGGGTCAGGCCCTTTATAAATGCAAACTAAAAAATATGATTAACGGCACAAGCTTTGAACGCACCTACAGATCAGGCGAGACATTTGAGCCTGCAATACTGGATGAGCGCAAGATGCAGTATCTCTATAATCAGGAAAACGAATACTGCTTCATGGATGTAGCCAATTATGAGCAGGTTATCCTCAATGGGGAACAGGTTGGGGATGTTAAGAACTACCTGATAGATAACCTTGAAGTCTCTATACTTTTTTACGGCACATTACCCATAGGCATCACCCCACCCAATTTTGTAAATCTGGTTGTGACAAAATCAGACCCATGGGTGAAGGGAGACACCTCAGCCGGCGACAGCAAGCCTGTAACCCTGGAAACAGGGTATGTACTCAGGGTTCCCCCATTTGTGGAGGAGGGGACAAAGATACAGGTGGATACCCGCACCGGCGAATATGTAACAAGGGTCAAGGATTAGCTATAACATTGCCTGAAAAATCCCGCCTTTTTGAACGAGCAAGGGCAATACATTCCATAAGAGAGTTTTTTATAAACAGGGGTTATCTCGAGGTAGAAACCCCTGTTGTTATTCCTGCACCCGCACCCGAGGCCAATATAGATGCCATAGAGGCATCAGGCCTTTTTTTACAGACCTCCCCCGAGCTCTGCATGAAGCGTCTTCTTGCCATGGGCTACAGCAGGATATTCCAGATATGCAAATGCTTCAGGAGCGCTGAAAGGGGAGAGAGGCATCTGCCTGAATTCACCATGCTTGAGTGGTATAAGGCTGATGCGGATTACCTCTGTCTTATGGATGAATGCGAGGCAATGATAAGGCATATTGCAGGCGCCCTGGGAAAAGAGCAACGGTTATTCTTTCAGGGAAAGGGTATTGATCTCTCAGGCAGATGGGAGAGGATAACCGTAAGAGCGGCCTTTTTAAAATATGCCGGAATCACACCTGAAAAGGCGATTCAGGCCGGTGATTTTGATGAACTCATGGTAACAAAGATAGAACCTATGCTTGATACGGGCAGGCCGGTTTTCCTCTATGACTACCCTGCGTCACAGGCTGCCCTTTCACGCACAAAAAAGGGTGATCCGGGTGTGGCCGAGAGATTTGAGCTTTATATGGGCGGGCTTGAGCTTGCAAACGCCTTTTCCGAGCTTACAGATGCAGAGGAACAAAAAGAGCGGTTTTTAGAGGAGCTGGAGAGCCGAAAAAGGAATGGAAAAACAGTATACCCATTCCCTGAAAAATTTATCAATGACCTTGAATTCATGCCCCGGTCAGCCGGGATCGCATTCGGGATAGACAGATTTATCATGCTCCTTACAGACAGCCCCTCAATAGATGATGTGGTAACATTCACCCCTGAAAGGTTGTAGAGCAATATATAGCTACGGAGGGTGGAAATTCAAAAAACGACAGTTTCTGGATGAACGCTAGGGAGCTATATATCTTAAAATTTGGCAAGAGGCTGTACATTTGTCGTTGGATTAAAGGTAGATGGGATGTAGTTTTCGTAGGTATCAAGATTTAACCATGTCTGATACATGGTGGTGGCTTGTAATCCGCCGTCGTTTTTATACTTCCGTCGTCATCAAAGACTATGACGTGACAAGATGGCGGGACAAGAATGCCACCCTACGAAAAGCTTTTAAAAAGCGTAGGGATCGGGGTTTAGCCCCGACCTTTTTTATAATCCCCCTCTTCTAACCCCTCCCACGAATCGAGGAGAAGTTATTAAGAGGAAATTTTTCATTATTCTGTAACTTCAGATAAGGGTATGAATATGGAGAAAACGAGCAATAAAAATTTAAAAAGAAGGATCACTCGCCATATATCCATGCCGGATACCTTATCCAATATTATTCTCTATAATACCCCAACTATAAAATATTCATAATAGCGCTCTTACCCGCCTTTCCACTCTTTAAACCTTAAACCTGGTCTTTAAATCATCCTTTTCTGCTATTTTTCTTCCCTTTTTATCTCTGTTTTTCACTTATGCCCCTGTAAAAAGGTAAAAATCTTCTTGCATGGAGAGATAGTATCCAGTCATTATGATTTTGTTGACAACAGTGGGAACATAGTATCCATTTAAAATCTTACCATTTTTAGAAAACTACATAACATTTTGATATTACGGAAAATAAATGGGTCAACCCCTTCTGGCACGGTTTTAGCTTTATCTGTAAGTAAAAAAACAAAAAGAAAAGGAGAAAAAAATGAAAACAATAGATAAGGATAAAATCACGGTTTATGAAAATATCATATGGTTAATGGACAGGTTCCCGGGTCTGGCCTCAGTGCTGCTTACCCTGATAATTTTTGCCGGGTTTATCAGATAATGTCAAAACATCACAAAAAAATGATGGTCTTTCGATTAAAGATTTAACAGGAAGACCATCAAAAACTTCACCTTTTACAGGTACCGGGCTGTTTGCCAATAAAATCAGGGATAAGGTTTGGCCCTCAGCAGGTGAAGATCTCCTGTAAAACATACAAACTCAATCCCTGAGATGTGAAATTTGTAGATAATCTAAAAAAGAATAACCCGTTACAGCCGGCATGTAATCTTTCCTATCCTGCACACAGGCCACAAACCACTCTTTTATGAATTGGAGGGGAGGATTTACCAATTCACCTGCCTGGCCGAGGTTTGTGGTTTGTGGCCTCTATACAGAATAGGCCGTTATATAGAGCTATTATCTGAGAAATAATTGAAATATCTTCCCTTGTAAACAGCATAAATAATACAACTATATTACAATATATTATTGTATGATAAAAGGGGCTTATATCTGATATGAAGAGAGATAAATAAGGTAATGAATGAGGGATTTACATAAAAGGAAAAAATTAATTATAGTTAATTCAATATATTAAGATTTGATGCCCTGTTTCTGAAACAAAGGGTGGTTACACACAGACCGGAGAAACCAGCGAATCGGAGGGGGGGAGGTTACCAATTCATTTATTAAAACATTGATTTGCGGTCTGTGTGCAATGCAAATACTGTTGCATTTTACCCTTGAAAGAATAAATAGGAATGTTCAATAGCAAAAAACCGTAAGCAATCTCTCATTTCGCATTAAGCAATTAATATTTTTTTATTATTAAATTGTAAACTTCATAAAAACATCACTAAAAATACAATATAAAATTGTAAGATCGGAAGAGCACACGTCTGAACTCCAGTCACCGCTCATTATCT
>CAZXUA010000126.1:0-13946 GCA_964643755.1 uncultured Desulfatiglans sp. | reverse complement strand
GGCCATAGATTATTTCAGGGAGAATATGGCTATGTCAGGGCATGATATAGAGGTCGAGGTGGATAGATATATTGTCTTGCCTGCACAGGCTTTAACCTACAAGATAGGGGAGATAAGGATAAGGGAGTTCAGGGAATATAGTCAGGGGCAACTTGAGGATAAATTTGATATAAGGGCCTTTCATGATTTCATACTTGAGCAGGGGGCGCTACCCATGGATGTGCTGGAAGGGCTTGTAAAGGAATGGGCTTCTGCAAAGATGGATAAAAAATAATTTATGCATGAGATGTCTATAGTTCAGGGCCTTATTGCCATTGTAAAAGAGGAGATGGATAAGAGCGGTGCAGCAAGGCTCAGGTCTGTGAGGGTTAAGATCGGCGAGATGTCAGGTATTTTGCCAGATGCCCTTAAAAACTGTTTTGAAATAATCACGGCTGGAAATGAGATGAATGAGGCTCTCCTCAATATTGATATTTCCCCCCTCACCGGCTACTGTCGCAGATGTGAGATGGAGTTTAAAATTACTGATTACAGATTTACTTGCCCGGAGTGTGGGAAGGCGGATATAGAGGTTGTATCAGGAAGAGAAATGACAATTGTAGAGATAGAGGTTGAATAAAAACAGGAGGAGAAACCAAAATGAAAATACCAATAGTTCGCGACATACTTGAAGCCAATGACAGGATAGCAGAACAGAACAGGCAGATATTTAATGAAAACAGGGTGCTTACTATAAACCTCATGAGCAGTCCGGGTGCTGGTAAAACAACACTTCTGGAAAAGACAATAGATGGCCTTAAAAATGATATCAGTATCGGTGTGATAGAGGGGGATATTGAAACCACCCGTGATGCGGAAAGGATAGCCGCAAAAGGGGTGCCTGCGGTACAGATCAACACAAAAGGGGCATGCCACCTTGATGGTAACATGATAAGAGACACCTTTAATGGATTCAACCTTTCAGAGCTTGACCTTCTGGTGGTTGAAAATGTGGGTAACCTCGTCTGCCCGGCAGAGTTCAAGATTGGCGAGGATTTCAAGGTGATGATCCTGAGCGTTACAGAGGGTGATGACAAACCGGGCAAATATCCACTCATGTTTCATGAATCAAAGGTTCTGCTAATAAACAAGATAGATCTTTTGCCCTATGTTGATTGCAGCATGGATAAAATCAGGGAGGATGCGCTTAAAATCAACCCGACAATTGTAATCTTCCCTGTCTCATGTAAAACAGGTGAAGGGCTTGATGTCTGGTTGAAGTGGCTTAAGGAGAGGGTGAAAGAAAAAGCTCAAGGCTGAAAGGTGAAAGCTGAAAGTGAAATCTGGAGGCTCAAAGGAAAAGAAGCCTCAGAGATAAGAAGTCTGCGATCAGAGTGTTTAAGTTAGCTTGAGTTACGATGTAAAATTGTAAAGCAATTTATTAATAGGAATACAATATATCATTGTCTGCTGTATCATCAAAAGGGGAGGTTACGCTTCCTTTAAAAATTAGAAAAGCCTTTGGAATTAATCCAAAGGATAAGGTACAGATTTTAATTCGTGATGATGAAATTATACTTGAGCCAGTAAAATCATTCAGGGATTTGAGCTGAACCATACCTTTTAAAAAGGGAGACCGCAGGGAAAATATGGCAAAGAGAGTTGCAAAGCATGTATTGGGAATCAGTAAATAAAAATTATTTTTATATGCTGGATAACAATAATAGAGTATCCTGAAACCGGTTTTTACTGCTCTTCGGACTTCTGATCTCTGACTTCAGGTTTTTTCCCTTGACTTTCTTGCAGAAATTGCTAAATTCCATGCTTTCCTGCTGGGGGATAGTATAGCGGCAATACGATGGGTTCTGGCCCCATTATCCAAGGTTCGAGTCCTTGTCCCCCAGCCAAAAAAGATTATTTTGTCAGTAAGTAATCTATTTAAATTACTCAGGTTTATTTATAGTTTTTAGCTGATCGCTGAAAGCTGAATGCTGACAGCTCATATTTATGGTCCCATCGTCTAGCGGTCTAGGATATCGCCCTCTCACGGCGGAGACACGGGTTCGAGTCCCGTTGGGACTACCAAGAAAATTCAAGGGGTTAACAATAATTTGTTAACCCCTTTTTTTGATGTAATCGATATCGGCCAATCCCTGAAACTTTCTAACAAACTTCCAGAAAGCTATCAGTCGAATCTAAAGAGTATCTCATTGAAATTTTGTATTTTATCCCCTTTGAACTCGATCCCTTCGCTTTTAAGCATATTTATTTTTTCCTGTATGGCTGCCCCTGATCTCTTTCCTCTGAATCCCCCAATCCGACCGGATGCGGCTACAACCCTGTGGCAGGGCACCTCCGGCGCATAGGGATTTCTTTTCATGGCCTGACCAACCCCCCGATATGCCCTGCAATTAAGAGCATGGGCAATCTCCTTGTAGGTGGTAACATGCCCTTCTGGCACCTTTCTTAACAGATCATATACTTTTTCAGAAAAGGTTTTCATTTTGCATCTCTATGATAAGGTTAATTAGTGGCCATCCAGAAAGATACAATTTCCGGATGGAGCTTTCAGCAGTCAGCGGTCAGCGGTCAGCAAAATCTTTTTTTAATTTTTTAGCTAATAGCTGAAAGCTGATGGCTGATCGTTTTAATTTATTTGATCATGATTCATAATATCAACTTGAAATATTTTATGGCAAAGATAATTAAAATATCCAGAAAATTACCATTTGCCTTTTAGTGAACATCCGGCCTATATTAACCCATCCCAGACAGAGGTTTAATAATGACACAAAATAATAATACAATCTATCTTGTAGATGGCAACTCCTATATTTACCGGGCATATCATGCCATAGGCTATCTTTCTAACAGCAAGGGGCTTAGGACTAATGCGATTTTCGGTTTCACAAAGATGCTGCTCAAGCTCTTTGAGGATAAAGGCCCGGAATATGCGGCGGTTGCCCTTGATTCAAAAGGCCCAACCTTCAGGCATGAGATGTATGATAAGTACAAGGCAACAAGGCCTCCTATGCCTGAAGACCTTGTGGAGCAGCTCCCTTACATAAGGTCCATAATACAGTTGCTTGGCGTAAAGATGATAGAGATGCCCGGTTTTGAGGCGGATGATATCATAGGCACATTAACAAAAAAGGGTGAAGGAAAGGGTTATAATATAGTTGTTGTGACAGGCGACAAGGATTTCAGGCAGATCATCTCTGAAAAGACCTCCCTGTGGGATACCATGAAGGATAAGGTGACTGATCTTGCCACCCTGCGTGATGAATACAGGCTTGAACCGTCCCAGATAATTGACCTTATGGGGCTCTCCGGTGATGCTTCCGACAATGTTCCGGGTGTGAAAGGGGTTGGTGAAAAGACTGCGCTCTCACTTATACAGGAGTTTGGATCCCTTGAAAATGTGTATGCACAGATTGATAAGATTACAAAGACCAAATTAAAGGAAAACCTGATCAAGTCACGTGATGATGCCCTGCTGAGCAAAAGGCTGGTAACCATAAACTGCAATGTGCCCCTCAGATGCGATACGGATGATCTTAAGATAAATGAGCCTGATGCTGACAAGCTCTCTGACCTCTTTCGGGAACTGGAATTCAAGGGGCTGTGGGAGCAGTTTACATCGCGAAAAACCGCTGTCAAAAATGCATATAAGCTCATCATGAATGAGCAGGAGCTTATATATCTTACAGAAAAGATAAATAGAAACGGCCTTGTCTCTGTGGATACTGAAACCACGAGCACAGACCCCCACACAGCCGGGCTTGTTGGCATATCCTTTTCCCTTGAGCCTGATACCGGTTATTACCTGCCTCTGGCTCATATGTACCTTGGCGCACCCAGACAGATTGATAAACAAAGGGCAATTAATATCATCAAGGGTGTTCTTGAGGATGAGAATGTCCTCAAGGTTGGACAGAACATAAAGTATGACGCGATTATCTTCAGGAACAACGGCATTGATCTCAAGGGGATCTATTTTGATACAATGGTTGCATCATACGTGATCAACCCCGGCTTACGGCAGCACAACCTTGATTTTCTTGCACAGCACTACCTGAACCATAAAATGATCTCATATAATGATGTGGTTGGCAGGGGAAAGGCGGAGATAAATTTTTCAGGTGTCCAGGTTGAAAGGGCAATGGAGTACTCATGCGAGGATGCTGACATAACCTTAAAGATCAAGGCCATCCTTGAAAAACAGCTCAGGGAAGATCAGAACCAGGAGCTTTTTCATAACATCGAAATGAAGCTCCTTCCTGTGCTTATGGATATGGAGGTTACCGGTATAAAGATAGATATCCCCTTTTTCAGGGAGATGTCTCATTCATTCAGCATGCGTATCAGGGAGCTTGAAAAAGAGATTTACAGGGAGGCCGGTACCGATTTCAACCTTAACTCTCCGCAGCAGCTTGCCCATATTCTTTTTGAAAGGCTTGAGTTGCCAGTCCAGAAGAAGACTATTAAGACAAAATCATCTTCTACAGATGTTAAAGTTCTTAAAAAACTTGCCCTTGAGGGTCACAAGATACCGGAGCTCATCCTGCAATACAGAACCCTTGCCAAGCTCAAGTCCACCTATCTTGATGCGCTGGTAAAGATTGTTAATCCCCGAACCGGGAGAATACACACGTCATATAATCAGACAGTGGCAGCAACAGGGAGGTTAAGCAGCAGTAACCCCAATCTGCAGAATATCCCTATCAGGGGAGAAGAGGGGAGGGAGATAAGAAAGGGCTTTATAGCTGATGATGGTCATTACCTGCTCTCTTTAGACTACAGCCAGGTGGAGCTGAGGCTCTTTGCCCACTACTCGGAAGATGCTGCCCTAATCGAGGCATTCCAAAAGGGGCAGGACATACATACCCGCACCGCATCGGAGATACTTGGGGTTGAGATGGAAAATGTGACATCTGAGATGAGACGGATTGCAAAGGCGATAAATTTTGGCATTATCTACGGCATGGGGGCAAAAAAACTCTCTGATGAATTGAATATAGATATCAAGGTGGCAAGGGAGTATATAGAGTCATATTACAGCCGGTACAGGGGTGTTGCAAGGTACAGGGAGACCATGGCTGAACAGGCCAGGGAAAAGGGGTATGTAACAACGCTCTTTAACAGGAGAAGGTATATACCTGAGATAAACAGTGACAATAATATGATAAGGTCAGAGGCAGAGCGCATTGCCATTAACACACCCATACAGGGGACCGCTGCTGACCTTATTAAGATGGCAATGATAAATATACATACCAAGTTGAAAAGGGAAGGGTACAAGACCCGCATGCTGCTCCAGGTGCACGATGAGCTTGTATTTGAGGTCCCGGAGGCAGAGATAGCCATAATGCCGGAGCTGTTAAAGAAAGAGATGGAGGAGGTATATAAACTTTCTGTCCCCCTCAAGGTAGATGCGGGTTATGGTAAAAACTGGGATGAGGCGCATTAATATCACCCATTACCTCTTCTTCCTGTTTTTCTTTTTAGATGCTTTGCTCATCTTGTTTTTGTTTTTATTCTTTTTCTTATGGTGGGCATTATGAAAAGCAGTTCCGGGGTTGAAATCGTAATCGTAATTCCCTCCATAAAATCCCCTGTTTTTGTTCTCTTCAAAACATGCCCAGCCAGACAATACAGAGTGTATATTGTCCAGGGATCTATATTCCATCGCCTTTTTATTAAGCTCAAGGCATTTTCCCTTCCCAGTCTTTAAGGCATCTTCAAATGAATCAAGGTCTATATAACCTGGATCAATGTATTTATCTTCATAATATTCCCTGATGATATCCATTAACTCCTCCGGATAAATATCGCACACGCAGGTGGCTAGTTCATCAAAGAAAAACGATGAAGGTTCTGACCTCCTGTTTTCCAGAATGGTTTTGAAAAATGATAATACCTCTTCTCTTGAAATGGAGCCCTCTGCCACCCCAAAGTTCATTGCCTTTAAGGCAGAACCACGGCAGTATTCATATGCGTTTGTATTCAATGCAAGCTCCTTAATGCCGTCAAAACAACCACCGCAGGTATTGAGAAGTATATTGGGCAAGGTTTCAGTTACCATATCTCCGAACAGATCAGATGACTTTTCATCAGGAAGGCTGAACAGCTTCAATATAAGTTCATGAGCGCTTTTTTCTTTAAAATGGCCCAGCAGTAATAATGCATACATGTGGCCCATATAATTTTGTTTTTCTGCAATTTCATCAGGGTTTTCCAGCGCCTTTTTGAGAATATCGATCAGAAAAGGGGTGACCTCTTCCCTTCGGCTCACAGCCTCATCGATCTCAGCCCTTTTGTATTTCATATCAGCAGTGGATTCCAGATTTTCTATAATAGTTTTAATATCCATGTTGTCTCCCTATATTATATCGCTGCAAAATGGCATATATTCTGTCTTAAAAAGCCGATCATATTGAGTCAGAACATTCTTCTTTTTTACATCAATGATACCCATCCTTGCAGCGCCGGTTGTACTCAACTGACCAAACAGCACCATTGCAAGGCTGTTCGCATTCATGGATAATTCAGCTCCCTTTTTTGTCTTTTTGATGGATGCTTTGCCATCTGATACAATCATGTGCCATGTGCCATTATTCCACGGGCATATTTCATCATCAGCAATTTCAAAAACAATCTCTCCATCTTCACTGTATCCCCGCATGGGTATGGCCTTTTCAACGTCAACAATCCTGGCCAGAAACCCGTTACCTGATTTTATATTCAGTCTCCTTGGCTCCAGCATAAGGTGGGGCATGGGGTCATCAATAGGCGCCTGCATCCAGATGATATTCTGGGCAAGGCGCATATTAGTGAAATGGTTCCACAGACTGTAATATGCGCTTATTGATAACCATGCCATTTCCCTGATTGTTACACGTTGACCAAAGCCTGCACTGGAAATATTGGGCTCTACATTATAGATTACATAACCTCTGCGCAGAGGGTCATATCATGGGTGATCCCGCTTATGAATTCATGTGAGATAAAACCAGGCGGAAGCACATTTGTTTCCGTGGCTATTCTTCTTTGCTCATCCATCTCTTCAGGCCTTGCCGGCCTGACATTAATCCTCATGGCTAATCTCCTTCTTATTTACTGGATATATCTGCTGCTGTTATATATCCCGCATTTTCTGCTTATTGCCCCCAGCTACGTTGATTTTCCTGTGCCATTCTCACTTGTAAAAATGGTGACAGGGGATGCCAGATCAAGACTTGCGGTGTTTTTGAATATTTCAAGATTAAAAGGGTAATAGGCCTTCGTTGGAAATTTGTCATGTAAAATGGTGACCTTTTTAAGAAACATATAATTCATTCCCCCTTAACGGGCTAAAAAATAAACCGGGCGTGAAATGATCATTCAATCAGCGCCTCTTCAGCAAGGGCAGCCACAGTATCAACCTTGATATCCAGTTTATAATGTTTGGCCAGCTCCCCTAGCTGCCTGTGACATGAAAGGCATGGGGCTGCAATATGTTTAAGCCCTGTGCTTTTCATCTGGTCCGCCTTTGCCTTGCCTGATATCATCCTTTTTTTTGTGCTTGCACTGTCCTGTAAAAGCCCGCCTCCGCCACCGCAGCAGATGCCGTTTTCCCTGTTCGGATTCAGTTCAACAACCTCCTTGCAGACAAGGCTTAACAGTTCACGCGGCGTATCAAACACCCCTGATTTTCTGCCCAGGTTGCATGGGTCATGGTACATGATCGGGTAGGGGTGTGCATCCTTATCTAGCCTGATCTTACCGGCCTTCACCTGTTCAAGTGTGAATTCAACAATGCTCTTTACATTGAATTTTGGATTTCGGCCTATCAGTTCCGGTATCAGATTCCTGAGCACAAAAAAACCATGCCCGCATTCGGAAAGCACCAGGGTCTCTATTTCAAGCTCCTCAGTTGCCTCAACTATCTGAAGCACCATTTTTTTTGCTGCCTCATCATCCCCGGAAAAATATCCCCAGTTAGTAACATCTGTATGCCTGGGTGACATTGTCCATGTCTCGCCTGATGCATGAAAGAGCCTGGCCATTGCCTTAAGGTGCAGGAGGTTTGCTGAAAGCTCCCTGGGGTTAGGCAGATAAAGATATTTTGCTCCCTTTATGCTGTTTGGGATAAGGGCATCAGGGTCATCATTTTCATCTGCTATCTCTTCATTTAAAAACTCGATTGTCTCATTAAAATCATCCTCTGAAAAACCGTTCACATCTCCTGTTTCAAGCCTGGTAATAATGCCTTCCTTTATGCTCTCAGGCAGAATGGCCTCTGCCTCCGGAAGACCCCTGGCCATTCTTACTATATCAGCCATCCTGATGCCCATAGGGCATGCGGTTGTGCAGTGATTGCATATCATGCAGTCCCAGATCATAGGGCTCTGTGCAAGCAGATTATCAAGCCCGAGCTGTGCCATCCTGACCATCCTTCGCGGATTGGGGCCTCCCTCTCCATCATACCATGAACACCTGGAGAGGCATATCCCGCAGGTAAGACAGTCTATAGCATTATCACCCCGCTCATGCCGGTTTAATAGGGTCAAAAGGTTTGAATTGTGGTTAATGGCTATATTATTCATCAGAAATATCCTCTTGGCTTAATGCCCCTTTGATTAGATTTGCCAGGCGCACAGGTTCATTTGCAGCTATCGCATGAATGCTCAGCATTGATCGCGGGAGGCCTGTATCCTTAAAAATCCTTTCTGCCTTTTTCCCCGCAGAGCTGTTGCCGTGAATAGAGACACAGTTTTCAGGGTGGCAGCTCATTACCATTATCCTTTGTGCCCCTGCCGCAAATCGGTCTATTAAAAGTTTTGGGTCAAGGCTGCATGCGCAATCAATGGGGATGATTTTACACCCCTTTAAGGATTCATTCATTTTATCAGGGGAATTATTCGCAATGGCAAGGGCCCTTTTGCAGGCAAATATGAGAGCACCTGATGGATCGGATGGCCCTGCTCCATCTGTTTCTCTACCCTTTATAGAAATGGCTGATGCGGGGCATGATCCAACACACAGGCCGCATGCAAGACAGGCGCTGGCAGAGATAGAGGGCGCATGGTTTTCCAGCATAACAGCAGCATGGGGGCATATCCTGAGACATGTGAGGCATTTACCGCATTTGCCCGCATCTATAACAGCATAGGCCTGACATGAACTTTCATCATGAGGCATAAGGCTGATAAGTGCATTTATTGTCCTTACCTCATGAAGAAGATCCTTTTCGCTTATATCATCATGGCATGAACCGGCATAGAAGACCCCTTTCCTTGCGCTCTGAACCCTGCGGTGCCTTGGATTCGGTGACTGGAGAAACCCTTCAATATCCATCTCCTGCCGTAGTATCCCGGATAGTCTCCTGTTCTCTTCTGCTGCCTTTAACCTCTCAGGTATAACAAGCAGGTCACAGGGTACATCTATGGTAAGGCCAGAAAGTGTCGCCTCATTTATCTTGACGTTTATACCTCCATTAATTTCTGCTACGAGAATATCTGACGGGGTATGGGCGCGTAAAAACCTGATGCCTTTGTGGCGTGCGGAGTCATAAAGCATCTGCCCTTCAATATCATGCACCAGCATCTTTTCCATCATTACAGTTACATTTGCCCCTGCCTCTTTTGCCTCAATGGCAGATAAAAGCAGATTTCTGCTGTTTGCCCTGGTTTCAGGGGAGGCATGATCCAGCCAGAAAATAATATTTTTATAGCTGTTTGTGATTTCCCTGACAGCCCTTTGCCTGAAAGCATCAAGAGCGATAACCTGCCCGCTTGCAGGTACACCCTTTTCATCTGAGAGCCTTTTTACATCAGCCCCTGTAGCAACAACAATTGCCGATACCCTGATCTGAACAGGGGAGTTATCTGATTCGGCCATGATGATAAAATCACCTGCAACCCCTGATAACTCCTTTATATTACTTTCAGGGAACAGGGTCACCCCATCAGGGGCAGGCAGGTCAGTTCCCTTTTCAAATAGGCAGACCCTGTGGCCTGAATCCTTCAGCGCCTTTGCGACGATACGCCCTTCATCTCCTCCACCAAGCACTGCAACTGGCCTGTCTGAATCTGCCGGTGTGAGCCCCATATCCTTAAGACAATCGTGCGCAGCAGAGATACCCTGCTCTATGGCTGATAATATGTCCATAGGTCCGTTTATCGCCCCTGCTGAATAGATTCTTTCTCTGCTGCCGGGGCTATTCTGAGAGATAAAACCCCATCTGTCCAGCTCAAGGCCCAGGTTTACCGCCTGATCCGGTGTGTCACAGGGCTGCATGCCAATGGTGAGGACAACCATATCAAAATCAGATGCCTGCCTTGCGCCTGTATCTCTATCTTCCCGGAATAATCTGAGCCGGTCATTTTCAACAGGCAATATTTTGCCAGGCATCCCCTGTACCAGATTGACCCTGCTGTTAAGGTTGGTAACCTGAGTGCGGAACATCTTTCCGCAGGTCTGGAGATCCATATGAAAAATGGTAACAGATGCATCAGGGATCATACTGGTTATCCTGTTTGCAAACCGGACAGCGGTTTTGCAGCAGACCTGGGAGCAGTAATCCAGCCCGAGTTCACGGTTTCTTGACCCGACACACTGGATAAATGCAATGGATGGCGAAGGTTTATTATGTACTGCCTCCATGAGGGTTTCATCTTTTATTATCCTGCTAAGCTCCGCCGTGGTTATTACACCCTTTTCATGATATTCAAAAAAACTCAAACCGGCAGGGTCAAACGGGGTAAAGCCTGTTGCAAGAAATATTGCATCCACAAAAAGCTCTTTATCAATGAGGCCTTTAATATGTACCCGGTAAGCCCCCTCAAGGTTTTGTATGGAGTCCGCCACGCACCCTTTATACAGGGTGATATTTTTGAGCTCTTCTGTTTCGCGGATAAGGTCATGGCTTAAACAGGCGCCGCAGTACTGGCATTGAAGAGTGGCCATGCATGCCCACTTAGAGGCATGGCCGCCAGGGTAATCTGACCTTTCAACAAGGTGTACATTTACAGAATGGCCTGCAAGCCTCTTTGCGGCAGACATGCCTGCCACGCCACCTCCAATAATCAGGACATTTTTTGTGTGATCATTGGGCATAATAAAACACATTCCTTTTCATGGATTTTGTAGTCATGTTAATCTCTAAATGCAAGTTTTTCATCGGGTCAAACCATTTAATTAAGGGTGTTTATATAATGAGAAAGAAAAGTATGTAAAGAGAAACCATAGTGAAATAAAAAAAAGGGATCATCTTTGGATCGGTATTAAAAATGATAGAATAATCGATGGGTTATTAAAGGGGTATCCCGGGTTTTTATAAGCCTGATAAACCCGGGATAATGCAGTTACCACTGCGGCGGAGGTGGAAAAGGGTTATCGGAAGGTGCCTGGCCAGGCCCTGGCCCTCTTCTCCGGCCTCTTTCTTCCATAAATTTTTTAAATTTATCCATCTGCTCTTCAGTCAGGATTGACTCTATCTTTCTGTTTTCAAGCGCATCAATCTCCATCATCTTATTCCTTATGGTTGAAAAATCATGAGAGCCCCTTTCTCTGCTCTCCTTCATGATATTTTCACGGCTGTTAAAGCCATCTTTTAATATTTTTTCAATATCTGATCTCTGTTCCGGTGTAAGGCTCAGCCGGGATTTCATCTCATCAAGCTCAGGAGAAAAGGGCCTTCCGGGAAAATCCAGCCTTACAGCGAATCTGTCCTGGAAATTTTTCATTTTATTATAAAAGCTATTGAATTTTTCCCTCTGTTTTTCATCAAGTTTTTCCCTGATCAGATCAAGGGTCTTTTCATTCAACTCCTCCATTTGAGGGAAGGTGTTTCTTCTGAGCTCAAGTATCTTTTCCTGCGCATCACGCAAGATCTTTTCTATCTCGATCTTCTGGGTATCTGATAGATCAAGATCCTTTGAAAACTCATCCAGCACCCTTCTTATCCTCATATCCATTGGAGGCCCATCAGCGATAAACTGTTTCAGTTGACCCTGGAAGTAGAACCCTGTACAGATAGCCCCTGCCAGTATGCCTACTGCAAACACCAGAATAACGCCGATTATCAGTTTTATTTTGTTCATTTTTTCTCCTTACTAAACATTATACAGTGAGAAAAAACTCAAATCTGAAGGGTCAGCAAAAAAGAATTTTACCAGTTCATAATCTGATATAACATTTGTCTGGCTCAGCATATAACACAATAATATTGCAAGAACACATGTGACAGGCGAAAGTCTCCAGACTAACTGCTGAAACATTTCAAAATAGCCTGCTTCATGTTCCTGTTGTGCACCTTTCCTGATCAGGGTCATTACATCTCTTTTCCAGCCATCACTGACTGTCAGGTTTTCTTTATCTTTATGAACCTCTCTGAATAGACCCAAAACATTTTCGACCTCTTTTCCCCTTATTTTTTTCATAATATCCCCCTATCTGTTTAATGCTGAGTTTAAGATCGATTTCAGTTTTCTTTTTAGCCTGAATGATCTTACCTTTACATTGGCAATGCTCCAACCAAGAAGATCAGCGACCTCTCTGCCTGAGCGCCCTTCAAGATAGATAAGTTCCAGAACCATCCTCTCTTCTGCAGACAGTTTCCCCAGCGCCCATTCCAGTAACTCGGTTGCCATTCTTTTACCATCTTTATCCTTAATCAATGATATAGACTCTTCAGTGACTGCATTTTCAAGCCATTTCCGGTGGTCCTCGGTTATGCAGTTCATTGATATTTCACGTGATTTATATGCCTTTCTCCAGTAATCATAACATGTTCTCACTGCAATAGAGGAGAGCCATGCCCTCAACTCCCCTGTCCCCTTATACATTGGCAGAGACTGATATATCCTTAAAAAAGCATTCTGCGTAACATCCTCTATTTCATTGCAGGGTATATGCCTTTTTACAATACGCAAAACAAAGTCCCCGTATCTTGTAATCAGAGTCTCAAATGCGTTAGTCCGGCCCTCTATAACCTGGCTGATAATATCCATGTCTCTTGTTATCGTAGTTTCACCCTGCATGATGCTTTTCTAAGGGATATAGATTATTACCCTGCCTTCTATCAACAAATATCAGGTGCGCCCGTTTGAATAAAATGGTTTTCCAGTTTTTTATCTGATTGGGGTGAACCTGATATTTTTCTGCCAGCTCTTCAAGCCCTGTTTTACCGCCAAGAAATTCTATCACAACCTTCGCTTTAAAAACGCCTGAGTAAGTCTTTCTCTTGCCCATTATTCACCATAATACAAAAATTGATATAACTATTTCAATCATTAGTCGTCCGGCAAAATAGAAGGTTACACAGCTATCATCCAAAAACTGTCGTTTTTAAATAAAAGCCGTCAGCCATGAGCATTCAGCTTTCAGCCAAAAGCATATAAAACATGAATTGGCTGACATCTGATAGCTGAATGCTGAAAGCTTAATACTGAAATAACCTTTTTCTGGATGAGCACTATATAGAAAATGAATCACGACCAGTATTACAAAATCAATTTTTATTGTAACCTCTGTTCCACCGGTTCCGACAAAAGGAGAAAAAAAAGATCAATAATTAATTATGGGTCTATTAAATTGTGAATCTGATCTCAGTGCCAGGATTTACACCCTTCTGCTGGCGCTTTTATTTCCCGGTGGAACCACCTCTCCACCGGGAAAATCTTTTTTATGTCTCCTAATACCAAGAAAAATACTATCAATTAAAAAAATTGTAACCTTCCTTTCATTTGTGCGCCCTAATAAATATTGAAAATGTTAGGTCTCTTTATGACACTATAAAAAGGATCATGGAAAATCACTGTAAAAAATTAGCTGACTTCTCTGCTACAACACTTAAAGGTCTTGAGGGCGTAAAACTTTAAAGAGGTATGATACCAAGTATCTGTTTCACAGGGAGCAGTTGGCCACGGTAAATTTGTTCTAAACATGAGAGCCTCTGGCGCAAGGGTTTTGAGTCATTTTCA
>CAZXUA010000125.1:0-14340 GCA_964643755.1 uncultured Desulfatiglans sp. | reverse complement strand
ATATTGAAATTTAGCCTTTCTATATTGCGGGAATGGAACATTCAGACATTTTTAAGAATATTTTTAGGAGCAACATCGGTGATCATCTTGAATTCATTGGTCATAGGTGGCTGATAAAAGTATATTTATTGTAAATCTCTGATCTATCATCTCTTTGAGTTGTGACTGAAAAAGCACCAATTATTTTTTAACCACTGATCATCCCTATTGTTGGGTACAATCTCCTGGAAGAATGGGCAGGATTTGTGCCCTGACACCTTATATCTTGATAGTATTGATGCAACATAGAACCCCTTAAACAGGCAGGAAGCTCACGCAGACTGCAAATATTATCCCTGACCATATCAGTGCGATAAATGTATACCCCATTATATCCCTGGCCTGCATCCTTATTCCCTTTGCTACTACAGGAAGGAATGTGAGTGTCCAGAATGGCTGAATCATATTGGTCCAGGCATCCCCATAGGCCGCAGCCATTGAAGACCTTGCCAGAAATCTCGCTAGTTCATCAGGTGGCAGACTCGCCCCCAGTGTCTGTGCAGACTCCATGACAGTTGGTCCGATAACCGCCCACTCACCGCCGCCGGAGGGTATAAAGATATTCATAATTCCGCTCATCATAAGAGATATAAACGGAAATGTGTTAACACTTGCAAACCCCACTATCCAGTCTGAGATCACCTTGCCCAACCCTGTATAGATCATAATCCCCATTATCCCGGCGTAAAAGGGGAACTGCAAAATGATGCCAGAGACATTACTGCATGATCTCTTCATGGCAACTGCATACCTTGCAGGTGTTTTATGACATAAAAGACCGATAATGATAAAAATAAAATTCATTACATTGAGATTCAGATCAAAACCCCGTTCAGAGAAGTGCCAGACAATGTACCATAGACCTGCAAGGGAGATTAAAAACTGTATGATAAAACTGTTATTAAGGATATCAGAGAGATTCTTGCCTGGGAGTTTCAATACCTCTGCCTCTTCAGCTATGCTCATCTCCTTTTCCTGTAAATCCCCATCCCTGAGATCCTCAAAGGTCAAAATCTTATTATCCGCCGGTATAAGTAGCATCATAAGAACCGGGAGGGTAAGAAGAAGCGCCGCTCCACAGAGGATATTCATATGGCTTGCAAGGGTCAGAGATGTGGGTATTGTGGATGTGACAATACCGCTTTCAATCAGAAAATTATTGGGCGTATTCATTGTAAGGGGGATAGAACCTGAGAGCCCTCCGTGCCATGGCAAAAAGGATGCATAAACACAGGCGGTGAGCAGGCGGTAATCCACCTTTTTTACCCTTGCTGCAAGCTCCCTTGCAAGGACCGCTGTAAGAACGATAAAGCCCCAGCTTATCAGGACGAAAATCCCGCCCATGAATACAACTATTATATAGACCATTAACGGTCTTTTTATTTTTGAGGCCAGGACATCGATTGCTTTCATTGCAGGTCCGGATATGGCTATGGCATATCCGGTAACAAGGATAAGCACCATCTGCATTGCACACTGTAAAAGGTCCCAGAAGCCCTTATACCATGCCTTGATAATTGCCAATAGAGTGATATCCTCTATTATAATCATTCCGAGGATTCCGGTAATAAAGGTCAAGATTAATGCAAATATGAAGGAATCAGGGATTATCCTTCTGAATTTGTCTGCAAAAAAAGAACCGAGGTTTGCTAACATGACAGATTTTCCTTTTAAGTAGAGTTGAAAAGCGGGATACTATATTTTTACTCTCTGGTTAATAAGCACCATTGGGATCTCTGCATCAAGGCATATGGAATACAGCGCCTTTAATCTGCAATGCCTTCCTTGCATAGAATGACGCTGTATCGATAATAATGAGTCTATTTTTCATTACAGCCAATAAAGCGGTAAATCGCTGCACCTATCACACCTCCAACAATGGGTGCCACCCAGAACAGCCAGAGCTGAGCAAGAGCCCATCCGCCCGCAAACACTGCAACACCTGTGCTGCGTGCAGAGTTTACAGAGGTATTGGTAACAGGAATGCTTATCAGGTGTATAAGGGTGAGGCACAACCCGATTGCTATCGGCGCAAAACCAGCCGGAGCCCTGCTGTCTGTAGCCCCGAGTATAACAATAAGAAACATCATGGTCATAACCACTTCACATATAATGGCAGCCAGCATATTATATCCACCGGGTGAATGCGCCCCATAACCGTTTGATGCAAAACCTGTTGAAACATCAAAGCCTGCCTTGCCACTGGCAATCAGATATAAAATGCCGCCGGCAGCAATACCGCCTAAGACCTGTGCAATGATATATGGGATTAAATCTTTGGCCGGAAACCTGCCACCTGCCCACAGACCAATGGAGACAGCAGGATTAAGGTGGCAGCCTGATATATGCCCTATGGCAAAGGCCATTGTGAGCACAGTCAGACCAAAGGCAAGGGAGACACCAAGAAGACCAATGCCTACATCCGGAAACGCAGCAGCCAGAACAGCACTGCCGCACCCACCAAGAACCAGCCAGAATGTACCAAAAAATTCAGCGCTATACCTCTTCATACTTCCCTCCTTTTATAATATTGATTAATAAGATTCCCTTTTAAGGCAAGGGTACAAACATCAGTAACTGACATAAAATACCAAATGAAAAGCCATGCAATCATTTTTTTATGGCTGAATGACCACAGATTTAATAAAAACGCTCATATCCTCATCCACCTGTTTGAAAACATCATCTGTGGAGTCAGCAATGATAACAATACCTGTATTATTATAAAGGATATAACAGAGATAAACCCTGTGGGGGATACCCGATTTTGCGTACTTTGCCTTATATACAACAGAATGCTGGTCAGATGAGTAATCAGGATATCCGCCCAGAAGCTCCCATATTATTTTTAAAGACTTTTCTATATCCTCCAAACCTTTCATTGCATATGCAGCGGCATTCATCGATTTCGGAACCTGTTCATAAATGAGTGATATAACAGGCTCAGATGGCGCCCCTTTTTTACCCATGATCTTTTCATGTTTAAAAACCAGAACGCCTTTTTCGCCTTCATTAGGAGCGGTCTCCTTGACAAGGTTCCATACCTTTTCATCCGGTTTTGTAAATTTAATTTTATTACCAAATGCATCTATTTCTATTGAGGTTTGTGCCCATGCAAAACCAGAAGATACGAAGAAAAGAAGAGTAAAAATAGCTGTCTTCATTAATTTTCCTCCTTGAGTTAATAATGATTTATCTGTTATTGAACCGATAGCGGTACTTTTGCTTTTGCCCTATTAGGCGGCCCCATGATTGCATTGAAATCCAGACCAAGAACACCGGGTGTCAGTGTATGAACATACCTGATCTTGCCATTTACCACCCTGAATGTATGTGAATCAGGCATTCCCGGCGGCCTTCCAAAACGACAGAAGATATTTACTACACCCATATCAACATCCACAACATAATCCCTCTTGAGTATAGGGAGCTTGTCATCTCCTTCAGGAAATCCCACAGAACAGGAGGCATTAGGGTCATCAAAATTCTTTGCAGTATACATACCCCCTTCAAGGCGCGCGCATGGTTTGTTGAATGGCACCTTCACAGCCCTGTCTGAAAAGGCATCAAAGTATGCGTTACAGGCCCTGATCAGGGTTTCACGATCAACCTGTTCATCCTTGTTCAACATTCTCCAGTCTTCCATGGTTGAGTACTTAAGGTAATCAGCAGCATTAAATAACCAGTCAGACTTTTTCGTGACCATGCTGTCGATCTCAGAAATCCTGCCGCCCTCAATTCTTAGACGCGTGCCAATAACATAGGGATCATCTCCCTTTGCAACGATTACCTCAGTGAATGTGCGGCAGGCAAGCACATCAAGAAAACTGCGATAAAAATCTATTGCTAAAGGAGTATTCCAGAGCCCCTCCTTCTTTTTGATCTCCGACATGTTTTCAATGTACTTAACATTATCGGCAAGCAGCGCCTTTGTGATATCCCCGGTCTCTTGAGCCACAATATAGCTGTCAACTACCTTCTGAAGCGTTTCACGTGTGCATGCAGACACTTTTCGTGCAGCAGCATCAACTGCCTGATCAAATGCGGCAGTACAAAACAGGATCATGATGATACTAAGAATAGCTCTACTCATATATCCTCCTCGCCCTCGTTCCCACGGTCCCCGTGGGAACGGCTCTTTTGACGCTCTGCGTCATCTTATCTCTTCTGACCTGTCATAAGAAATATGGTGAACCGCCTCATTTCTCCTTTACTTGTCGGTTTCATGACTTCTGCAGCAGTAATATCCTGTATATTTTCAAACCCTGTATCTCTAAAAACCTCTCGCATCTCAGCCCGGTCAAACCCGGAATGAAATACTCCTGTATTATCAACATGGAACATGCCATCATCCAGGTCCAGGTCAGCAATGCAGAGATAACCTCCAGGGAGAATGATATTTTGAAATTGATGGAAAAGAGATTTCAGCTCCTTGACATGGTGAAGGGTCATGTTGCTCATAACAAGATCATATGACCCGCTAAGTATATCGCCCCTGTCAAGATCGAGATATAAAGCTTTAACTTCACTAAGCTTTAACTCATTGATCCTCTTGTTAAATACATCCAGCATCCCCTGTGAACTGTCAACGCCTGTAATAGAATGGACAAGGGGCTGAAGTTGAAACGATAATAGTCCAGTGCCACAACCGAAGTCCATAACATCCATTTCATGGGTCAGGGTGATCTGTTTTGTTATGGCAGAGGCCACATCCTTTGCCAGCTTGACCCTTACAGGATTTTCATCCCATGATGCAGCCTCTTTATCGAAATTTCGCTTTTCAGAAGTCATTATATTTCATTCCTCGCTTTTAAAAAATGCAGTGATAAAATGTTGTACAGTTGATAAAATAGCGTGCAATATTTCCATATCAACTTTGTAGTCCATACACGCATTCTTTTTCCATAATTATATCTCATGAAAACTAACCCCGCGTAACCGGCCGATGTGGTTGTTTACGCCGGTCCGCTATTGACGCAGTTGTTATGGGTTTTTAGAATTTGGCATAGTAAGTATATTGTTCTTGAGTATCATTTTTGCTTTTTTATATTGCCAATCCACATGAGCACTTTCAGTATGAAACTCTTTAAATATGAAGAAATCTTTGACGTTATCTTCATCAATATCCTCATACCCTGTAAAAAAACCTGCAAAATAAAAACCATTATTATCTTCAATTAATAACGCCTTTCTGTATTCGGCATTTATGCTATTCCCACCTGTATAGCAATCAAAGTAATAATAGTTTTGGGTGGGTTGGTGTATTTGCTTTTCTTGCAGGCCTACTTCAGTCAATTGAATTGATCTATATATTTTATTATTTTTCTTAATGTATAGAAGCACAGGAAATCCATAATCTTCACAAAGGTTGGTTTCACAAAATATAAACTCGGTTTTATTTTCCAGCGTTATCGTTTTTAAAACTTTACCTTCTATCTATTTTATTTACAGTTTCAATTTCACCTTCCCCTTTTTCGCAGTCATATTCAGCAAAGTAGTGAGTTGAAATTGATAATAATATAAAGATTGTTAGTAAATATTTCATAGCTTCCCCTAAAATATTATTTAATAAGTATGTGCCTCAAAAACCATAACAATGATAATATTGTTTCTGTTTATCTACAAAATCCAATAAGTCTTGATCATAATAAAACAATATTTTTCATTTTTCTAACAGTTTATCATCCATATCTACGTGCTAAACACATATTAATTCAATGTTCAAGGTTCAAAGTTAAAGATTAAAGATTTAAAATCCAAAACAACTGCTTAATAATATTTTGCAGAAAACTTATCTTCTATTTTAATTCCCCTTCTTAATGTATTTTAACAGACGGGAGTAAAAATCAGGGCTGTGTTGTATACCAGTGGTTCGATCTTCATATACCTTATCATTACTATCCGGATCAATAATACAGATAAGAGGTAATGGGATCTCGCTTAGATCGCTGGCAGTACGATGCCATTCAGTGCTTTTATCCGCATCGGAAAACCACAGGACAAAGTTATTTCCAAGCAAGCTCTTTACCGGCGGCTTCGCTGATTCAAAGACCTGCGTTAGCATGTACCTGCATTTACCGCAGTCATCTCTTCCAACAAAGAGCAATATCTTCTTTTTTTCGGACATTGCCCTGGAAAAGGCTGATTGTGCAGTTTTTTCCCATTTCAATTCTGTGGCAGAGGAACTGGTGGTCATCAAAAATAGCAATATAAATATTATAATCACAAGGGCTGTCTTTATTTTTCTCATCCGTTTTCCTTAATTAATGCGCATCTAAAAATCCTCGTTTTTAGATGCAAGCGGTCAGCCTTTAGCATTCAGCCTTCAGCGAAAGGCATTCAAAACTCCATAACCACCTTTAATTACTATTTTTTTCGAATAGCATAAATCAAAATATGGATTTATCCTTATGTCTATTCACCTGAAAAATCAAGAAATTTTCAGTATTACTATTGTTTGATACCCGCTTTAGTCCTGTACATTAAGGGTAATGATGATTTAAAATAATGGCGTTTTTCAAGTAAGAGGGATTATGCTCCTGCAAATAAAGCGTTGATTGATGTTTGTATAAAGTGCTAAAAGGACGCTGAACATCAAACATGTTCTTCTCAGGGGGAGCATGGGAACAAGTTTAAAAATAAACTGAATACCCAATAATTATGGTTTCGTAAAAAAGCTGAATCTCACACAAAGTCGCAAATGTAAATACTTATAATAAATTGTTTTTCTTGGTGTTCTTTGCGGCTTTGCGTGATAATTTACCTTCATACAATGTTGTTACATAATGGCTTTTTTCTCTTAAATAATTTTTCCGGGAACTATTTTTAATGCCATGTGTACTAATGTTATAAAGGAGGTTATGGAGCCCTGATGAATGACAATACAAGTTCAAGTTAATGAACATTTATGTCGGAGGTGTAGGTCATGAAAGAAAAATATGATCCATCAACAGACTTTGTCTTAAGGGTAATGAGGCATGTTTATGCATACGAGGAGTCGAAAAATCCCATTATTCAATGGCTTTCTGCTCATACATCAATACGCTATGCAGTTATGGGGGCAGGGGCATTACTCGGGATATTCAAGGCCATACCTGCATTTTAAACTGATCAGAGGAGAATAAAACAAATGGAAAATGTTAACTATGCACCGGCTCTTGATCATGCAAAGATAGAAACAAAGTCAAAATTTAGGGAGTATATCGAGGCAGTTCTCTGGGCCGTTTTTCTTTACCTGGTTATAAAGACATGCATGGTACAGTCATTTAAGATCCCATCCAGTTCAATGGAAGATACCCTCCTGATAGGCGACCATCTGATGGTAAACAAGTTTTTATATGGCATCAGGATCCCTTTTACCGACTTGAGACTGCCAGCGGTTAGAGAGCCTGAGCGCGGGGATATAATCGTTTTTGAATACCCCATGGACCGCTCAGTGGACTTTATAAAACGGGTCATAGGTGTGCCTGGAGATGAGATCAAAATCATAGATAAAGAGGTATATATAAACGGTTCTCCTTATAAAAACCCTCATGAGATACATAAGGACAGGCAGGTTTTTCCTGCGGAATCTGTTGCGCGCGACAATTTCGGCCCGATTCGTGTGCCCAAAGATTCCTATTTTGTAATGGGTGACAACAGGGATAATTCACATGACAGCCGTTTCTGGGGCTTTGTGCCCAGAACCAATCTGGTTGGCAAGGCATTAATTAAATACTGGTCATGGGATAAAAACAAGTGGCATGTGCGATGGGAGCGTATAGGAAGGGTTATAGAATAATCTGAAATTTCCTGTCCAGTTTATGCTCAACCATATACATATTTTGCCTGTAATTATTTGTCAGTAAATATTTTTCAAGTTTTTCTATTGCTGATAATTGGCATATTATCGAGCACTTATCACCAGCTATCAACTCTGGCACAATAATTGTTATATCCTGTTTTAAATTGAACACCGTTAAGGAGCAGAAGTGAAAACATCAGACGACTTAACAACCCTGACAGGAGGCAATATGAAAGCGACATCCATATACGATAGAAGGCCCTGGTTAAACCATTATGAAAAAGGCGTCCCGCATGAGATACCTCTCATGATTGCCCTGCTCCCTGATATCCTTGAAATGAGCGCCAGACATTTTCCAGATAACAGCGCATTAAATTTTGAAGGTTACAGGGTGTCATACAGAAAACTCAACAGCATGGTTGATAGATTCAGCGCACATCTCTACTCCCTTGGTGTCAGAAAGGGTGATGCGGTTGCTATCCTGCTGCCAAACCTGATCTCATGTGTTGTCTGTTATTATGCGATCATTAAGATCGGCGCCATTGCTGTTATGAACAATCCCCTCTATTCAGACAGGGAGCTTGAGCACCAGTTCAATGATTCAGGGGCAAAGATACTGATTACCCTTGACCTGCTTGCAAACAGGATGATAGGGCTTCGCCCGAAGACGCAGATTAAGCAGATCATATATGCAACCGCGGGCGATTTTTTACCACCGGTTAAAAAGGTTTTGTTCCGGCTCTTTGGCAAAAAAAAGAGGCTTTCTGCCTCAGTCAATAAGGCAGATGATCTCTATTGCTTTAATAAACTTATAAAAGAACCGGCACCCCCTGCACCTGAAACAATTTTATCTTCAGACGATGTTGCAATGTATCAATACACAGGCGGCACAACAGGTGTATCAAAGGGGGTTATGCTTACCCATGGGAACCTTGGTAATCATGTGCAGCAGTTAAAGGCCTGGCTGCCACAGTTTAAAGAGGGCGAGGAGGTCATGCTGGGGGCGCTCCCATTCTTTCATGTATTCGGCCTGACCGTGTGCATGAATTTTTCTATCCTGATGGGATGGGAGAATCTTATCGTGGCAAAACCCCAGGCAGAAAATCTCATTAAGACCATTACAAAATATAGACCCACATTTGCACCAATGGTGCCCACCATGTTTATTAATATTTTAAAGCACCCTGATATTGAAAAGGCTGATATGACCTCCATAATGGCATGCTTTTCAGGCAGCGCCCCAATGCCGGTTGAGGTAATAAAGGAATTTGAGGCCAAAACCGGTGCAGCCATACTTGAGGGATACGGGTTGACCGAGTCATCGCCAATCGTGTGTGTGAATCCCTTTTCAGGCACAAGAAAGGCAGGAAGTATAGGGCTGCCATTTCCGAGCACCCGATGCCGTATAGTAAATATTAATGATGGCAAATCAGATACGCCTCAGGGTGACTGTGGAGAGCTTATTATCAGGGGGCCGCAGGTTATGAAGGGGTATTATAAAAATATTAATGAGACAGAAGATGTCTTAAAGGATGGCTGGCTCTATACCGGCGATATTGCCAGGATGGATGAGGATGGCTATTTCTATATTGTTGACCGCATAAAGGAGTTGATTATATCAGGGGGATATAATGTCTATCCGAGAGATATCGAAGATGTGATATATACGCATCCTGATATACAAGAGGCGGCTGTAATAGGAATACCGCATCCTAGCCGCGGGGAGGCTGTAAAGGTATTTGCAGTGCTGAAGGAGGGGAGAAGTTTAACACAAAAGGCGCTGATAGACTTTTGTGCCAAAAGGCTCGCCAAATATAAGCTGCCGGTAAAGGTGGAATTCAGGCAAAGCCTGCCTAAAAGCAGTTTGGGAAAGATACTTAAAAAGATATTAAAGGAAGAGGAGATGAAAAAATCATTAACAATCAAAAAGGATAACTGCCTGCTAAAAGAATACCCTACAGGGCATGTATTATAAAAGAGAAGGAGGGTTATCGCCTTAGCAGCCTGTCAATAAAGGATTTGGCCTTGATCTTTTCGATCCTTTTATTGTTTTCATCCATCTGCTGGTTTTCAGACTCTATCTGCCCTTCTATGATATTTATCTCATTGTTGCAAACCTGTATCTTTGTCTCCAGGTCAAGTATGGCAATCTTGTCTTCCCTTAAGAGGCTGCGGCTGCTGAGGGATTTGAGGCGTGCCTGGGCTTCTTTTTTTGTATCCTCCTTTTCTTTCAGCAATACCTTCTTATCCTGGATAACAGACATTATCTCCCTGTTTTTCTTAAGTAATGGAGCTTCCCTTTCCATTGTGAAAAAAAGGTATGAAAAACCGGCCAGAAGGATAATTAAAGCAAGAAATATAATCTTGAAGACCCCTGAAATAAGCTTCACTGCCCCTGACAATAAATTGAGCCTGCCCAAAAAACCGGAGATTTGTTCGCCTTTTGTATATTTTACATCAGTACCTTTAACCTGATTCCAGATCTTTTCTATTGCCTCGGTTATCTTTTTTATATCAGTGCCGAGGCTCTCCCCGAGCTTGCCTGATTTACATTCTGATATGACCGAATCACCGCCTGAAAGCATGTTTTCCGCAGTCCTGTCAAAACTCTTAAGGATGACATCTGTGTTTACCTCTGATGTAAACTTGCCTGGGAACTCCTTTTTGAGAAATTTTATGTCATCTCTCAAATGGGCAAGGGATTTCTTAATCTCCTTTCCAAACTTTGTAAGGTAAACATTTTCGGCAAGGTACTCATGGCCAATAGAAATGAGTAGAAAATTGTCCCTGATATTTCTGAGAGAATAAAAATCTGCCTGATTTGTGGTCATTTGAAGGCCTTTTTAATTAAAATAAAAACAAGTGATACAACAAAAAATCTTTTTTTTCAAAAAAAATTGACAAACCTGAAATACATCAAGTAAAAAAACAGATTCGCAACAGTAATTTATGGGTTAGTTTACCCTGTTTACCCGGATATTTCATCCTGGGTTATATTAATAAAGTCGGCATTTGCCGGCAAATGTTAAATAAAAGTTTCATACAACTGGCTTGGGACTATTTATGGCTGATAATAATAAAGGCAGAATAAAAATAAACAGCGAACAGTGCAAGGGTTGCTATCTTTGTATCTCAGTATGCCCGAAACAGATTATTGGGGTATCTGAAACCCTTAACCATCAGGGGTATTATCCTGCAAAGAGCACAGATAAGATGGATGCCCCGAAATGTACAGGGTGTGCAATGTGTGCAACCATGTGCCCTGATGTTGCAATAGAGGTTTACCGTGGCTGAAAAAGTACTGATGAGTGGAAACCATGTTATAGGCGAGGCTGCTGTAAGGGCCGGGTGCAGATTTTATGCAGGATACCCTATTACCCCTCAGAATGAACTTACCGAGTACATGGCTAACGCCATGGCAAGGCTAAGTGACGGCACATTTATACAGGCAGAGAGTGAAATAGCGGCCATTAACATGCTTATAGGGGCTTCAATGGCGGGTGCGCGTGTCATGACAAGTTCATCAAGCCCGGGTATAAGCCTTAAACAGGAGGGTATCTCATTTTTATCTGCCCTTGAACTTCCTGCGGTAATAGTCAACTGCATGCGGGGCGGGCCGGGTCTCGGGAATATTGCGCCATCACAGGGCGACTATTTTCAGGCCACACGCGGCGGAGGGCATGGCGATTACAGGAACATAGTTTTGGGCCCTGCAACAGGTCAGGAGATTTGCGATGTTGTTACAAAGGCATTTGACTATGCTGATGAATACCGCACACCTGTTATGATACTTCTTGACGGGATGATGGGTCAGATGATGGAACCGGTTGTGTTTCCTGAATACAGGGATATAAACACACTGCCTGCAAAGCCATACAAGATAGATGGCGCAAAGGGCAGGCCAAGGCGTGTTATCAAATCCCTTCTGCTGGATGTAAATGTAGAAGAGGCCCACAACTGGAAGCTTGTAAAAAGATATGATCAAATAAAGGAAAATATACAGATGGCTGAATCATACCGGACAGCGGACGCAAAACTCACAGTGATTGCATACGGTATTGCGGCCAGGATAGCAAAAAGCGCTGTTGACAGGGCAAGAGAAGAGGGTATAAAGGCAGGGCTTTTCAGACCTGTAACCCTGTGGCCTTTTCCTGAAAGGTCATTAAGAGAGGCTGCATCAAACAACACGGAATTTCTGGTATATGAGATGAGCACAGGTCAGATGATCGATGATGTAAGGCTAAGCCTTGATGGCAGTAACAGGATACATTTTTATGGCCGTCCGGGAGGGCCTGTATGCACACCGGCGGACATATTTGAACAGATAAAAAAATATTATCCCGGATAGCAAACTGTTATCAGGTTTTAATACAAGGGATCACATATGACAGATACAATCTTCAAAAGGCCAAAATACCTCAAGGATGCACTATTTCACTACTGCCCGGGCTGCGGCCATGGCATAACCCACCGTCTTGTAGCAGAGGTAATAGAGGAGCTTGACATAGCAGACAGATCAATATGCGTGCCGCCTGCCGGATGCGCCGTGCTTGCCTATGACTACTTTGATATTGATGTGGGCGAGGCTGCTCACGGCAGAGGGGCTGCCGTTGCAACAGGCATAAAGAGGGTGCTTCCTGATCGTATAGTATTCACCTACCAGGGAGATGGAGATATGGCTGCAATAGGTACAGCCGAAACCATCCATGCAGCAAACAGGGGTGAAAAGATCACTACAATATTTATAAACAACGGTACATACGGCATGACAGGCGGCCAGATGGCGCCAACAACCATTGTGGGGCAGAAATCCACTACAACACCGGGCGGAAGAGACATTGCCAGGGACGGAAACCCCTTGAGGCTGAGCGAGATGCTATCGCTTTTAGACGGCACATTTTATATTGAAAGGGTCTCTGTGACCTCTCCCAAAAATATCAGGGCAGCAAAAAGGGCAATAAAAAAGGCATTCCAGATACAAATTGATAACCTCGGATACGCCCTTGTAGAGGTGCTGTCGCCATGCCCCACAAACTGGAAGATGTCACCTGTTGATTCATGCAAATGGATAGATGAATATATGACAAAGACATTCCCCATCGGTGTAATAAAGGATAATTCAGAGAAAAAGTGAGAAAGGGTATACTGAGATGATAACCAAAACAGCTTTTGCTGGGTCAGGCGGACAGGGGGTACTTTCAATGGGATATATCCTTGCCTATGCTGCCATGAGAGATAAAAAGAATGTGACATACCTCCCTTCATACGGGGCAGAGGTGCGTGGCGGCACTGCCAACTGCACTGTATGTATCTCTGATGAAGAGATCGCATCACCGGTCGCATCTGCGCCCGACTATGCCATTGTCCTCAACAAACCCTCCATGATCAAGTATCAGGGCATGATCAGAAAAGGTGGTATCATGATCGTTAACTCCTCACTTGTCGATGGGAAGGCTGAAAGGGAGGATATAGAGGTGGTGTATATCCCTGCCAATAAACTCTCCCTTGAACTCGGAAACGAACGTGCAGTAAACATGATCATGCTTGGCGCATTTGCCGCAAAAACAGGGGTGACATCCCTTGAGTCACTCGCTGGCGGGATGAGCGATGTGTTGAAATCCAAAAACGCCGGCATTGTTGATCTGAATAAAAAAGCTATGGAAAAGGGCGCAGAATTTGCCATGAATAACCTATGAAAATAATAATAGGCACTATTGAAGATCCCGGCATTATGATAAATGCCGGGATTTTTTTGTACCTTATTGTGCCGGAGTAGCTGTCTGCTGCTTCTGTTCCTCTTCCTGCCGTGATGGTTCGGTCTGCTGATATGCGCCCTGATCAGCAGGTTGCTGATATGCGTTTGGGTCTGTAGCAGGCTGGGCTTGATTTTCCTGATTTTGCTGATACTGCTGACTATCCTGACTCTGCTGGTTTGATGAGGTTGAGTCTGTTGCTGAAGGGTAATAGTACTGCTGTACCTGAAAAGGCTGCAATGTCTGAGCAGGTGTCCCGGTCGTCCCCATTTGCTGATATGTCTGCGGTTGCACCTGGGTTCCAGAGTAGGTTGATTGTGTCTGGTTGTATGATGAATTATCCCCTGTTCCCCATGTTGATGTGCCTGCAGATGTTCCGATACTGCCTGTCGATGATCCTTCTTTAGGCTTCCACACATAAATATTTACTGTAGTGCCATACATGGCCATGCCGCCAGCGCCTGGTGTCTGAGAAACCACTTTACCTTCCATATTTGCTGCATCTTCCATGCCTTTTGGCAGTTTTTTTGCCTCAAACACAGAAACACCTAAACCCGCCTGCTGAAGAGCAGATAATGCGTATGCCTGATCCTGCCCGACAACACCCGGCACTCTGATCATACTCCTGGTTGCATCATTGGTTCGGGGCTGTACAACCTGCCTGTCCAGTCCACCAGCGTAGATAAAATTGGTAAGGGAAATAATGAACAGACAAAATATTATTACTGTATATATTTTTTTCATTCCTTGCCCCCTGATTTTATG
>CAZXUA010000124.1:10864-14389 GCA_964643755.1 uncultured Desulfatiglans sp. | reverse complement strand
GCGGTGACTGGAGTTCAGACGTGTGCTCTTCCGATCTAGTTTCATGAAAAATAGATTTGACTTTTTCACGCCTTCCTCCGGAAAAAATCCTTTAGATCCATTGATTACTGATCTCAGAAAATGCCTCTTTTCCCCTTATTCTCTGACAGGCCAACTTAGATTCCCCGGTATTAAAAGAGAGACCGGCCATGTCTTTAATTACTTAATAGAAGCATTTCATATTTTATGAATCGATACCCCCTTGCAAAACGGTATTAAGATAAACCTTTTTTAAGGTAAATACAAGAATTTTTTATGTAAATTCTATAATCTATTCAGAAAAAATTGCCTCGGCAAAATCCATTGCATTAAATGGCCTTAAATCATCCATCTTTTCACCCACACCAATAAATTTTATGGGTATGCCAAGCTGTCTGGAGATGCCCACTACAATCCCGCCCTTGGCTGTGCCATCCAGTTTTGTCAGGATAAGCCCATTAAGACCAAGGGTCTTGTGAAATATCTCTACCTGTGAGATGGCATTCTGCCCGGTAGTGGCATCCAAAACAAGCCAGACCTGGTGGGGCGCACCCGGAAGTTTTTTATCCGCCACCCTGTAAATCTTGCTGAGCTCCTCCATCAGGTTTACCTTTGTATGGAGCCTGCCGGCGGTATCTATTAACAGTACATCGACCTGTCTGCTTACAGCAGCGCTTACCGCATCATATACCACTGCTGAGGGGTCTGCCCCCTCATTCTGTCTTATCACATCTGCTCCAACCCGTTCACCCCAGATAGTGAGTTGTTCGGCAGCAGCAGCCCTGAAGGTGTCTCCTGCCGCAAGCATCACCTTTTTGCCCTCCTTTTTATAGAGCGCAGCCACCTTGCCGATTGTGGTGGTTTTACCCACGCCATTTACCCCTATCATCATGATAACCAGGGGTTCACCCGGTTTTGGCTCTCTTACTTCCGGTTCAGCAATGGTCAGAAATTCTATTATCTTTTCTTTAAGTGCAGCCTTTAACTGTGAGGGGTTGTCAAGATTCTTCCTCTCCACCCCTTCTCTTATAAGTTCAATAAGCTCCTTTGACGCCTCTACCCCGAGGTCAGAGGTAAAAAGTATCTCCTCGAGTTCATCAAGGAGCTCTGCATCTATCTCCTTTTTACCAAGAAAAAGCCGGTCAAGCCTGCCGGTAAACCCCTCTCTTGTCTTTTTAAGCCCCTGTTTCAGGCGACTGAAAAAGCCTTGCTTCTCCTCGATAGCTCCTTCCTCTTTTTCTGTCTTTTTGTTTCTGAATCCAAACATCCCTTTTTCTCTTTCTGTATTGTATTAATCCAGGCAAATCATTTATGGCCCTGTGCGTTTTGAACGCACAGGGAAAGCAAATAGCATATTTTCTCTGTATGTGTACAGGTAAAACAGTTGCTGGTTATATGGATATTTCAGGGCTCCGGTATTGTAAGTACCGGAAGGGTTGAAAGCCTGACTACCTTTTCAGCGACCGATCCGAAAATAAATCTGCGCCAGCCTGTCCAGCCATGTGTCGCTATAACAATGAGGTCTACCTCTTCTGCCTCAGCGGCCTTAACTATTTCATCAGGGGCATTTCCCTCCTTTATCAATAACCTTACCTTTACCCCTCTGGGTATCTGTCTTTTAATATGCTCATCCAGATTACCCCTTGCTATCTCCTTCATCTCTTCATAATATTCCTTTGCATCAAATCCGGCTGGAACAAGTGTTGAGCCGCCATGAAAAACAGGGGGCACAACATGTATTAAGATAAGTTCTGCCGGGAGGGTCTCTGCTATTATGGCAGCGGCAGAAACCCCTTCATATGATGGCTCGCTCAGATCAGTGGCGCAGAGAATTTTTTTAGCCGGGAATAAAATCTTTTTAGGTTTCTTATTTTTTTTCAAAATAATACCTCCTTAATTAATTGTTTATGTTCCCGTTAAGGTTAACCGCAACCATCTTTGAAACGCCGGCATTTTCCATGGTGACCCCGAAAAGGCTGTCAACTATCTCCATGGAGCGGCGGTTATGGGTTATCATCAGCACCTGGGAGTATTTTCTTATCTCCTTTAAAAGATCATTGAATCTGTCAACATTGGCCTCATCAAGGGGCGCATCCACCTCATCCAGGAGGCAGAACGGGCTTGGTTTTATGAGATAAATGGCGAAAAGCAGGGCCATTGCAACAAGCGCCTTTTCACCGCCAGAGAGGAGCCCCATATGGCTAACCTTTTTCCCGGGAGGCCTAACCTCAACCAGGACGCCGCTCTCAAGCGGGTTGGCCTCATCGGTAAGGGTCAGCCATGCCTGTCCGCCGTTAAACAGGATGGGAAACACATTCTTTAGCTGCTCGTTGATCTCTGCAAATGTGGTTGTAAACCTTTCAAGGCAGGTCCTGTTTATCTTTTTTATGGCCTGCATGATAGATTCAATAGATGTTACAAGATCCTCTTTCTGTTTCAGGATAAATTCATAACGTTCGCTCTGCGCCTCATGTTCCTGTATGGCCATAAGGTTTACCTCACCGAGCTTCTCGCGCTGCTCCTTCTGCTGGTCAAGCTGTTCTCTGATTGCCTGCTCATTGTAGTTTTCATCAAGGTAGTCCCTGTATATCTCAATAAGGTTAAGATTTGCCTTTTCCCTTACCTGCTCCACCAGATTTTCCATCCTTACATCTATCTTTGACTGCTCCATCCTTGTAATGCTTATCTTTTCCTTGAGAAGATTCAGCTCTTCTCTAAGCCCTTCAAGCCTCTTTTCATTCTCGCGTATCTCAACATGAAAGAGGTTACGTTCCTGCTGGGCATTATCCACCATCTCCCTGGCATCCCTGAGTTTTTCATAATATTTGCTGATATTATCCCTTAAGACCTCCTCCCTTTCTGTAAACGACCTCTGTTTTGCCTGACACTCCTTTATATCCTCTGCGATCTTATCCAGCCTTTGCTGTGCCTCTTCATGATAATTATCGATCCTCTCGATCTCCCGGGCAAGCCCCTTTCCCTCTTCCACAGAGACCCTGAATTTCATCTTTGCCGCCTCAAGCTCTTCGCGGATCTCATCAAACTCCCTTTCGCATTCGTCAAGCTCCCTCTTTTTCTGTGAAAGGAACTCCTCTTCCCTCTGTTTTTTCTCCCCACACTGAATCAGCTCATTTTTATTTCTGTTGATCGCCTCTGTATGCTTTGCCTCTTCATTGAGCCTTTCTTCCAGTTCCTTTGCGAGCCTTTCTGAAAGGCGCTCAAACTGATCCAGTTTATTGCTGAGCTGGAATATAACCTTGTCCAGTTCATTAAGCTCATCCTGACATCTGGATTTCTCTTCCCTGAGTCTTGAGAGGGCTACCTTAATCTCTTCCTCCTGCATCATGACGCTATCAAGACGATCCTTTGCCTCGGCCACCTTTTTAGCGAGCTCTGTTACCTTTTCCTCGAGCTCCGTGATCTCCCTTTTTCTGGCTAGAAGCCCGTGTGCCCCGAGCTTACCGCCGCTTATTATACCATGACGGTCTACAAGGTCGCCCTCCGGTG
>CAZXUA010000124.1:0-10854 GCA_964643755.1 uncultured Desulfatiglans sp. | reverse complement strand
TGTAACAAGGGTGGTATTTCTTCCGTTACTTCGCCATGCATCAACCGCCTGATCAAGGTTTTCTGCCAGTGCAATATCACCCATAAGCATGTTGACAACAGGTTTGTATTTATCAGTAACATTAATCACATCCTTGAGAAGCGGGAATCCATTGTGACCATGACCATTTCCATTACTGTTTAAATCGCTGACTGATATAAAACTGCCGCGCCCCCTTGCTTTGTCCTTGAGGTATCTTACAGCCTCTTTGCCATCCTCCTGGTTCTCTACAAGTATGTACTGGAGCCTGTCGGAAAGAACCGCCTCTACTGCCTGTTCATATCTTGAATCAACCTTTATCACATCGGCAACAAGGCCCAGTACACGGCCCTCATTTTTGGCTGAAAGGTCATTTGCCTTCATGATGGTCCTGACACCCACCTGATAACCTTCATAATTTTCATTCAGGGACTTTAGACCCGCGAGCCTCGTCTTTACAGTATTATATTCATTTTCTATTGTTTTAAGTTCATTCTCTGATGACTTTCTGATGGCGTCAAGCTCGTTAGTGCGCTCTTCCTTTTCTCGTATGTCATTAGCTATGTCGTTTAGCTTCCGGGATAATGCCTCCCTTAATTCCCCCTTTTTTGTGGAGGTCTCCATAAGGGTCTGGATATTGGCATCCAGTTCATTTTTCTCGCTTTCAATCCTTGCCTTTCTGTCTGTTATCTCAAGGATCCTCTTGTTCAGGTAATCAAGCTCCTTGCTTAAGCCCGCCTCCCTTGAAACACCGGTATTAACTCTTGTGCGCGCTACCTCATACTCTTCCTTAATCTCTGTTAAAAGATCCCTGCGTCCCTTTATCCTTCCTTCAATAACGCTGATCTCCTCCTGGCATGTGCGTGCATCTTCCCTCAGCCTTGTAATCTTTTCCTGGAGCATGGCCTTTTCTTCAACAAGGGTGACAAGCCTTCTTCTGATCTCCTCGATCTCCCTGTTATGGCGCTCTTCCAGCCCTGCCTGCATCTCCTTTTCCTTTGCCATGGATTCAAGGGCAGATTCCTTTTTTGCGAATTCCTCCTTCAGGGACAGGTATGTACTGTTGAGCCCTGAAATGACCTGCTCCTTTTCATCCAGTTCAAGGTTCATTCTCTCTATTTGACCCTGCAAAACCGATAGGGTGGTCGTAAGGGTAACCTCGTTTTCTATGAGGCTGTCAGCCGATTTCTTGTTTTCACCAGATGCAGAGAGCAGATCATTGTACATATTGGCGTTAAGAACAAGCTCGAGTCTTCGTATTTCAGCCCCTATCTCTTTGTACCTGATCGCCTTTCCGGCCTGTCTCTTTAATGACCTCATCTGGGTCTGTACCTCGGAAAGTATATCCTCAACCCTGTTCAGGTTTTCCCTTGTAAGTTCAAGCTTTCTGCGCGCCTCTGCCTCCTTCTTTTTAAACCTTGTAATACCGGCAGCCTCTTCAATCATAAGCCTTGTCTCTTCAGGTTTCTGTTCAACTATGGAGCCTATGCGTCCCTGGCTGATTATAGAATAGCTTTTGTTGCCCAGTCCTGTGTCCATGAATATCTCCTGGACATCCTTGAGCCTGCACGGGACATTATTGAGTAGATATTCGCTTTCGCCTGAGCGATACAGGCGTCTTGTAACAGAGACCTCCTCCTCACCGGCAAACTCCCCGGGAAGCGGCCCGTTCCCGTTTTCAAAGACAATAGAGACCTCTGCCATCCCAAGGGGTTTGAACTCACCCGCGCCACTGAATATGACATCCTCCATGTTTCTGCCACGCAGCTGTCTCGCGCTCTGTTCGCCCATTGCCCACCTGATCGCATCGGCAATATTGCTTTTTCCGCAGCCGTTCGGCCCGACAACCGCACTTATACCAGCCGGAAAGGGTATTTCCACCTTATCCTTGAATGACTTAAAACCCATGATAGAGAGCCTCTTTATTCTCATCAGGACCTCCTTAATATTTCTTATAGATATGGCTTGAAAATGTGCATGAAATTAGCATCTCGAATCAGGATTGTAAAGGGGAAAATACAACATAATGTGATGGGTTTAAATTTTCTGCCAATATATAGTATTTTTTTTAATCCAAATGAGAAAAACATTGACATACTTTAAATGAACTAAATAGAATGAAATAGTCGAAATAAATTTCTGTTTTGACTATATTATTTAAGTGTGTAAACTGCCCAAAAATCCCCTGGAGATCAAATTGATGAATAAAAAACATGGGAAGCGCCGTCTGATATCCTTTTTTTCGGTAACACTATTCTTTATCTTTTACCCTTTTACCTTTATTTACCCTGAGGGTGAAAATGAGGAGACATATTCCATTGATCTGGTGCAAACGGCTGAAGTATCAAACGAGATTGTTGATCTGGACGATAAAAAGGTGCTTACTGAGACCTATGTGGCAAAGGATGGAGACCATATCTGGCAGATACTTAGAAGTAAAGAGGTATTTAATAAAAACAGGCTGGGCGATATCCTTTATGCCCTTAAAAAGCTTAATAAATCCCTTGATAATATGGATATGATCCACCCTGGCCAGAAGATAGTTATTCCCCTTATCATAACGCCTGTCGCAGGCAGGAAACCGCCTGAAAACAGGGAAGATATGGAGACCATCTCTATCACCGATCTGGAAAACCCTGACCTGTACACGGTCATGCCTGGTGACAGCATTATCAGGATACTGGATAAAAAATTCTCCATGCCTGAGAGCGAGTTTTATAATGAATACCTTGATCAGCTTAAAAAACTCAACCCCAGTCTGACTGATCTGAACACCATATATCCGGGCCAGAAGGTCAGGCTGCCAATATACTCCCCAAAGGTTGTCAGGGGAAAGATCAAAGAAGAGACCCCTAAAAAGGGGGTCGATGAAGAGGCTGTTAAACTGGAGAACAGGGGAAAGGGGGAGCATCTGGGCAGGATATTTACCCTTATCGGTGAGGAGTGGCTTAATCAGGGCAAGCACTATATCCCGCTTAATACAGGAGGGCAGATAGACCTGAACACCGAGACCTATCCTATAATAGGCCTCAGGAACGGGGACAAGGTTATTGTGGATATCTATTCAACACTGCCTGAGAAGATGGCTGACCTTATAACATCAAACTGGAACAGCTACCGGATAATCCATATAGATAAGGCTGATGATCTCACCACTGTAGTAGCGAAGGCAATAGCTGCCTGTAATTACGCAAAGGTATATGGAAAGGATGAGAGCCTTGTGCTTGAGGAGGGCTTCAGGCTTGAGGTGACTTCCGACTGGATAATAGAGCTTATGCCAGGGCCAGCAGCCGGAGAGATCAATTTGATTTGCCTGAACCTTGGTGAAAAAGGGGAAAAGGGTGTCCCTGCATCCTTAAAGAAATACCTTGAGGGACATGGAATAAGGATAATTGACTACCCTGAGGGTGAGACACTCGGAGAGGCTGATAAGAGGGTCAACCCCGCTACCCTTGGCAGCAGCATTAACAGTGTTGTAGAAAAGATACTTGAACTTGCTGAACAGCCCTACTCCCTAAAAAGAGATATCCCTCTGTACAGGGGTGAGGGGGCTGATTTCAATCTGACCATAAGGGCAGATTATTCATTCAGCAGGAAAGGAAAAGAGTATATTATAGATATGAACGGCCTTGAAGGGGATGTTATTACCCTCCTTAATGAGCATGGTTTTTCCGTGCTTTCCATCGCTTTTGAGACTGACCTCTTAAAGACCGCTGGCAGGCTGCTCGATTTTCTGGGTGAAGAATGGAGTGATTCAAGTGAGGGTTTTTATGCCCTTCCAAAAGGGTCACAGGGTAATGTGAGGCTTATTATCCCTGGGATCATCTACAGGGATATAAAGGGCATGGTGAACCTCTTTACCTTTATTAGGCCGATCCCGGAGATATCCGGTTTTCTGGCCAGGAATGTTGACAACATCTTTATTTTTAGCAGCCCTGAAGAGGCGGAGAAAAATGAGCGCAAGGATACTGGTAATTGATGACGAGGAGAGCATAAGATTCACATTCAGGGCACACCTTGCCCAGGAGGGTCATGAGGTATTTACCTCGAATGATTATGCATCTGCCATTGAGATAATAGAAAAAAACAACCTTGACCTGATCTTTGCAGACCTTATCCTCAAAGGGCATACAGGCATTGAGATACTCAGTAAAGTAAGGGAGCTGGGGCTTACCTGCCCTGTGATCATGATGACAGGCAATCCCAGCATTGAGACGACAACAGAGGCGGTCAGGCTTGGAGCCTTTGATTACCTGTTAAAACCCATACACAAAGAGCCACTTCTGCGTGCGACAAAGATAGCCCTGAGCCACAAGAATCTCACTGACATAAAAAGGGCTGTTGAAGAGGAAAACGAGAGGATCAGAAACAACCTTGAGGCCATATTCAGGAGCGTCAATGACGGCATAATCACATTCACCCGCGACATGAAGGTGATTGATGCAAATGATGCGGTTGAAAAGATTTGTAAAATTGATCCTGAAGAACTAGCAGGCAGGAATTTTGCTGAAATAGAGACCCACTGCACCAAGGCTTGCCAGAATATCCTTTCCGGGACCATAAAAGGCCAGTCCTTGATCCGTGAATCGCGCATAGAGTGCAGGCAGGCTGAACAGATCCATCAGGTGGTTTCTGTAACAAGCTCGCCACTGATCAGCAAGAATGGCGAATCGATCGGCGCTGTAATGGTTATAAGGGATGAGACAAGGCTTAATGACCTTGAAAATGAGCTGAGGGTGCGCCACCAGTTTCATAATATAATAGGCAAAAGCAGCAGGATGCAGGAGATATACAGGCTGCTGACAGACCTCGCCCAGACTGATACCACAGTGCTTATTACAGGTGAAAGCGGCACAGGAAAGGAGCTTATCGCAAAGGCACTCCATTACAGCGGGCCAAGGGCATTTAAGCCAATGATCACTGTAAACTGCTCTGCCCTGGCAGAAAACCTGCTTGAAAGCGAGCTGTTCGGCCATGTAAAGGGGGCATTTACAGGCGCGCTCAAGCAGAAGGTGGGCAGGTTTCAGGCCGCTGATCAGGGCACCATATTCCTTGATGAAATAGGTGATATTGCCCCTTCTGTGCAATTAAAGCTCCTGAGGGTAATACAGGAAAAGGAGCTTGAACGGGTAGGCGATTCACACTCCATAAAGGTGGATGTAAGGATAATAACCAGCACCAATCAGCCGCTTAAGCAGAAGGTGGAAAGGGGTGAATTCAGGGAAGACCTCTATTACAGGCTCAAGGTCGTTGAGATAGTTCTGCCTCCTTTAAGGGAGCGGAGAGAGGATATAGAGCTGCTTGTTATACACTTCTGCGACCTCTTTAATACAAAATTCGGGAAAGGGATCGAGGGTGTTACGGATGAGGTGCTTCATGCCTTCATGCAATATGAATGGCCCGGAAACATCAGGGAGCTTGAACATGCAGTGGAACATGCATTTGTGCTCTGTCACGGAAATATCATCACTATAGACCATATACCCCCTGAAATCAGGGAGCCTTATGGTTCAATAAAGGGCCACCCAGGCATTTACAGCAAGGTCAGTAATAATACAGGTGCCCGGCATGATATCATGGATGCCCTGAAAAAGGCAGAAGGTAACAGGGCAAAGGCAGCAAGGCTCCTTGGCATAAGCAGACAGACCCTCTATAGAAAAATGAGGGAGGGGGATATCCATTAACATCTGTAACATGTAACAATCTCGTGTTACACATGTGACATAAATGGTACATGTGTTACATATTTATATCTCAAATATTACATGCTATTTCCAGGTTTATCCGGCTGGTTTGAATCCATGATATATCTGTTTTAAATAAATATCCCGATATTACAGCCACTTTCCGGCATGTCCCTGTATAAAACCAAATATCCTGTCTGATCCATAAGGTATCTCCTTTGATGGCACAGTAATTGAAGATATACGGGAGGTTATTTCTGTATTCTTGTGTTATGGCGGCTGCCAGCTCTTTTAAACAGCCTGCTTATAGACCAGGGTTCTTATGGATTTTGATTTTATTTCTGAGGTTGAGATGGTTTCAGGGGGCATTTTAACTAAGGAGTGGTTAAAGGATCATTTAGCGATTGAAGAGGCTGTATCAAAGATATCAAGGATCTTCCTTTCGTCGGACAGCGTTGAGCTTAAAGATGTCCTTGCCGTTATCGGCAAGGCATGTTCAGTAAGCCGAACAGGTATTATCTGTTTCAAGGATAATACAGACGAGATCAAGGAGGTTCATGAATGGTGCGACCCATCTTTACCCACTGTACATGAAAAAAGGGAGAGGGATCAGCGCTTCTACAGGTGGCTCGCTGGCAGGTTAAGGCACAATAATATTGTTATGGTGCCTGACACAGCGGTACTCATCGATGGAATGGAGACCGAGGCCAGGATAGTTGGCGCAAGGGATGCCAGGGCCATACTTGCAATACCTGTTGATTCGCCAACTGATTCCTTTTTCGGGGCAATCTATTTTGAAGAGCTTGAAAAGCCGAGGGAATGGCTGGGTGAAGAGGTGCAGACCTTCAGGATAATATCCGGTATGATCAGCACCTACTGGGAGAGGAAAAATGTCCTTGAGGCCTTGGCAAAGAGCGAAAAAAGGTATAAAGAGCTTTATGAGGAGTCAAAAAAGGCTGAAGAGCTCTACAGGTCACTAATCAATTCCTCTGCGGATGCCATTGTGATATCTGACCTGGCAGGTAAAACAAATTATGTGAGCCCGTCATTTACCAACCTCTTTGGCTGGAGCCTTGATGAAATAAATGGGGGGGGTATCCCGTTTATTCCAGCGGATGAAAAACCTGACCATGACCGAATGATATCCGGGGTTATGAATTCAGGCATTCCATGCCAGGACATGGAAACAAGGAGATATACAAAGGATAAGCGTATGCTCAATGTAAGCCTGAGCGTTTCAAGATATGATGACCATGAGGGAAAGCCTGCGGGGCTATTATATCTATTGCGTGATATAAGCGAGCGAAAGCATCTTGAGGCGCAGCTCATACAGGCCCAGAAGATGGAGGCCATAGGCACACTTGCGGGAGGCATTGCGCATGATTTTAATAACAGCCTTCAGGCGATCTTTGCATGCACCGAGATCCTTCTGCTGGGGAAAAAGGTGGGAGACCCTGATCATTCAAAACTTATCACCATAGAAAAGGCGATACAGAGGGCAAGCAAGCTTACAAAGAGGCTTTTAATCTTTGGCCGGAAGATGGATAGCGAGACAATGCCCATCAACCTCAATAATGAGATAGATCAGATATCCCAGATACTCAAACGCACCATACCAAAAATGATCAGTATCAGGTTTGATCTTGATAACAATATCGGTATGATAAATGCAGATCCTAATCAGCTTGAGCAGGTCATGATGAACCTGAGCATAAATGCCCGTGATGCCATGCCTGAAGGGGGAGAGCTTACCTTCAGGACAGAGACCGCTGTAATAGTGGATGGAGGGGGCGCAGCAAAGATTACCGGACTTCCTGAAGGAGACTATGTGTTGCTCACTATATCAGATACCGGCACGGGCATGGAAAGCTCCGTTATTGAACATATTTTTGAGCCATTTTTTACCACAAAAAGGGTGGGTGAAGGTACTGGCCTTGGACTCTCGATGGTATATGGTATAGTGAAAAGCCATGGCGGCCACATCTCATGTGTAAGCTCACCGGGTAAGGGCACATCATTTATGATCTATTTTCCTGTTATACAGAAGGGCATGGATATTAACAGGGTTGTTGAGGCAGAACCAATGCAAAGGGGATCAAATGAGAACATACTCTTTGTAGAGGATGATGAGACGACAAGAGAGACGGTCGGGGAGCTTCTGAAACAGTCAGGTTACAGTGTGTTTACCGCATCAGGTTGTGAAGAGGCAATAAAGATATATTCAGAAAATATGGAGAGGATTGATCTTGTCATATCAGACCTCATCATGCCCGGTATCGGCGGAAAAAAACTTGTGGAGACCCTGCTCTCTATAAATCCCCATGCAAAGATCATTATTGCAAGCGGGTATAATGTGCAGGAGTCTGCGGTCTGTGCAAGGGAATGGGGCGCAAAGGATTTTCTGAGCAAGCCCTATGAGATAAATAAGCTGTTAAAGACACTTAGAAATGTGCTTAATTAGTGTCCATCCGGAAAGAGGTTATTTCCGGATTAGGCTTTCAGTATTCTGCTATCATCGGTCAGCCATATCTTTGTTTTTATGCCTTTTGCTGAACGCTGATGGCTGATCGCTTTCATACAAAAAAGATAGTTTATGGATGGGCACTAACTGGTTTTTTTATATAGAGGCTTGTCTGAATGCAATTTTAAAAAGGCAACATGGAGTAACGATTATATGTTTAACTTTAGCAGATATCCTGCATACCCGGTGCCAGCCGGTGAATACAGGGCAAGTAAGAGAAAGAACGAAATACTGAATGCATACCTGGGAAGCTGTGTGGGGCTCTCCCTGTGTGACAGAAAGAGAGGGGTTGGAGGGTTAATACATATCCTTCTGCCTGAGCCGTGCGGAAGCGATTACCTGGGAAGGCCGGTAAGCTATGCTGTCACAGGGGTTCCTGTCCTTATAAAGGAGTTGCACAGGCTTGGCTCTGAAATCTCAAGCCTTGAGGCAACAATCGCGGGCGGCGCCCTTGTGGGGGATATCTCACAGGCAGATGTGGAGCTTGATATAGGTGGAAGGACAGTAGAGATAACCGAGATGATACTGCGTAATGCGGGGATAAATTTGATAAAGAGGGAGACCGGAGGATTTTTCAGTTGTCGGTTAAGTCTTAATCTGGATACCATGGAAAGCGCTATCCATCCCATTCATAATCGGCCTGAAACAGTCGGGGGTGAGATAATAAGGCCTGACGCAAAGATGATCCGTGATGCAATAGAGAAGATACATTCTATCCCCCAGGTGGTATTCAAAATACTCCGAATGGTGCGTGAGGGGAGATACAGTTTTAAGGAGCTTGCCTCCGAGGTAAAGCAGGATCAGGTAATCTCTGCAAAACTTTTAAAGCTCTGTAATTCGGCCTTTTTCGGCAGGAGGATAATAGCTGATTCTATAGACAGGGTGCTTGTTATGCTTGGTGAAAAGCAGCTTATACAGACAATAATGTCTGTTTCATTTGAAGACTTTTTCACTGGGAATATACGCGGCTATTCCCAGTGTAAGGGGGGGCTTTTTAACCATGCTGTTGGCGCGGCCATGATCTGTGAAAACCTTGCCAGAAAGAGTGAGTGTGTGGCCCCGGATATCGCTTATACAGCGGGACTTTTGCATGATATCGGCAAGGTGGTGCTTGACCAGCACATGGGCAGGGCCTATCCCTTCTTTTACAGTAAGACCCAGCTAGAAAATGAAGAGCTTATTAAGGCTGAAAGGGAGATATTCGGTATCACCCATGATGAGGCGGGGGCAATGCTTGCCCGCCAGTGGTCACTGCCTGAAAATCTTTTTGATGCAATAAAAAATCATCATAACCCGGAAAACGCTGAAAAAGAGAGAGTCCTTTCAAGCGTTGTTTACCTTGCTGATCTTATCATGTCCAGGTTCCTTGTGGGGCAGGAGCTGGAAAGGCTTGATGCGGAACATGTTAAAAAAAGCCTCTGCAATATTGGCCTTAACAGGATAAAGTTCCCCAGCATTGTAGAGACTATCCCCCACCATATTTTTCAAATACCATTTGAAAGAGAGACCCAGAAAAGGTATGTGAATTAAGGTGCATCCGCCTTCGCCGGAGGCTACGGCAGGACAAGAAGCTCAAGGCTCAGGGTGCAGGGTGCATAGCGCATAGCGCATGGCGCCTGGCGCAGGGCGTGTATGCCCATTTTATTCAATTAGTTAACATTATTTTTTCTTTATGATATTAGAGTCACCTTGCACTTGATATGATGTTAATGGAAACTGATGAGGATGCAATTTTTTCAACAAGGAGTAAATCATGTTCAGTCTGGGTGAAATTATTGACCTTGCCATTCAGGTGGAAAAGAACGGTGAAAAGACATATCGCAAGGCCCAGAAAGAGGTGAAGAACCGCGATCTTGCCTCTGTGCTTGCGTGGCTAGCTGATGATGAAAAGGAGCATGAGAAGTGGTTCCATGATCTCAAAAAAGGGATTGATGAAAAGATTGAAGACGTTAGACTGGAAGAGATGGGCAGGGAGATACTGGGCAGTGTCCTGGGCGAACAGTCATTCTCAATGGATGATGCAGATTTCTCAAATATAAAAGATGTGAATGCACTCCTTGAACTTTCTCTTGAGTTTGAAAAGGATACCATACTTTTTTATGAGATGATAAAGGCATTTGTTGATGATGAAAAGGTTTCTTCCGGTCTTGATAAGATCATACGTGAAGAAAACGCCCATGTTAAAAAGCTTGAAGAGATGATTAACTAATTTGCCAGGACTTGAATTATTGAAAGATAATCTGCCTTGTCAGGGAAAATTATCTAGCGTGACTTTACTATGAGAGTTGCCAAAAATGAGCATAACATATTGAGTAAACAGTTAAATATCAATATATTATTTGTATACACCAAATGGGATATTAACTTTAAAGTTCTCATCCATCAAGCCAATAATGTTGGCTATGCTGATCATTTCCTCATCAATTTCTTCTATTCTATGAGCGGTTTTATATCGTCCTTTGGTTTTTATTTCAGGACTCTCTATGAAAGTTGATAAACGTATAGCTGAGAGCCTTTCAAGGAGGTTGTGAGGAGATGCTGTAAAGTCGGTTTTTTCTGCAACCCTTTTATAAAGAATCAGTAAATTCCGGTTAGGGAATTGCAGGGGAAAAAGTTAATAAAAATGAAATA
>CAZXUA010000123.1:0-14578 GCA_964643755.1 uncultured Desulfatiglans sp. | reverse complement strand
TGAAAAAAGGTATTGTTAAAGCATGAATCTAACACTGGATTACCTCAAAATTCCCCGCATGAGTAATATATTTAAAATATTTTTCAGCATACCACCAATTAATATCAGCGCTTTAAAAATTGAAGACATTATCCTGGATAACAGCATTTACCCCAGAAATAGTATTGATCATAAAAGGGTTGCCATGTTTGAGGAAAACATGCGGGATGGGTTTGAGTTTGTTCCCATTCATATTCAGGAGTATCCTGATAAGCTCGGAAAATACCGCATTCTTGATGGGGCTCACCGGTTTCAGGCATATAGGGATATAGGGCAAAAAGAGATTCCTGCTGAGATTATAAAACTCAATGGAGCAGACCCCCTGCTTTATGCAGCTCAAAAGGCAATAGGCCCAAGGCAGCTTAATGATGAAGAGGCAAGGGATACTGCAAGGAGGGCGTACCAGAATAATCCAAATATGAGTTCAGAGGTAATTGGTAAAGATGTTGGCAGATCAAGGCAGGCTATTGATAGTTACATATCCGATTTAAGAGCAGTAAATCAGATGAATATTGAATTAAAAATTTACAGGATGAGTAAACTGGGTTTTCCTCAAGATAGGATTTCGGAACGATTAAATATCCCGCAACAAACAATTTCCAGGTATTTACCCAAAATGCCATTGATGGCAAAATGGGTAAATAACGATATCCAAAAAGGGTTTACTGTCCCGCAAGTCGCTGAAAAGCAAGGCTGGCCTGAATCACTGGTGTGGTCGCTTAAGCTTGAAGGCAAAGATGACCTTGGTAAATGCCATGAATTGCAGTGGGGTATCCGCACCTGGGATAACTGGTATTTTATTGATTGCGACAAAAAGTTCGGTGATGAGTGGCCCGGAAGAATACCTGCCCAGCTTGTAGCGCACATCCTATATTTCTTTTCAAAAAAGGGTGACCTTGTCTTTGACCCTATGGCAGGTGGTGGGGTTGTTGCCGACACATGCCTTGCATTCAACCGGAAATACTGGAGCTTTGATATGGTTAATAGAATGGATACCAGGCCGGAAATAGAACCCTACTTCTGGGATACCAAAAATCCCAAATGGCCTGTCAACGGTAAGACAAAACCTGATCTCATTATCTTTGACCCGCCTTATTTCAGTAAAAGGGCAGAGGAATATTCAGAGGGCAGCATTTCAAACCTCACGAGGGAAGAATACCTGACCTTTCTGGAAAAGTTTTTCAAACTGGCAATTGAGAACAGCAAAAAGGGGACAAGGCTGGCAATGGTGAATGCCGACTGGAGAGATTTTCAGGGCACTCCGGCAATGGATGAAACCAGAAAGAACTCCACAATGATAGATGATTACCTGAGCGCCCTAAAAAAGGGTGGGTGGGAGATGACACATTTCATACAGGCCCCCATGTCATCCGAGAGGTTCCAGGCAAATGTGGTGGCGGCAATGCAGAAATCTAAAATATTGGGTGTCACAAGCAGGTATGTTGTAATAACAAAACACAGGCTGTAGGCAGAAACTCAGGCTTTAGCTTTTTAGTCTGTAGGCTGTTAAGAAAGCAGAAGCCCAAAGCAGATCAGGGCAGAGAAAATAATGAAATTACTTTTAAAAAGAAGATGGCTCAACTTAAAAATGAGAGACAATGTCGCGTATTTCTCATCACTTTAATCAACAAAGTAGGGTTTACACGATGCAGGATCTTCTAAAGCATCAGATGGAAATTTTTCACATTGCAACAATGGCAGTCTTGACCCCTGACCTTAATTCAATATATGGTTTTAACCTTTTTGCAAAACCTATCAATTCTGTACAAGTGATTTTGCCTATCTCTGCATCTGTAAAGTCCCATAATGCAGGGATAGTTGTAAGATTAAGTGTAGCATTTATGAGATGTACAGCACTGTCTTCTGAGGAAATGCTTCCTGATACACTATTAATTAAGATACCACTCTTATCTTTTACAGTTTGAATCTTTTTCATGTTCTTACCCGACATATTTAACATACTGCATATTTATGGGCATTCTGATAAATTAAATAAATTATTTATATGATCTCATCTGCCCATAGCCTTTTTAGAAAAATTTTCCACGGGAGAATCTCCATCCCATCTTCAGTTGCCCTCTCTCTTTCATCCAATGAAACAAGAATGCTCCGCCTGGTTGTATACTCTTCTCTGAACTGCCTTAATCCTTTCAGGTGTTTTGGCTGAGCATTATCAGTGCTTTTTACCTCTATTGCTATTTCATGATCTCCAAGTATAAAATCAACTTCTGTTCCTGAAGAGGTTTTCCAGAAATACACTGGATAAGATTTCCCCGAATAACTTGCATGAGCTGTAATTTCCATGTGTAAAAAATGTTCGAAAGCACGTCCGAAAAGTTCTGATCCGGGAAGCACGTCTCCTCTGCGTGTAAAATGAATAACCGGGGCAAGGTCAAAGAAATAAAACTTTTGACTTAGAACCAGCCGTCTTTTTTTTCTTTTACGAAATGGCTGTAGATGCCGCCCGATAAGGGTATCTTCCAGTATTTGAAAGTACTCCCTTACTGTGGGACTTGAAACACCACATTCACTTGCAATATTTGTATAGCTGATAATTTCCCCGTTTGTAAGCGCTGCGATTTCAAGAAAACGGCTGAAGGCAGGGATATTTCGAGTCAGTGCCTCCGCTGCAATTTCTTCCCGCAGATAATCTCCAACATATGACTGTATAAGTTTTAACGGATACTGGCTTTCATAATGACGGGGAATTAATCCGGAATTCAATGCCTTTACTAGTGAGAAATCCGGGATCTCCGGGAAGACCAATGGAAACATTTCATATCTGACAGCACGCCCGCCCAGCAGGTTTGCATGTCCTCTTTTTAATTTTCTGGCGCTTGAACCACATAATATAAAATGCAATCCCTTATTTTCAATCAGCCAGTGCACCTCATCTAATAGCGCCGGTATCTTCTGGATTTCATCTATAATTATAGGCTCGATTTGAGTATTCCCATCAAGCCCTGCACCCAGACAGTATTCTCGAATAAGCCCAGGTGAATGTAAAAGCCGCTGATATTCTGTTGATAATAAAAGATCATATTTTGTGGCCTTTGGGAAAAGTGTCTTCAGGAGCGTACTTTTGCCTGTCTGGCGCGGACCCCATAAAAAGCAGGTCTCACCAGAACTGAGTGCCATATTTTGTATTCTTTTATACATGTATATTTAATTTTGAAATTTAAATTTGCATGCATTTTAAAAGAATAGTTTTAAATTTGCAATTCTTTTTTATTGTTTTAAAGGCACAAGATATGAAAAGACTAAAGTGCCTTTTCAAGCTTTTTCATAAACAGTGATTTTATCTCCTCAAGCCGTTTTTCATCTGTGGCCTCAAACCTGAGCACAAGCACAGGCTGTGTATTGGATGACCTTACAAGGCCCCAGCCGTGATCAAAGAGGACCCTTGCCCCATCAACATCAATCACCTCATATTCCTTTTTAAATTCCTCAACCAGCTTTTTAACTACACCGAACTTCTTATCATCCGGGCAGTCCATACGGATCTCAGGTGTATTGACCATGGTGGGGATGCCGGAAAGCAGATCCCTCACGCTTTTATTTTCTGTTGTTAGTATCTCAAGGAGCCTTGCCCCTGCATATATTGCATCATCAAAACCAAGGTATCTGTCTGCAAAAAAGAGGTGTCCGCTCATCTCTCCGGCAAATAGCGCCCCTGTCTCCTTCATCTTGCTCTTTATAAGGGAGTGGCCTGCCTTCCACATGATTGGTTGCCCGCCCTGTTTTTTAATATCATCATAGAGCACCTGAGAACATTTAACCTCTCCAATAATGGATGCGCCAGGATTCTTTTTAAGGATCGCCCTTGAAAAGATGATCATGAGCTGATCACCCCAGATAATGTTTCCCTCCTTATCAATTACACCTATCCTGTCAGCGTCACCATCAAAGGAGATGCCCAGATCAGCATCCCTTTCATGAACAAGCCTTTTAAGGTGGACAAGGTTTTCAGGTATTGTGGGGTCAGGGTGATGGTTCGGAAATGTGCCATCCGGTTCGCAGAACAGGGCCTCTACATCCACACCCATTGCCCTGTATGCATCAGGCGCAACAAGACCGCCCACACCGTTACCCGCATCAATTATTACACGCCTTTTTATCCTGCCCGGATGAAGGTTTCCCTTAAGATAGCCCAGATATGGTTTGATTATATCCTTCTCAGTAATAGCGCCCTCCCCCTTTGCAAACTGGCCTTTTTCTGCAATTTCTCGGAGCCTCTGTATCTCCTCTCCATATATGGTTGCCTTACCAAGGCATACCTTAAAGCCGTTGTATTCAGGGGGGTTATGGCTCCCTGTGATCATCACAGCCCCATCCAGTTTAAACTCATGGATAGAAAAGTATAAAAGGGGCGTAGGCACCATGCCAATATATGTGATATGCATACCTGTCTCAAGAAGCCCCTTTATTAGGGCATCCTTGAGCACCGGATAACTTTCACGGCAATCATGGCCAACCGATATTTTAGATGCCCCGTGCTGTTTATAGTATGTGCCGAATGTCCTCCCCAGCTCATAGACTGTTTGACTGTTCAGCTCTTCCGGGAATCTTCCCCTGATATCATATTCCCTGAATATTGCAGGGTTCATAGCAGCTCCTCCCTTTTTCTGTTTTTAAGTTCATCAACTATTTTTTTAATGTCCTGTGACCTTTTCATATCCGCCACAAGAATGGCATCATCTCTATCCACAACAATAAGGTTGTTAACCCCGAGACATGCAACAAGCCTCTTCCCTGTGGACGAGACAAAACTATCTTTGCATTCAATAAGCATCGTATCACCAACAGCCAGATTGCCATCCCTGTCATATTCTTTTTCCCTGAGCTCATACAAGGATTCCCAAGACCCCACATCGCTCCACCCGCATTCGCATGGCGCCACATAGAGATCGGCCTTTGTCTTTTCCATGACCCCATAGTCAAAGGATTCCGATTTTATCTCCGAATATGCCTCAAGGAATTTTTTATCAAAGTCATGTGATCCGAAATAGGGCTCAAACTTTAATAAGCTGTAATATGTTTCAGGGAGGCATGACTTCATCTCATGAAGTATTGTATCAGGGGTGGCCACAAAGATGCCCGCATTCCAGTAATAGTCGCCACTGTTTAGATACTCCATTGCCTTTTTAAAATCAGGCTTTTCAACAAATTTTTTAACCCTGTATATGCCGGTCAGCTCCTCTTTATCTGAACGTCTGATATACCCATAACCTGTCTCCGGACGTGATGGCACTATGCCTAATGTTGCAATACCACCTGATTCACATGCCCTTGCTGCAAGCTCAATAGTATCTGTAAATGCCTTTGGGTTACCAATAAAATGGTCAGCAGGGAGAAAGGCCATTGGCCTCCTGCACCCCATATAACGCGCATAGAGTGCGCCCAGGCCAATGCATGGCGCTGTATTCCTGCCAACTGGCTCTGCAAGTATCTTTACACCCCTGCCAGTAAAAAGCCTCTCTGTCTCCGCGCGATGGCTCTCACCAAGTATGATTATCATCTCATTATCTTTGGAAACAGAAAGCAGCCTGTTGCATGTCTCAACCACCATAGGCCCTTTGCCTGTTATATCCAAAAGCTGCTTTGGCCTAGCGCTGCGGCTATAGGGCCAGAACCTTGTACCTGAACCACCTGCCATTATTACTGAAAACATAATTATCCTCTAATCGTTAAATCCAAACAACCTGAAACCCACCATCACCCTTGATTCATCATCCTGCCGCTGCATGCCAAGCCTTATTCCCCAGCATTTTGAGCTATAATCCAGCCAATAGCTCTGTTCCACATTATATTTTTCTTTTACGTCACGCCTCAGGTTACTGCCCACACTAAACCCGTTTGCAATATTTACGCTGACATAATAACCCAAGCCCTTGTTCCCTGTGTCATTGTAAACATAGTCGAGCCTGTAGATATCCTTAAACCTGTTTGCCCTTTCAACATCAAGTTTCACGGCTATATCCGCATAGGTAAAATCATCCCTGTAATGATCCCACTCTGTCTCTGCATTCATGCTGACCATTGAGTAGGGCATGATCCTGAGCTCTGCCCTGAGCGGCTCAAAAGGTTTTTCTTTTTCTCCCGGTCTGATATCTCTCCTTGATTCATTAATGTCATACCCCTGTATTAAGCTGAATGTGGCCAGTTGTGAGTATGTGATATTCCCCTTTTCATCCATATTTTTTGCGTCAAAGGAGTTATCTATTGAAAGGTATACCCTGTTTGCGCTCCCATCCTCATCCATTGCCTCAAACCATGGGCTAAAACTATCTTCATCCCTGTGGCTCCTGTATTCATAGGTAAGCCCGGGCACGATCTTATGCTTGATCCTCTTAATCCTGCCCGAATCCACATCATAGACCCTCTCAAGAAGGGTTGAGAGGGTTGCGCTGCCATAATACATATCACGGGCGATATTGTCCTTATTGCTTGCACCATCATTATCAAACCACTGCATGTCACGTGTGTATCCGGCAGCAGTATCAAACCGCATATATTTGCCTGCCCATACGGGGTAGATAACATCAGGAGATATGGAGAGGCTGTGCCCCTTCACGCCAAACTCGCGCCATATATAATCATAATCGCTTTGGAAAGAAAAGGCGAAGGGCAGGTCATGGATAAACTGCGGAAGCATATTATAATAGAGCCCGGCCAGGGGCTCAGGGATGGTATCATTTATGAAACCTTCTGGTCTCTGGTAAAATGAGGATGCGGCCTGCAGGCTATGATTTTCTCCATCCCTTTCAAGTCTCAATCCTGATCTCCTGAACGGGGAAGTCCGCTCTTCAAGTGGACGGCTGAATTCCGCCTCATAATCCGGGCGGGTATTGAATCCGGACAGGTCTGACTTAAACTCCCTCAGATAATCCTGGTCACTTACAACATCCGCATCAAGTCGGGCAGTGATACCAACAGGCAACTCCTGATCCATTCTTCCAAGTAACCAGTAACGGCCTTTGTTTGTGCGCTGGTAAGGGCTCAACTCAAACTGATCAGGGTCATTCATATCCTTTTTATCTATCCTGTCTGAGAGGATATCAAGATTAAAGAAGCCTTTATAAGCCTTTCCTGTGACATAGCGGAACTCAAACCCCTGCATCAAGCCCCTATCCGTCATATATCTTTCATATAAGGTCATATCAGCGCTGTCTGAAATGGCCCAGAATATTGGCACTTCAAGCTCAGCGCCATTGCGGCTTGAATAACCTGCCTGTGGTATAAGCACGCCTGATGCCCTCTTTGTCTTTGCCGGAAAAAGGAGGTAGGGCACATAGGCAACCGGTATATCCTTTATCCTGAATGCTGCATTGCGAAGCCGGCCATAACCTTCCACTGTCACATTTATCTCTGAACCTGTGATGCTCCACTCTGGTTTATCGCCGTCACACGTGGTGAGTTTGAAATCACGTATAAGATAGCTCTGATCCCCGAATTTTTCTATCCTGCCGCCACTGATATGAAAATTATTCCCTTCTATTAAGATGCTTGCATCATTGATAACACCGGTCTTATCCAGATAATTGAATGTACCGCTCTCACCCGCAAGGATATCCTCTCCTGTCTTAAGCAGGATATTGCCTGAAACTGCAGCCACACTTGTCTTAAGATTATACTCCGCCTTCCGTGCTGACAGGGTAAAAGCTCCTGAGCTCAAGACCACCTCTTCTGTAAATAAAAATAAATCTTCCTTTGGCATGTATTTGTAGCTGATTGCCTCAACAGAGACCTCTGCCTTCGGGTCTATAACGAACCGCTCCCTTATTCTTTCCTGGGCATTGAGTGCCAAACTGATGAAAACAAGGATAAAGACGATAAATATTTTATTAATGATAGAAATGGCTTTGCTCCATGTTCAATATCAGGATTACTTTTTACACCGGGTCAGGCCTGTATCTTACAGGGTCAATCACTGTGAGCGCCTCGCCAACAGTAAAAAGGGAGCCTGTAATAAGTATCATGTCATCAGTCCCTGCCATAGCCTTTGCCTTTGCTATAGCCACCGCTAATCCCTCTATTGTTTCTACCTTTTTGCTGTAGGCAGAAACAACACTGTACAATTCATCAGGTTTTGCAGCACGGTAGTATTCAGGGGCAGAGCAGATGATATGGTCGGATAAGGGGACTATCTCCTTTACTATGGAGTCCATATCCTTGTCCTTCATGATACCCAGAACAAGGATAAGCCTTTTAAATGTAAAATCCTTTTTGATTGCCTCTGCAAGCACCTTTGCTGCACCGGGGTTATGGGCTCCGTCTACAACCACCAGAGGCCTTTCAGAGAGGGCCTGCACCCTGCCCATCCATGTGGTCTCTTCAATGCCCCTTTTTATTGTATTTTCATCCAGCCTCACACCCTTTTTTTCCAATAGTTCAAGTATACCGAGTGAAAGGGTCGCATTCCTGTGCTGAAAAGGCCCTTTAAGTGTAAGATTGATATCCCTTATATCTCTCTTAAGCCCGTAATAATTAAATCTTCTGCCAGCGCTGCGGTATCTGACATCACGCCCTACCTCAAAGTATGGGGCGCCCCGTTCCTCACTGATTTTCCTGAAAAGCTCTTTAACCACAGGCTGTGTGGCAGAAGTGATGATGTTTACCCCCTTTTTTATGATCCCGGCCTTTTCACCTGCTATCTCTTTAAGGGTATTGCCCAGGAATGACTGGTGTTCAAGGGAGATATTTGTAATGGCTGAGACAAGGGGTTTAATAATGTTAGTTGCATCGAGCCTTCCGCCCATGCCCACCTCCATGATAGCAAAATCAACCTTTTCCCGCGCAAAGTAGGCAAGCGCCATTGCGGTTGCAAACTCAAAATAGGTGGGCGGCTCAGTCGGGTCGATTACACCCTTTATCTCCTCAGTCAGTTCAGCGACCTGCTTTTTCGTTATCTCTCTGCGGTTGATCCTGAAACGCTCTGTAAAGCTAACCAGATGGGGTGATGAATAGAACCCTACCCTGAAACCTGCCCTTATGAGCACAGACTCCACCATTGCAGATACAGAGCCCTTTCCGTTTGTCCCTGCAATATGGATATACCTCTGGCCCTTATGGGGATTACCCATCTTCTTAAGTATGTTTGATGTCTTTGAAAGCCCGAATTTTACGCCGTACTTCTGAAGACCATATAGATATTCCAATGCCTGTTTGTATGTCATTTTATAAACCTTTAATAAAAGGGTTAAAGGGTTCAAGGGGTCGAGTGTCTATAACCTGACATACTGATTCCGGCCTTAAACCGCACACCTGAAACCGTAAACCTTTTTTTTATATCCTCGTTAATGTTGTATGTGCCAGATGCAGCAATTTTCTGCCAACATCACTAAAGAGCACCTCGACCTTGTTTGTGTCCACAAATTTCGCAATTACACCCTTTCCAAATGCAGGGTGCTTCACCCTGTCCCCGGGCCTTAAGCCATTAGGCCCCTGGCCTGTAACATTTGCCTTTACAGGGTCAGGATTATTATATCGCTTTTCATTGCCTCCATTCCATGCATTGCTGAATGAGGGCCATGAATTACCCTTTGACCTGTGGGTAAGGATGCCATCAGGTATCTCCCTTATGAAGGTGGATAACCCCATCCTTATGCCTGTTTCAGCAAGCTGCCAGGGGGGAAGAGACTCAGCCCCGGGATAACACATGATCAGCCTGTCCTTTGCCCTTGTTGTGGCAACATACATCAAACGACGCTCTTCTTCAATGGATTCTTCATTGCAGTGCGCCTTGGCCGATGGGAAGTACCCATCCATTACCCATATGATAAAGACGATCGGCCATTCAAGCCCTTTGGCAGAGTGCACAGTAGAGAGGGTAACAATATCCTCCTCATTACCCGATGCCTCAGGGTCTATATCCGCGCTGCTTGAAGGGGGGTCAAGCACAAGTTCATCAAGAAAGGAGCTTAAGCTTTTAAAACGCTCTGCCATGACCATTAGCTGTTCAAGGTCCTTTTCACGCTTGGGATAGTTGTCATAATTTTCCCTTAATATGGGGTCATAATATGCATAGACAAGTTCCACTGCCTTTGCAGGTTTTATATCCTTTTCATAAAGGCTCTTAAGCAGCCCTGCCAGGGCCTTTAACCCCTCATCCTTTTTACCTAACCCGGGCCATTTTTCAAGATCAATGGATTCAGAAGGCTGGCTCTTTAACCACTCTATAATGGTCTGGCTCTTTTTCTGCCCTATGTTTTTAACAAGTCTAAGTATCCTGCCCCAGCTTATTATGTCGTTCTTATTGGTTACAACCCTCAGGTGGGTCAGGAGATCCTTGATATGGGAGGATTCCAGAAACTTGAACCCGCCATATTTCACATAGGGTATGCCCTCACGCGCCAGCTCAAGCTCAAGCTCAAAGGAGTGATGGGCTGCCCTGAAAAGCACTGCCATATCCCTGTAGCCGTACCCCTGAGAACGGAATGACTTTATAGAGGAGGCTATGTACATGGCCTGTTCAGGGTCAGACTTTACATCTATCACCTCCGGTTTTTCTCCCCCTTCTCTCTGTGTGAAGAGGCATTTGGTGAACTTTTCCACGGCCCTGTCCATAATGGCGTTTGTGAGCTTCAGGATAGGCTGGGTTGACCTGTAGTTCTGCTCCAGCTTAATGGTCTTTACCTGAGGGAAGATCCGCTGGAACTCGAACATATTCTTGTAATTTGCGCCCCTGAAGGAATAGATGGCCTGTGAGTCATCACCCACCACCATTACATTCTGATGCTTTTCCCCCAGCCACTTAACAATATCAGCCTGTATGCCGTTTGTATCCTGATACTCATCAACCATTATATAACTGTATCTCCTGGCCAGAAGCCCCCTTACTGTTTCATTTTCTGCGAGCAGCCGCCTGAACAGAAGCAGAAGGTCGTCATAGTCCATCATCTGGTTTGCCTTTTTATACAGGTCGTATTGTTCCTTTATATTTGTGATAACATGGGCATGTTCAAGGAACTGGCTGTATTCATCTGTCATGAGCCATTCAACAGGCCTTTCAAGGTTGGCGGCCTTGCTTATGATAGAGGCGATAGTGCCCTTTTTAGGGAACCTTGCTACATTTTCATCGGTATGTATTTCATTGACGATTTCCCTCACAATCTCTTCCATGTCCTGCCTGTCAAGGATGGTGAAGGATGAATCAAAACCGAGCAGATGTGCATTGCTGCGCAGAATCCTGTGGGCAAGGGAATGAAATGTGCCCCCCGCCACATTCCTGCACCTTTCATCAGCAAGGTGTGCCGCCCTTTCAAGCATCTCGCCTGATGCCTTTCTGGTAAAGGTTAACAGAAGGATATTCTCTGGTGGTATGCCCGATTCTACAAGCCTTGCCACACGGTATATCAGTGTGCGTGTCTTCCCGCTTCCGGCGCCTGCTATAACCTGCACAGGGCCGTCAATGGTCATGACCGCCTCAAGCTGGGCCGGGTTAAGTACATCTTCATATCTGATAGTGCTTTCCAATGACGTAATTCCCCTGATTAAAAGATCATAGCTCAGATAATATTGCCTACAAGAAAGGTCAGTGCCACTCCTGAAAGGATTAAGAGAAAAAATACAGGCAGCAATATAGAAATAATAGCCCTTCCATTGCTTGTTTCATGTACTTCTCTTATGCCTTTTATTATGATCACAAGACTCAGGACAAAGGCAACAAAATCTCCGAGGTAGGGAAAGAAGCTGAAAACCGATGCAGCATTGGAATAGAGTATTACCTTCATTGTGCTGTCAAACCCCTTTGTGGCGCCCCCCGTTATTATCAGGCTGGTATGGATCACAGCTGTTACCACCAGTATGTTTATAAATACAATGAGCGGGGAAAAGATTATCATCCCCATAAAGATATTATTTATAGGTGCACCCTGAAAAGCCTTTGTTACCATTATGAACCACTGGGATTGAAAATAAAACTCCCAGAAAAGTCTGAACATAGTGCCGATAGAACCTGTCAAAATCCCGAAAATCATCGCCTCATTAATGCGTGTGTCCTCTTTTACATTCCTGAAAAACTCAGTAGGAGAAAAAAGTACCCCTGTAAACACCCTGTAGAGAGAGGCAAAGTAACCCTTTTCTTCCTGAATGGGAGAGGCATGTTCATCAACCGGTTCAGCCTTTACATCAGTTATCCTATCCGGTAAAGGCGGGGTTGTTTCCTGCTGCACAGCCGCATCCGGCAGCTTCTCCATTGAAGGAGTTGCCTCTTCAGGCGCTAAAGGTATCTCAAAGGTCTTGCTGCACCTTGGACACTTGGCATGTTTGATGCCGGCGGGAATCTTTTCGCTGGGCACCTCTCTAGAAAAATTGCAGTTCGGGCATGTAATATTAATTATCATTTTTCCTCTTTTCATGTGAAAGACGGCTCAGCTCCTTTTTCTGTGACCATCTTTTTATCCTCTCAAGCATACCGGCTGCGGGTATCCTCCTCAGGTTCTCGCTTCTCATTTCAATGCCCTCCTTTGTGCTTATGGCTGTTTTCAGACACCGGAGCCGCTCAGGGCAATCAAAACATTCAGAAGGCACCGTCCTGAGCCCCTCTTTTCCATATGGGAATACCTTATCTAAAATACCGTAGCAGGCCTTTTTATCCATAATCTAAAATAACCTCTGTGCCTTATACAATATTGGAGGTAATAGATAAAGGGTAAACTCATTGACTTAAAACCCATTAATCAATATATATGACCCCATGGAAAGACATACAAGATTATACCTTGCAAGGCATGGCCAGACAGTTGGTTTCGAGAGGATGACAGCTAACGGCCACACCGATGTAGATATCAATGAGACAGGGGTTGTCCAGATGAACTCCCTTGCCGAAAGACTGCGCCTTGTTGAGATCAATGCCATTTATGCCACAGGGCTAAAAAGGACAGAAAGGGGGGCAAGGATAATAGGGCAGTACCATACAGTTCCGGTCATCTCAAAACCGGATTTAAAGGAGATATTTTTCGGTGACTGGGATGGCATGCCCCTTGATGAGATAGAGAGGAGATACCCCGGTGAACTTGATAAAAGGTATGCTGATATTACAGGATACAGACCCCCCAATGGTGAGAACATGACCGATGTATCAAAAAGGGTGGTTGGCTGCCTGAAGGAGATATTAAGAGAAGAGGCAGGGAAGAATATACTTATTGTGGCACATGGCGGGGTAAACAGGCTTATCATCTGCGACGCGCTTGGCCTGGCTGTAAAGAGCCTCTTTAATATACAACAGGACTATGGCTGCCTTAACATAATAGATTATTACCCTGAAAACAGGCTTGTGAGACTTGTGAACGGGTGATAAAAAAAAGGCGCAAGGCTGAAAGGTGAAAGCTGAAGGCTCAAAACTGAATGGTGAAGGGTGAAGACTGAGACCTGAAACTTGAAACCTGAAACTTGAAACTTGAAAGATTAAGAGACAAACAGGGGCAACATACACACTATGATATACCAGATCTCAACCATATCCCTTTTTAACGGGCTCCCGGATGATCAGTTGGAGTCTTTATCCATGATTACAAAGGAAAAAAGCTATAAAAAGGGAGAAAACATCTTTACTGAAAATGAACAGGCAACCGGGTTATATGCTGTGGCATCAGGGAGGGTTAAGATATACAAGCTTTCACCTGATGGCAGGGAGCAGATACTCCACATATTCGGGCCGGGTGAGGTATTTGGCGAGGCGCCTGTATTTGCCGGTAAAAGATTCCCTGCCTCTGCTGATGCCATGGATGAAAGCAGGGTGCTCTTTTTCCAGCGGGAAGCGCTTATAAGCCTTATACAGAAAAACCCCTCCATTGCCCTTAACATGCTGGCTGTGCTTTCCATACGCCTCCGCCGTTTTACATCCCTGATAGATGACCTCTCTTTAAAGGAGGTGCCAGGCCGCCTTGCCAAACACCTCCTGTATATGAAACAGGAACATAATACTTATGAACTTGACCTTGGCATAACCAAAGGCCAGCTTGCAAGCCTGCTTGGCACCATACCTGAGACATTATCCCGCATCCTCACAAAGATGGTAGATCAGGGGCTTATAGAGACTGATGGCCGCAGGATCAGGATCATTGAGATAGAGGGGATAGAGGAGCTTGCAGAGGGCATAAGAAAGTTATAATCCTCAATAAAGGCCTTTAAACATGTTGGTCTTTTATCAAAATGACAATATTTTGACACATTTATTTTAAAATTTATAAAGCTAATACATTTTTATCCCGCTGTTCGCTCCATATTCAGGCCTGATTACCCCCTTTTACTTAGAGATCCCAATGCATACTGATCTGGCATAGATATTGAATGGTAGACTTTGTTAACTGTTTTGTCCTGATTAAGGGCTCTACCATTAATATATAAATAGAGTTTTATTTCAGCCAGTTAACCCATTTTTTAAGCTTATCGGGGGAGGAGTAATTGTTCTGGAAGAATATCAAGTTACGCAACAAGTTGTTTCTCGGGTTCAGCATAGTCCTGGCCCTTCTTTTAATCGTCGGCATCCTCGCCTATAACAGTATAGGCCTTATAAAGCAGCAGTCACAGGATGTCA
>CAZXUA010000122.1:0-14590 GCA_964643755.1 uncultured Desulfatiglans sp. | reverse complement strand
TATATTATTTTATCGGAAAAACTATTCCTTACTCTTATATGGGGTGAGTAGTTACCATTTCAGAATATAAAATGGATTAGCTGCATTATTATCTAATTGACTTCATTGCCTTTCAATTGTTTTTATTGTATTTTAGCAGTGAACACTATGAAGATAAGGCTAGAACATGAAAAAAAGGGTGACCACCAAAGAAGAGTTGATTAAACGTATTATGAAACAGCGGGAGCAGTTTGCATTTTACGGCATCAGAAATATCGGGCTGTTTGGATCCTTTGTGCGGGGTGAACAGACCGCATCGAGCGATATCGATATCCTTATTGAATTTGAGCCTGAAAAACATACCTTTGATAATTTCATGGATGTATCTTTCCTGCTTGAAGATATTTCAGGACGAAAAATAGATGTTGTTACCCTGGAAGGCCTCAGCCCACACATCGGACCTCATATTTTAAAGGAGGTAGAGCTTGTCCCTGTCGCCGCTTGAATATATCCGACATATGCTTGATGAAATCGATTACATCATGAGCAGGATTTCAGATACGGATTACGAATCTTTTTACCGTGATGAGACCCTCAAAAGGGCATTCGTCAGGAGTATTGAGATTATAGGAGAGGCATCTAAAAAACTTCCCGAAGATATCAAAACCATGCAACCGGATATTGAATGGCGGAAGGTTACCGGAATGAGAGACAGGTTGGTACACGATTATTTTGGCGTTGACTACACCATTGTTTGGGATGTTGCATTAAACAAGCTGCCTGATCTCCGAGTAAAACTGAATAACCTGCTCAATAAAGTCCAATAATCCCAGCAACTATACCCCTATAATACTTACCTTCACTAAAAGAGAAAATTGGATTATTGATTTTTCACCAGCAGGCAGGCCCATTCACCCATGATGGTTTCTCCTGTTTTTATAAGGCCATGGCGCTTTAAATCTTCCACTATTCTATCTATCTGCCCGGTTAGTATACCGGAAAGGATGAGCACGCCATCAGGCGCAAGCCTGCCGGGAAACAGCGGATTAAGTTCAAGTATGGTGTTCATTATGATATTTGCAACAATAAGATCATACCTTTTATCAATTCTATCAAGAGGGGATGTGGATAGATCGATCCGAACAGGTATCTCATTCAGGGCAATATTCTTTTCTGCCCAGCTTACAGCCTCAGGGTCATTATCTATGGCCGTGATCTCGTTCGCACCCAGCATCGCCCCGTAAACAGAGAGTATCCCGCTCCCTGTGCCCACATCAAGCATTGTCCAGGCCCTGTCCGGCACATTATCCTCAATGGCCTTGAGGCACATCCTTGTAGTTTCATGCTTTCCTGTGCCAAAGGCTGTGCCCGGATCAATCCTTATTACATGACATTCAACAGGATCAGGCATGGCCTCCCAGGCAGGAAGTATCATGAGATTATCAGTGATCTTTTCAAGATAAAAAAAACTGCGCCAGGTTGTACCCCAGTCCTGATTGGCGATCTCTTTTATATCCAAAACAGGGTCGGGGATATCAGGGAAGGGCTCTTTCAGATTATTAAAAAATGTCACAAGACTATCTCTGATAAAATCGGGGTCATTACTGTCAGAGGGCAGGTATGCCTTCATAAGGCCGGTTTCAAAATCCTCTGAAACAACGCCGTCGCAGCCCAGCCCCATTAAGAAGTCGCTCACTGCCTCTTTTGCAGAGGGGTCTATATCTATTGTTATCTCAAGCCATCCGGGGTGGCCGGGATTTTTACCTGGGGTTTTTTCCATGAATTCCTGATTAATAATTAATTGTCGAGACAAGGCATGCCTTGTCTCGACAGATATGGCAGACAATAAAAATTATGCCTTTTCAAAAACGTAGTTGAGTTGGCCATTGGGAAGCTTGTTCACAACCGCCTTGAGCTCCATGCCGCCCTTTATCTCACTGTCAGCTATATCCCCGCTGAGCCTTCCGAATACCTTGTATTCGCCAAAATCAACCACTGCGATGCAGTAGGGGAGGTCGTTTTCAAAACCGATCGGGGCATACTCAAGCTTGCTGTATGTGAGCAGCTTTCCTTTGCCGTTTACATCAAACCAATCCATGCTGCTTGAAAAACATTTGCAGCAGTCTGCCCTGGGCGGAAAATATTTTGCACCGCACCCCTTGCAAATGGTGCCTGACACCTTTCCCTGTTCAATCCTGTCTATAAAATCGTTTACCTTTGTTGTGGAGGTGAAACTGATTGTACCAAACTTGCTGAATCTTACATCAATATCCTTGCTAGCCATTTTATTCCCTCCCCAGTATTGTTACATTGCCGTAAAGGCCGACGCCACCTATATTATGCACCAGACCAAATACGGGCTCCTTTACCTGCATAGGGCCTGCCTCACCCCTTAACTGAAGAACAATGGTCCTTACCTGCGAACCGCCTGTAGCCCCTATCGGATGGCCCTTGGATAATAGCCCTCCGTCAACATTAACCGGGATGCTCCCCTCCTTGTAGGTCTCCTTTGACCTGATAAGATCCTTGCCCTCGCCGGGCTTTGCAAAGCCCAGATTTTCATAGGCCATAAGCTCCGCTATTGTAAAGCAGTCATGCACCTCTGCAACATTGATATGTTTGGGCGTAATCCCTGCCATCTTGTATGCCTGTTTTCCTGCCTCAATACCGACTGTAAGACCGGAAAAAAGGTCACGTCCGGCCAGGTTAACCGCTGTGGAGGCAGCGCCGATCCCCTTGATCCAGACCGGTTTTTGGGAAAATATCTTTGCCTTCTCTTCACAGGCCACTATAAGGCATGAGCTTCCGTCCGCATTGGCGCAGCAGTCACCTACCCTTAAGGGGCTTGCAACAGGGCCTGACATGGTGTTATCCGGGTCAGAAAACATCTCAAAGGTTACAGGTTTTCTGTAAACTGCCTTTTCATTTATCTGGCCGTATGTGGCCGCCTTTACCCTGATAAGGGCAAGGTCATCCTGTGTGGTGCCATATTTAAGAAAATGGCCCCTTGCGTAGGTGGCATAATAGGCAGGCATCATTGTGCCAAAGGGGCTTTCCCACTGGATATCAGCGCCTCGCCCCATCCTCTCCTGTGATTCCGCTGATGTTATTTCTGACATCTTCTGGAAGCCTATAACCGCTACCACATCATGCAGGCCTGATGCTACAAGCGAGTAGGCCAGCTTGAGGCCTGTGCTGCTTGATGAACAAAGGGTCTCCACATAAAATGTAGGCTGTGGTGTCAACCCCAGATATTCGGCTAAAACACCCGCTGGTGATCTCTGTTTGTCATATTCAGGCGCAGAGCATACCACTGAGGCCTCTATATCGGTTGTTGATATTTTTGCATCCAGCATGGCTTCTCTAAATCCCTCAAAGGCCAGCTCCCTGATTGAACCGGGGTACCCGCGTACAAATGCGCTCTGACCAACTCCTATAATTGCTACTTTTCTCATAAGTTCCTCCTTATATTTTCGATGAACCGGTAAATTTGCTGAGTTCTCTACAGGCAATGCCTAAGGAAAAAAACAAATATATTTCGGGATAATGCCCCGAAGGATTCCCAATATAGGTAAGATTAGAGACATGGTCAAGATAAAAGGAAATTCAATTTGATTGGCATAGCAATTAATGGTATGAGAGACAGGCCTTTTAACAAGCTGAAAGAAAAGGGGATAGACGTGGAGCGGGGTGGACTGACCGGATAGGGACATAATAACAGGCCGGGAATTCACCCGGCATATGTAAAAATACATCGCATTAATCATTATTAAGAGAGTAAGGAAGTTTTATGCCAAACAGCATTATTACAGGAACAGGGAGCTATATCCCTGAAGTTAAAATAGAGAACAGCCATTTTTTAAATAATGAATTCTATAACTCAAGCCGTGAAAAGCTGACTAAACTGAACACAGACATAATCACCACCTTCCAGGAGATCACATGTATTAGGGAGAGGCGCTGGGCAACAGATGACCTTATGACATCCGATATAGCATCATTTGCCGCGAGGGATGCCCTTAACGGGAGTGATGGTGAAGACCTTGATTATATTATTGTTGCCCATAATTTTGGAGATGTTAAGCCGGGCACAGCAAGGGTGGATATCTGCCCATCCATTGCAGCGCGTGTAAAGCACCGTCTGGGCATTAAAAACCCCTATACAGTGGCATATGATATACCATTTGGCTGCCCCGGATGGGTGCACGGGATGACCATTGCTGATTTTTATATCAGATCAGGCCAGGTAAAAAAGATGATGGTTATAGGGGCTGAGATACTCTCACGGGTAACAGACCCCCATGATGTTGACAGTATGATATTTGCTGACGGGGCAGGCGCAGCAATAGTTGAGGCCACTGATAAAGAGGCAGGCATCATCTCGCATGTGACAAGAAGCGATACAATAAATGATGTTGACCTCATCTTTAGCGACAGATCATATGGCCCTGAAAACATGGATAATAAGGCATATCTCAAGATGCACGGGCACCAGGTTTTCAAATATGCACTTCGGTATGTGCCTAAGGTGGTAAAGGAGAGCCTTGACAGGGCAGGTTTATCCATTACTGATGTGAAAAAGGTGCTCATTCACCAGGCAAATGAGAAGATGGACAGGAGCATTATCAGCAGCCTTTTCAAGCTGTACAGGCTTGATGATGTGCCTGAGAATTTAATGCCCATGACCATTGCGTGGCTCGGTAACAGCTCTGTGGCCACAATTCCCACCATGTTTGACCTCATACAGAAGGGGAGGCTTGAAGAACACAGCCTTGAATCAGGTGACATAATAGTTTTTACCTCTGTAGGGGCAGGCATGAATATAAACTCCATGGTCTACAGGATGCCCTGATCACAATAAATCATAGGGAGAAATAATACCCATGAAGAAATTTTTACTGCTGGTAGCGGCCCTTTTGTTTTTTAATATCATTGTGTCCGGCGATTCAGAGCAGACAAACTATTTTGCCCTCTATTTTAACGGCAGCCGCTGCGGTTATGATATACAGACACGAAAGGTTGATGGAGAGAGGGTGATAAGCACCGACCATATGGTTCTTGAACTGGAGCGCATGGGCACACCTGTAAAGATTGATGTGGAAGAGAGAGCCATAGAGACCATTGATGGTAGACCCCTCTCGTTCAAATCCACCCAGAAGATATCAACCATGACTATGTCTGTTGAAGGGGATATTACCCCTGATGGAAAGATGCGGATCAGGGTTACAAATGCGGGAAACACCCAGGAGCTTGTGCAGGATTTCCCAAAAGGGGCGGTCATGACAGAGGGGCTCTCCCTTATTTTTAAGAGGCATGGACTTAAAAAGGGCACAAATTATACGGCTGACCTCTTTAGTCCATCAGAACTTGCCGCCAGAAAGTTCTCCTTTAATGTGGGGGAGCGTAAACAGGTTGATCTCCTTGGCCGTGTTTTGGAACTGATAGAGATTAAGGGCGAGTGTTTACTGCCTGAGTCAGGGAGTGTCATGTTCACCTATTACATAGACGATGATTTTAACTCACAGAAGATGATCACACCACTTGCCGGCATGAATATAGAGGTTATAGCCTGCTCCAGGGAATTCGCCCTGAGCAAACTCACGGTGACTGAGATGGTTGATACCATGGTTATAAGGAGCCCTGCGGCTATTAATAACCCGGAGAAAGCTATTTCGATCACATATAAACTTAAACCCATAAAAGAGGATGCATCATTCAGGTTCCCTGAAACAGACAATCAACGTGTATTAAAACTTCCTGACGGGAGTGTCCAGGTCACAGTAAAACCGGTAAATGGAGAGAGGGCACATAAATTCCCCTACACAGGGGATGACCCCGCAATATTGAAGGCCCTTCAGTCCACACAGTTTATCCAGAAAGATCATCCGCTCATAAAAGAGCTCTGCCAAAAATCTGTTCAGGGTAAAAAGAACGCCCTTGATGCTGCCTATGCAATAGAGACGTTTGTGAGCGGTTATATAGAGGAGAAGAATCTCTCAGTGGGTTATGCCAGCGCGCTTGAGGTGGCAAAAAGCAGGCAGGGCGACTGCACAGAGCATGCAGTCCTTACGGCTGCGCTGGCCCGGGCCGCAGGCATACCTGCAAGGGTGGTAATGGGCATTGTCCATGTTGAAGATCGTCTCTTTATGGGCCATGCATGGACAGAGGCGTATATTGGGGACAGATGGATAGGGCTTGATGCGGCACTGAAGGGTGTAAGGAACGGTTTTGATGCTGCACACATCGCCCTGTCTATTGGGAATGGCGATGCAGGTAATTTTTTCGGAATTATGAATAACCTTGGAAACTTTACAATAGAGGATATTAAGATAACTAAATAGCGTCCATCCTCCGTAGCAGTGCTACTGCGGAGGACGGGCAAGCGGTCAGCAGTCAGCATTCAGCTTTCAGCAAAAGACTTTAAAACCAAAGAGTTAGCTGTCATCAAAAGGCATTAAAAGGGAGCATGAAATGAGTATAAATCAGACAAATGGGCCTGATAAAATAAAGACATATAAAGAGAAGAATAGGAAGGCACTCAAGGCACATATTTTTTACCCTGATAAAAGCAGCCATAAAAAGGCGTCATCCCCTGCCTTTCTCTTTTTTCATCCCGGGGGGTGGACAATGGGCGAACCCCAGTGGGGTTATGAGATGTGCCGCCACTATGCATCAAAGGGTTTAACGTCCATATCATTCCAATACAGGATAACCTCAATCGGTGGATATTCCCCTGTTGATGCGCTTATGGATGTAAAATCCGCAATAAGGTGGACAAGAAAAAATGGCCCTGAGCTTGGTATTGACCCTGAAAAGGTAATAGCAGGGGCCATTTCAGCCGGGTCACACCTTGCAACCTGTGCAGCATCAGTTACCGGTTTTGATGACCCTGATGATGACCAGAATATAAGCCCTGTGCCTGATGCCTTTGTATTCCAGTCTGCATGCCTGAATACTGTTATTATTGATGAGTTCACTGCCCTGCTTCAGGGGCGGGCCAGCTCTGAAGAGCTCTCACCCTTTCATCACATCAAGGCCGGTATGCCCCCCATGTGCATTATCCACGGCAGGGCTGATAACCTTGTGCCCTTTGGGTCTATTAAAGAATATGTGGAAAAATCAGTATCCATGGGTAACAGGTGCGAACTACACCCCTTTGAGGATACAGACCACTTTTTCGGGAACGTTGACAGCGCAGAGGTCTTTAAACTCATGGATGAGTTTTTGATGTCACTGGGGTATTTATAGTATAACTCAACATTATTAATGGGGGTCTGATATGAAATTGAAAAAGATATTGAACCTGTCACTTTATTTCTTTTTATTTATCCTGTCCTGCCTGCATTTTGTGTCTCTACTGAAAACAAAGGTTTAGGGATAAAATCCGGTGAGTATCTCATATCCGATTATGTCGACATTATTGAAAAGAGCCATTCTCCTTATCTTGCCTCACTATCTTCAAAAAATCCCGAACTTCTTATAGCATATAAAGGCGAATATGACCTTGTTATGGTTCACAATTTTCATGAATTTCATGATGGCCTCAATATCATAGGTGGCAAGGCCTACAGGGCAGTATCCAACGAAAAAGGCTCGGATTCTCCTGCAATAACAATCACGGTTGATGAAAATGACCTCACATTACAGGGTTATGATGCAGAGACACCCCTGTATTATATCTATATTGGAGATGCGCAGCGTTTTGTTGCACAAAAGGTGATTGCGGGTGACTATGTGGATAAAGAGGGCATTAAATACTCCTTTAAAGATGATGGGACCGCATCCTTCGGGGAAAAGTATTTCAAATATGAGATAGGCCTGGATTTTATCATGAGACCAGGTTCAGATAAAACCGGAAAAAAACGGGACTATTTCCTGAACAGTGACACTCGTGAATTATTTGAATATGAGATCACAGATGGTGTAATGTCCATCTACAGGACAAGCGGTCAGGAATCAATGGATGTGGAGACCAACCCCTTTCTAAAGATTAAGAAGGTGACGAAAAAATAACTAAAATGATGAAACCTATGTTACCTTTAGTTGATCAATCTACGTATGAGAAATAGTTCAATCAGGTCAACACGCCTTGTATGGCCTTCACCAAAACATTAAAGCTATGTGAAAGGTTATTTTCCAGGTTCATATATCTGCTGATTGCACGGGAGCCTGATATTTTCTGGTATCTTTTTTTTGTCAAAATCATTAGTTCCTGATCCGGATTTGCGAGATTGTCCGGTTCTCGATATTTCCGTTTATTCTGAAGCTTTGAAAGGTTGCTCATGTTAAACCCTTTATCCACAGCACTCAGGTCGCCCAGGTAAAAACTTTCTAATGCATGACAGGCTATACGCACGATAGCATTAGGTCTGTTGGCCTCGTTGCATTTCTCCATTAAATTTCGCTTTATCTTCCTACAATCCCCTGAATCCTGGTCCCTTAAGATAAAAAAGCGGGAATTGGGAATGTTCCAAAGTCTTAATTTTCTAACCATTTGTTTTTCTAAATCCTGCTTACCTTCGAAAACGACAAATCGCGGAACAATATCTTCCGGAAGAATCATCGGCAATATTCCATTCAACATCTCTTTTGCGGAAGGCTCTTCAAGAAAAAAAACAAGTGTTATCATTTAGGGTCAGCCCCCTCAAAAAACCCCTGCTTCCATAAATAACCCATCTGGTCGCCATCTTTCATGTATAAGGATATCTGCTCATTATCTCTGGCACGTTTTACCTGTGTATATCCCTTATCCTTTATCAGCCAGAAGACCTCATTAAGTTGAGCAGCATTCAGGAAATCAGGAGAGTGAGTAGAGACAAAGACCTGCCCCCCACGATTGGCATAAGAACGGAATTCTTCGGCTAATTCGTAAAGAAGTTTTGGGTAAAGTTGGTTTTCAGGCTCTTCAACGCATAATAGAGGATGTGGTTTGGGGTCATATAATAAAATCAGGTATGCGAACATTTTTATGGTGCCATCAGATACATATTTATCAATAAATGGATCTTTGAACGAACCATCCTGGAATTTCAGCAGCAACCGCCCGTCGTCAGTAGGAGCGGGATTTATCATGCGGATGCCAGGTACACGTTCCTTCATTTTGTTAATGATCTCATCAAATGTATCTCGATGTGATCGATACAGGTTGTTCGCTACCAACTGAAGATTATCGCCAGAAACAGACAAATGGTCTGAATATCCTGCCGCATCTTTACTCCCACGGGCAAGGTTGATATGAAAATCAGAAACATGCCAGTTTTCCAGCATCTGTCGAAATGCATTGGCAGCCTTAAAACGCTGGAATTGCCCCAGGCCTTTTATTGCAAGCATATCAGGGCCGCCCAGTTTTTGCTGTTCCCTCTCAAGTTCTTCGTCTGTCTTATTGAAATCCTCCTCATTTGTTACAGCATATCCTTCACCCCTTCTGAAATCAAGAAAGTGATAGGGCGAACCATATGGCCCCCTTTTGTAACGAAGTATTTCCCGTTCCACGCTGGGTTTTTCAGAGACCTTTGCGATCTCAAGGATATAGGTAACCAGTCGTTCTACTCCGGTAATATCGAGACGAAATTGTAATTCAATATAAATAGGTTCACCATATTTGCCGCGGCTGACTACCTCTTTATAGCCTCCCCGGCTAAGCAGGGCGCTTGATACATTAAATGTAAGACAATCTTTAAGAAACCCGAAAACATCAAACATGGTTGATTTACCTGTGCCATTTGCGCCAACAACAATACAAAAGGCTGGTATGTCAACAAGTTCCACATTTTCAAATGTTTTGAAATTTTTCAAACGAATCGTTTCGATTCTCATACGGTTTCTCCTGTATAATCAAGATTAGCTTTATTTAATAGTCCCATAAGGATAATTGTGTCAACTCAATATCCGGTTTTCCAAGCCACCTCTCCTTTACAAAGGCGCCGTGGCAGTCAGACCCGCCTGTAATATAAAGCCCTTTTCTTTTGCAGAATTCAACACTGTATTCTGTGGTCTCCGGGTTATTCTCAGGGTGAAAACATTCAACACCTTTGATACCCATTTCAACTGCCATGGATATAGTCTCAGGAGGATTATCCCCGTATATGCTGGAGCCTGGGTGGGCAAGCACCGGTATGCCCCCTGCTGCCTTGATTGCTGCTATGGCTGCATCAGGTGTTGCACAGCCATCTATGTTCATACCGATCTTCCTGTCGCCAAAGAGCCCAAAAAATTCACGGTATGTATGGCAGACGCCTTTATCTATGGCATAGTTCAGTGCCTTCCACCCGCCCCGTTCCGGGTTATTTTCATATGATAAATACTCATCCAGTAGAACAGGGTGCCCCATCTCCCTGAGTTTCTCTATGCTTTTTTTATTCCTATTTTCAAGATTGTTACGATTAAGTATAAGTATTTCATTAAGGGCGCTGTTTTCAGGGTCTATATTGTAGCCAAGGATATGAAAAATCCTCCCATTTTCTGTTGTGCTTATCTCAACGCCCCTTATATAATGCAGCCTGTTTCTTGTGGCAAGTTCGGAAGCCGCGGGGATATTTTCCACTGAGTCATGGTCTGTTACAGCAAATAGGCCTATCCCTGCACTGATAATATTTTTTATAAGCTCCTCAGGTTTCCAGGTGCCGTCTGATGCACATGTATGTAAATGTAGATCCGCTTTCATTTATACCCTTCGTTTCTTTATTTATTTTTAAAAACTGTCGATATATATTTGGTAAAAATATAATATCTGCCAGCGGTTTATCTCAATGAGTTTCTATTCCTCCAGTTCCTGCCGCCGGATATAAATGGTGCCAAATATAACGCTAAGAGAGATTAAATGTCATTAAAAATCAAGGCTGTAATAACTATAACAGGAATTTTTATCATTCTTGGCATTGTCGATTTTTCTATCCGAAAGAACATAATCTATCCGGGGTTTTTATCCCTTGAAAAGGAAAATGCAACAGATAATGCAGTGAGGATAGGAGAGGCATTAAACAGGGAGATCAAATTCCTTGACTCACTGCTGAATGACTGGTCTGCATGGGATGACACCTATGAATTTGTGCATACACCCTCAGATCAATATATCAGCGCCAATCTTACCCCTTCGACCTTTGAAAACAATCAGCTTAACCTTCTATATTTTGTTTCAAAGGATGGGCAGATTATATGGGGCGGGATACAGGGGGTTTCCCCGGAGCAAGAAAATAAGCTAAGAGAATATATTGGTAATACCATTAGCGCAAATCATCCTTTCAGGGCCTTTGAGTCTGAAAATATCCCTCTCCATGAAAAGGGTGTCTCAGGCCTCTATTTTACCCCGATAGGTGTGTTTGTTGTAAGTTCACGGCCGGTTCTTACAAGTGAAAACAGGGGGCCTGCCAGAGGAACAATAATCATGGGCAAGCTCATAGATAATGCCTTTATAGAGAGGGTATCAGCTCAGATAAGGGTGGATTTAAAGATATATACCAAACAGGATGAAAAGTATGAATCCATTTTAAGAGAGGCTGTTAAAACGAAAAATTTCATCTACCAGCTTGATATTGATCCTGATCAGAATCTGCTCAATATTTTCTCTGCGCTCCCCGATATTACAGGGAAAAACGCCCTTATATTCAAATCAGAATTTCAGAGGAAAATAGTAAAAACCGGCTATTCAACAATTCGTTATGCAACTATCTCCTTTTTAGCAACCATGATCTCCGCTCTTATTGCAATGAGCCTTTTGATTCACTGGCTGGTTGTAAAGCCGATTTTAAGGCTTAAGGATAAGGTTATCCATACAGAAAATGATAAACGTCAGATGCCTGATCTTGTTTCCAGGAATGATGAGATAGGCATTCTGGCAAAGGAGTTTACAGGGCTGCTTGAAAGGCTTGATGAAAGGTCGCGCACCCTTGAATCAGTAAACCTTCAATTGACAGGCGATATAAATAAAAGGAAAGAGGCGGAAAAGGCGCTGCTTGAAAGCGAGGAGCAATTAAGGACCATCCTCGAACATATACCGGTCGGGGTCTTTGTAAATGACCACAAAGGAAATTTTCGTTTGGTGAATGACATAGGGTGCAAAATGACCGGCTATACACGTGAAGAGCTCCTTTCCATGAACATAAAGGATATTGACCCAGTCGAATACACTGATCAGCAAAAAGAAATGGTGGGCAGACACTTCGAGATAAAGGGGAGTTACGTCTTTGAGAGCGTTAATACCAGAAAGGATGGCACCCCATACCCGGTTGAGATACACCTGACCACAATAACCCTGAATGGCGAATCCCTGCTCTTGTCACTTGCGCTAGATATTACAGATCGTAAACAGACCGAAGAGACAAGGAGGATGGTGGATGAACAGCGCTCCCGATCCAAAAAGATGGAATCATTAGGGCTTATGGCAGGAGGTGTTGCCCATGACCTGAACAATGTCCTCTCAGGTATTGTGAGCTACCCGGAACTGATACTGATGGACCTGCCTCAGGAGAGCAGTTTAAGAAAACCTGTTGAAACCATACATGAATCAGGTCAAAGGGCGGTTGCCATTGTTCAGGACCTTCTCACTGTTGCCAGGGGGGTTGCCATAGAAAAGGAGCCCATGAACCTTAACAGGGTGGTGCGCCGGTACCTGGACTCTGCTGAGAACAGACGGCTTATGGAATATTATCCAGGCATTACAATAACCGCAGAGCTTGATGAAAATCTGCACAATATAAAGGGCGCGCCGCTGCATATCGGCAAAAGCCTGATGAACCTTGTTTTTAATGCAGCAGAGGCAATAGATGGGGCACATGGGAAGATCGTAATCAAGACAGAAAACAGGTATCTGGATCACAGTATAAGGGGTTATGAGGTTGTTAAGCCGGGTGAATACGCTGTCCTCTCTGTGCAGGATAATGGCAAGGGCATAGCGCAAAAAGACCTTGAAAGGATATTTGAGCCATTCTATTCAAAAAAGCAGATGGGCCGGAGCGGTACAGGGCTGGGGCTTGCGATCGTCTGGAACTCTGTGCAGGAACATGACGGGTATATAGATGTTTTGACCGGCCCAAGGGGCACTACCTTTGAATTATACTTTCCTGAGACTCATGAAGAGATAAAGAAGAGCGCTGATGAAACCTTTCTCAAGGGCTATCAGGGAAAGGGTGAGATGGTTCTTGTAGTTGATGATGTAAAGACCCAGAGGGAGATATTTTCAAGCATGCTTGAATATCTGGGTTACAGATATAAAGCCGTCTCAAGCGGTGAAGAGGCAATCGAATATCTCTCAAAAAACAGGGTTGACCTTATCATACTTGATATGATTATGGAGCCTGGCATGAGCGGGAAAGAGACCTATGAACATATTATAAAGATGCATCCGGGCCAGAAGGCCATTATTGCAAGCGGGTTTGCTGAGACAGATGATGTAAAGGAGACCCAGAGGCTTGGCGCAGGCACATTTATAAAAAAACCTGTGAATATGGAAAAACTCGGTATGGCGGTAAGAGAAGAGCTGGATAGAAAGTAGAATTTCAGCAGGGGCGAAAAAATCAGGCTACAGGCTTTAGACTTAAGGATTACAGGGGATTTGACTTTAATGGTTTGGGCATCAGCTTAAAGGAGCTATATTGAAGTAAGCTGGGTGACAGGATATTGACACCTGCCGGTTAACATAATATTATATTTTTCAAGGTTTAAATTAATAAGGAGTTTTCCGGAATGTACCAGTCAAGACCAATCTCGCCCCGCATTCAGCACATGAGGGAGCTGATAAGGGATCGTGTTATACGTAATGATGCTGAAAGGGCTGTTATTATGGCCGAGGCATATAAAAAATATGAGCATATTGTCCCGGTTATCAAAAAACCCCTTGCCATGGTTGAATACTGCAAGAAAAAAAAGATCAGGGTGGAGGACTTTGAGGTTATTGTGGCAAACAGGGGTGAGCATTTCCTTGGCAGCACCTTTGTCCCTGAATGGACAGGTATCCAGACAGATATCTACTCAAATGACCCCTCACAGCCCGGCGCATGGCTTCTTGAAGAGGACGGCCTTTACCACAATCCCAAAGAGGATATCGTCAAGATGACTATATCGCCAGCGGATGTGGAAAAATTAAAGGGTGTTGCAGATTACTGGAACGAGCGCACCTACACAAGGATAGCGGATGCATGGCAGCCGGATGGGTATGATGAGCTCTGCAGGCTCAATGTAAGCAAGAATGTAACCGGCGCCCCTCTAATCATGATGCAGTCAGGCCACCTCTCCCCCGGTTATAAAAAACTTATTAATCTTGGGATAGGGGCTATCAGAAAACAGGCTCAAGCATGGATAGAGGAAAACAATGGCAACCTTATGGGCGATAAGACAAAGAGATATCTCTTTTATAAGTCTGCGGTTATTACATGTGATGCCCTTACAATACTTATAAAAAGATATGGGGAGGAGTGCTATAAAAAGGCAGAGACATGCAAGGATGAGGCGCGAAAAAAGGAGCTAATGATGATGGGTGACGGGCTAAACTGGATATCAGAAAACCCTGCCCGCACATTCTGGGAGGCCTTACAGCTCACCATGATGTACCAGCTCTACCTCTATTCCGAGACCCTCTTTCCCGGCCCTGCCTTTGGAAGATTAGACCAGTACTGCT
>CAZXUA010000121.1:0-14744 GCA_964643755.1 uncultured Desulfatiglans sp. | reverse complement strand
CTACACCCTATCCTACACTCTTTCCCTACACGACGCTCTTCCGATCTTGTTACATATGGCATCTATACCATCAGGGATCTTTTTAACAGCAGATTCTATAGAAGCAGGGTCTGATAAATCGGCCTTAACATAGTGATCAATGTTTTTCTGAGGCTGATTCAGGTCTACGCCGATCACTGTTGCCCCCTGCTTCTTTAGCTCATTGACGCTCTCCGCCCCTATACCAGATGCGGCCCCTGTAACAACTATCTTTTTATTTGTGAGATACATAGTGCCTCCTGATGGTTTTATTAAGAGGTTAATTGGATGCTGATAAATGGCTTTACTATTAACATATAATTGGTACTGGTTGTAATATTGTTGTGTTGCTTCACTTAACACAACCTACGCACTTATAGAAAAAGGACAGCAAAATGAATGCAACCAAGCATCGTGTTTGCCCTGTTGGCAATGCATGGTCACTCGACAACATATTACGCAGGTTTCTTTTGGTTAGAATTCATGGGGGAAAAAGTTTTAATATAACAGGAAAACACGGTGAGAACTAATACATCACAATTAATTAATATGTCTGAATTGCTGGTGGAGCAATCCCCTGATGGCACTTTAATTTAAGTCGTGCTGAGCTTCTCGATTATACTTGATACAAATGGTGATGCCCTTGGAGCGCTTGCCCATGCACGGGATATTACTGAACAATTCGAAAAGTAGCGTGCTGATTAAAAACGCTTACAGGAACTTGAAAAAATACCGGATAAAAAGACCTGATGAGTTCAATACACCATGTGACATATCCCTGCTGAAAACCCTGCGCTACCCATAAAGTGCATCATCTCCATCCCTCTTTTAAGTCTACCATTGTCCAGCGCCCAGCACATTGCCACAGGTATAGATGCAGAAACTGTGTTGCCAAACATGGGGTATAGGTTGATCATTTTATCCCTGAAGCGTGAATGTCTTGAAAGGTCATCAATAATGGATTTGGATGCTGAGTGGGCAAAGGCAATATCGCAGCCCCTGTTTTTTAGCTCTGATGAACTTAAGTAAAGTGCAGGTATCATTCTGCCAGCGGCCTCAAACAGCTCTGTGCTGTATGCAAAAAAGATGAGCGGATCAAGCTTTGGGCATGTCTCGCTGTCACTGTATGAGGCTATATGGGGCAGGGGGATCTTGCACAGCCCGTGCAGGGCAGCATCTGTCTTGAACTCAAAGTGAGGGGCTATATCCCCGCCACCTGACACTATGGTTGCAGTTGCTGCCTCTCCGATGGTGAGTTGTGCAAAGCGATATGCAACCTCATCTACCGCCTTTATGGGGCCGTGGTATTCATAATTGAACTCCGCATTCAGGATCATTATGTTTTTGTAAACCCCGGTTTTTAAAAAGTTATGGCTTATATGGAGCGCCCTCATCCAGCTCAAACATGCATCCAGTATGTCAAACCCGGTTGCCTTTGTCATGCCAAGCTTATGTGAAAAGTAGGTGGCCATGCATGGCTCAACCCATCCACGGCCAACGCCTACATATAGCAGCAGCTCTATATCAGTTGCCTTTAGCTGTGCGCGTTCAAGGGCCTGCTTTGCTGCCCTTTCCGCGTGTTCACAGGCTGTTTCATCATTATTTCTTCTTCTCCGCTTATCGGTACCGGAGATGCGGAAAAGCGCCTTAACCCTGTTTATTATCTTTACCCTTTCGCCATCCTGCCAGAAGGGCTCACTGATCTCTATCAATTCTTTTAATATATCTTCATTGGTAACAACACGCTCAGGCATGCTGCAACCTATCCCCAGTATCTTCATGTGAAATCACCAGTCCTTTATAAATGCCTCTTCTGTAAGGCCAGGGTTAATCTTAATCTCTGTAAAACTGTATTCCTCGAGAAATTCATTTTCCCATCCATAGCAGGTAAGGCCAATGGGTAACCACCTCTGCCTGTCTATAATCAAACGGCCCAAATGGGCGTAATAACCCTTGCCAGACGGAAACCTCATAGTGAGCACGAGTCTTTTTGAGTCCATGTAGGCGATCTCCGGCGGATTGCATTCTGGGTCAGTCAGGCTCCTTAAATAATTTTCTTTAACCTTATCAAAAATGGTTATAAAATCCGCCTCTGTGATGGGGTGTCTGTTCTCCTTAAGTGCTTCTTTTCCATTGGGGTCTATTGCAACAGGAAAAAGAGCCATCAGACCACCCATATTAATTAAAACTCTGTTATTGTTTTGGCCCTGAACATAGATTGCTATCCTCCCTTTTTTAGTGCCATCTTGCCATTTCATATAGAAATGGCCGGGCCTTTTGACCTTGAGCTCTATATTATCCTCTTTGATAATCCTGCTACCGACAAGCTCGTGTTTACTGAATACGCAGGTATAATCGGTTATAGAAGACAAGCTTTCTCTGACTCGCTCCAGAATAACATCAGGGTTATTGATATCCTGTGCCAGGTACTGTTGCCCGAAAAGCAGGGCAGGTAAAAATATAATAACCCGGAGGTAACGCCTGATATTTTTAAACAGCATAAATATGATTCAGTTTAAAGTTGGCAACGTATTATTCATTCATCCCTGTACGTTATGGGAAACCTTTCCCCTGAATACTATTCTTAATGTACAGGAAGGGGTGGATTGTATACCAGCTTAAATATTTAGCAAGTGCTAACAGGGTAAATAGCCCATTTTTAAGGAGGGGTATGTGACTGGTCTTATAACTTGCTTGACTAAAGTTAAATGTGATTGCATACTGGTTTCACATTGAAACCAGTATGAGGTTAATATGGCTACAGTAACAGTGAAGAACATACCTGATGACCTTTATGACCGGCTTAAGTCAGTTGCTGAAATCAACAGGCGGTCTATCAACAGCGAAATTATAATGTGTATTGAGAATGCAGTTTCAAGTCACAGGATTGATATTGATGAGATGCTTATTGATATAAGAAAGCTGCGTCAATTGACAGCGGGCCATATGATCAGTGATGAGGATTTTAATCGGGCAAAGAGAGAAGGCCGTCCATGATTGTTGTTGACACAAACGTTATCGGATATCTCTTTCTGGCAGGTGACAAATCCTTTTTAGCTGAACGTGCAATGCAAAAAGACATGGAATGGGCAGCCCCTGTTTTATGGCGCAGTGAATTTCGCAATGTGCTTTCTCTTTATTTACGCCAGAATATCATTGACCTTGGGCAGGCTCAGGAAATCATGAATAGTGCTTTGAAATTGCTCAGGGGTCGGGAATATGAAGTCCCTTCCCATGAAATCCTGAGACTTGCCTCGGAATCCAAATGTTCTGCATATGATTGTGAATTTATCGCTGTCGCAATTGATCTAAAGATTCCATTAGTAACAGTTGATAAACAGTTGTTACGTGAATTTCCAGGAACGGCAGTATCATTAAATTCTTTTTGTGGATAGCTTACAAATAAGAATGTAGCTACATTGGAAAGGTGAAAAAGTTATTTAAAAATATGCCTAACAATTTTGCATCACTAAACAGGGAGGGCTCTTTAACATGAACAGAAAATATGAACATCTTATTAAGCCATTGAGTGGAGGCAGGATAGAAATGGATGCCATCAGGATATCTGATGCACCTCAATCCTCTACCTTTAACGGGCCTGGTAATGCAGACAAGATAGTATGGCTGAATGGCCGGGATCACCTTGGGGGGCTTGAGCTGAATTTCTCATGGGGTTTTTACAGCGGCCTTGGTGACTGGCATACAGGCCAGGACCCGCATGTGCACCCATATGCAGAGTGTCTGGTGTTTGTAGGGCTTGATTCTGCCAAGATGAACTACCTGGGCGCAGAGGTTGAGGTATATCTTGGTAAGGAGCAGGAGGTCTACACCTTTGATGAGCCCACGGTTGTTGTTATCCCTGCTGGTATGCCCCATTGCCCGCTCATAACAAAGAGGATGTTCAGCCCTAAAGGCTATGGCTTTTTCCTGCTCTGTCTCGGTGCAACCCCGACAACCACATGGATGGGTGAAGGGATATCTGAAGAGACCTTAAAACAGATGGCAGAGATGGCGGAAAAACAGGGTATTAAGCTACCCATGAAATCGACTGTATCAAAGAAGAGGGTGGCAAAAACCCCAACCCCTCCTACAGGCAAATATGCCCACCTTGTAAGGCCGATCAAATCAGGCGCTTTTATGGAAAGGGGGAGCATTGCCAGAGAATTATCACAATCATGCGAAAGCCACTATGATGCAATGAAAAAGAGGGGCGAGATACCAGGGCCGGGATATGCTGACCATCTTTCATGGATGTTTGGCAGTGACCTTGATAATCTTGATATGAATTTCAACTGGGGCTATTACAGCAAGCCGGGTGTATGGCACAGGGGCATGGGCGCAGGCGTAAGCGCCTCTCCCGAGGTTACTGTCTTTGCAGGGCTTGACCCGAAAGATATAGACTACCTGGGCGCCAGCATAGAGATAGAAATTGGTGAGGAACAGGAGAGGTATATCATTGAAAGACCTTCTGCCATCATCAGGCCAACAGGCGTGCCATTTTACCCAATTGTGACCAGGTGGGTTGACAGGCCATTTGCCTCATATACTGTGGGTCTTTCAAGCAGCCATGAAACGAAAGCGTTTGGATGAGGTACTGTATGTTAACCACGGAGGACACGGAGAATATTATCTATTTGGCTTTTACTCCGTGTTCTCCGTGCTCTCCGTGGTGAATTATGTTTTTTCTTGGGTTATGCTGTAAAAATTTCTGGAGGGAAACAGATATGAAAAATAAAAAATATGCACACCTTGTTAAACCATTAAGTATTGCCGCAATGCCCGGTTCAGAAAGGGCATTCAGGAATACCGGTAATGCGGATATAAACCTGTGGCTGAACGGCCGCGACCACCTTGAAGGGCTTGAGCTCAATTTTTCATGGGGGTTTTATACAGGCCTTGGTGACTGGCATCCTGGCATGGACCCCCATGTGCATCCATATCCTGAGGCACTGGTCTTTGTGGGGCTTAACCCTGATAATATCGAATACCTTGGGGCTGAGATGCAGTACTGCCTCGGTAAGGAGCTTGAGGTGCATACCTTTGATAAACCCTCTGTTATAGTAGCAAAGGGCGGGGTGCTCCATTGCCCATCTGTTACAAAGGAGGTATTAAACCCGATAGGATACAGTTTTTTTATCCTTTCACTCGGTGCAGAACCCCGTACCACCTGGATGGGAGATGGGATAAGCGAAGAGCAGATAGCAAGGATGCAGGAGATCGCAAGCAGCAAAAAACCCTTCATGGTCTCCACCTTTTCAAAAAAGAGATACCATGTATCTCCAGAGACCATGACATATGGCAAAAAACATGCCCATCTTATCAAACCCTTAAAACTATTACCGACTGCAACTGCAGAAAAGGATATGATGATACCCGGGCCTGGAAACGCTGAAAGGCTTTTCTGGATGACTGGCAATGACCTTGAGGGGATGGAGCTTAATTTTACATGGGGATTTCATAAACGACCGGGGCTGTGGCACAGGGGGCCGGGAAAATCTGATGGCGCTCATTATCATCCCCATGATGAGGTGCTTGTTTTTGTTGGCACAGACCCTGCTGATATCAATTACCTTGGCGCAGAGATATCCATAGACTTGGGCAAAGAACATGAAAGACAGATAATTGACAAGCCCACTGCGGTTGTGATCCCTAAAGGTGTGGTGCATAACCCCATAATAACCCGCTATGTAGACAGGCCATTTGCCTTTTTCATGATCAGCCTTGCACGTGATTATGCAGTGACATATGTTCAGTGACTCAATAATGCATTTTATACGTTGGTTGGCATGTGGCATGCATTGATAATTTCACCACGGAGAACATGGAGGTCACGGAGAAAGGCTTATTATTTTATCAATAATAATTTTTGATTTTCTTAGCGCCCTTTGCGTCTTTGCGGTTCAATTTTAGACTGTCACTTCAACCATACAAGAACACCAAGGTCACGGGGATTTTTTATATTTATGTTGTGAAGCCTATTTGTATAAAACGGTGTTTCATATGAAGATAGAACATATTGCCATCTGGGCAAGGGACCTTGAGGCCATGAAAGATTTTTATATTAAATATTTTAATGGGGTTCCCGGCAGTAGATACTTTAATGACGCGAGACAGTTTACATCATATTTTGTAACCTTTGAGACGGGTGCACGCCTTGAAATAATGCATATGCCCTTATTATCAGATCCGGTTGAGACGCAAAACCCGGAATTCATCGGTCTCGCCCATTTGGCCTTTTCTGTCGGCTCAGCTGAAAGTGTCTGCAACCTGACCGAGAGATTAAGGATGGATGGCTTTAAGGTGGTTGACGGGCCCAGAAAAACAGGTGATGGCTATTTTGAAAGTGTTGTGCTTGACCCTGAAAATAACAGAATAGAGATAACTATCTGATATTTTCGGCTGTTTTTTTGGTTTGAGCCTGAAAAATTATAATTCTTTTCTTGCCAAATTATTAATTATACTGTAGAAAATTGACTTGATTTACTTGCTTTGTTTTACACGCCTTGCTGTAATAATGTTTTGTTTTTTATTTTAGCTTTTTTTATTTGATAAAGGTTTTCATATGCCGTCAGCAAATTTGGATCTTATTCGTGCCATTAATCAGTTCAATATATTGAACAGTATTCGCGCCAGGAAGGCGGTCTCCCGCTCTGAAATAGCCGACATGACAGGCCAGAGCAGGGCTTCTGTCACCACGATAACCGCCCAGATGATTGATAAAGGGCTTATATTTGAAAAGAATGTAGAGGTGACTGGTGAACGCGGCAGAAACCGTGTCCTATTGGCCCTTAACCCTGATGCTGCATATGTTGTCGGTGTAAAGCTTGCAGCGACAAAGGCAAGCTCCGCCGTATGCGATATGCAGGGCGAAACAAGGAGCACGGTTATAAGAAATGATAACTTTTTAGGGAAGGGCGTTGATTATATAGCCAGGTATATTGATGAGCTTATTATGGCCGCTGTGGATAAAGCGGGTCTAAAGCTGGAAAATATCTCAGGGATCGGCATTGGCGTACCTGGAGTGGTAGATTTCCGCACCGGCATATGCCACTGGAGCCCTATTTATGATGCAGGCAGCGTCCCTTTGCGTGATCGTATTCAAAACAGGTTTAATATCACGACCTATATTGAAAATGATGCAAATACCCTTACCCTGGCGCACCAGTGGTTTGGCGAGGGCAGGGGGGTGGATAATTTTATTGTTATTACAATTGAGTATGGTGTTGGGATGGGGATAATAACCAATGGCCAGTTATACCGTGGGGCAAGGGGTTTTGCAGGTGAGATGGGGCATGTCCCGGTTACCCCTGATGGCGAACTCTGCATATGCGGGAAAAGGGGCTGCCTGGCAACGGTTGTTGGTGGAATGGCCTTTATCAATAAGGCAAAGCGTCTTGCTGAAACGGGTTTATGGGTAAGAAAAGCGGATGGCGATATAGAGTTTGAAGAGGTCCTTAATGCCGCAAAACAGGGGGAAAAGGCCCTTGTGGAAATTTTACATGCTGCGGGCCATTGTCTGGGCGTTGGTTTATCAGTATTGATTAATATCTTTAACCCGGAAAAGATCATCATCTCGGGTCAGGGGGTTGAGGCGGGAGAGATCATGTTCTCACCCATGAGAGAGGCAGTAAACAAGCATACATTCAGTGACCTGCTGGCGCTTACAAAGATAGTAATCCCTGAATGGCAGGTTACTGACTGGGCAAAGGGGGCTGCCAGCCTTGTGCTTCAGGAATTATATAAATCACCCTTTAATACAATACGTCCCCTGATCTAGAAGAGCTTAATATATCTTTAACCTCTGTGATCCACAAACCTGCACACTGTTTTGGCTTTTTATACATATCCGTCTGTTGTCATATCATTACTATTTTAGTGTCAGAATGTTGCCATCTTTAATAAAAATGGCCTCTGATTGCTGTAATATCTTGATATGACAATTAATTTTTGAGCCAGCCTTATGGTATGTTTCTTGCTTTAAGAAGAACAGGCTATTTTTTTAGGCATTCTTGCAGGTTTAACAATAAACAGCTATCAAAAAAACGGACAATATCATGGTAGAAAATGAAAATCCGGGATTGGGTAGAGACACCCAGTATGAAAGCATTCATGACATCAGTAACAGGCTTGCAGACACCCTGCTTATCTGTATCTCAATTTTCGGCCTCCCCATAGTATTGGTTTCATTCCTGCGTTATTTCAAGGTTGGAGGGCTGTTCATCCTTTCTCTGCATATTTTTGTATACATTTCCTGTCTCTTTTTTATGGTCAGCAGGAAAAAGGTGTCAGTGAACTCAAAGTGTCTGTTCATAATTGTGTGTACCTTCATAATGGGTATAACCTCTGTTATCAAATGGGGGATCTTCGGTACAGGGGTGGTGTATTTTATATTTATGAGCATCCTGACAACTGTCTTCTATGGTGCCAGACCCGGGATCATTGCAACAATCATTAATCTGGCAGTATTGATTATAACCTCAATACTTTTTAACTCAGGTTACTTATCCTATAACTTTGATGTAAATAAATATCCCACTGAAATACTTACCTGGGTGCCAGTATCGGCTGTCTATGGGCTGTTTACCCTCGCAATTATTGGCGGTATTGGCCGGTTCTTATACTCCATGTCCACAAATATTGAAAAGTTATCCGACAGGACATCTGACCTTAGTGTGACAAAGGAGAAGATGATTCAGGAGATAGATAATTGCAGGGAGACTGAAATTGCGCTGAGGGAGAGCGAGGAGAGATTCAGGACTGTGCTCGAAAACCTGCCATGCAGTGTATCTGTTCATGACCTTGAGGGAAGACACCTTCTCATGAATGAAGAGACATGCAGGGTCAAGGGATTTTCAAGAGAAGAGCTTATGCGGCTCACGGTCATGGAGACAGCGGGTCCCTCTTTCAGTAAAAGTTTTGATGCTGTCAGGATGTGGGAAAAGATAGAACTGGGGAAATCAATAACCTTTGAGGCCCTGACACAGCGGAAAGACGGGTCATTATACGACAGTGAAGTGCATCTATCCAAGATAATGCTGGATGGCAGGCCGGTCATACTCTCACTTGTGTTTGATATAACCGAACGAAAGAAGATTGAGGCGAGCCTTGCACGAAGGTCAGAGCTGGAACGTCTTGTAAGCGAGATATCATCAGGCGCTGTAGGTATCAACCATAAGGATGTGGATAATTATATAAATGAGGCGGTTGCCTCTATTGGTAAGAAGACAGGCGTTGATCATGCATACTTTTCACTCTTTAACACCAGGAGGGAACTCCTTGAATTAATCAGCGAATGGTCTCTTGATAATACAGTATTCCCCGGTTTTGAAAATGAGATGAAGGTAGATAACGACCTGCCCTGGTTTACCCGGACGATACGATCACAGAATGTTGTTCATATCCCTGATATGGAGGCCCTGCCTGATGAGGCTCAAAAGGAAAAGATATACTTTAGAAGCAGGGGCATAAAATCTTTGCTCATCCTTGTCATACGACAGGGTGAAAACATGATAGGCTTCCTTGGCTTTGGCAACATGAAAAAAAATAAGGCATGGTCTGACGAAGAGATAGTGATACTCAGGATTATTGGTGAGACCTTTACAAGCGTACTATACCGAAAGCAGGCAGAAAAAGAGGAGGAAAGACTCAAGGCGCAGCTCTCCACTGCTGTAGATATTGCACACCTTGGGCCATGGGAACTGGATCTGGAAAGTAGTCTATTTACCTTCAATGATCATTTTTACAGGATTTATAATACCACCGCAGAGGAGATGGGCGGGTATAAAATGACCTTTGATGAATTCAAGCGGCGATTTGTTCATCCTGATGATTATTACATACTTGATGATGTACTGAGGGCTTCTCAGGATACAGGAGCTCCACAGACCAGCAGGTTTGAGCACAGGATGCTCTATGCTGATGGGAAAACAGGTCATATTATGACGCAGATATCCCAGATCAAGAACGACAGGGGCGTGCCGGTAATAGCATATGGTGTTAACCAGGACATAACCGAATGGAAACTTGCGCAGGAAAAACTGCGGGAGAGTGAAGAAAAGCTTGCCAGATCTAGAAAGATGGAATCCCTGGGGCTTCTTGCAGGTGGCGTTGCCCATGACCTCAATAATGTTTTGTCAGGTATTGTAAGTTATCCTGAACTTCTTCTCTTGGACATACCCCATGAGAGCAAGCTTAGAAAACCTATCGAAACCATTCAGGAGTCAGGTTACAAGGCCGTTGCTATTGTACAGGACCTGCTCACCATAGCACGGGGTGCCGCTACGGTTAAGGAACCTCTGAGCCTGAACAAGATAGTCAGCGAATACATGAGTTCACCCGAATTTAATAACCTGAAAAATTATAATCCCGGTGTAAAATATAACACCGAGCTGGATGCCGGGCTCTTTAATTTCAATGGCTCCATGATCCACATAAAGAAGGTTGTAATGAACCTTGTTGCAAATGCCTCAGAGGCAATAGAAAATGAAGGCACTGTCACCATATCCACATACAACAGGTATATAGACAGGCCTTTAAGAAGGTATGAAGATGTTAATGTCGGAGAATATGTAGTCCTCTCTGTGATGGATGATGGCCCTGGTATATCACCGGAAAACCTTGACAGGATATTTGAGCCCTTCTTTACAAAAAAGGTGATGGGCATAAGCGGTACAGGGCTTGGTCTCACGGTTGTATGGAATACGGTCCAGGATCACAAGGGTTATATCGATGTTAAAAGTGATAAGTCCGGCACACTGTTTGAACTCTATTTTCCTATAACAAGGGATGAACTGGTAAGTAAGGCATCTGCAAACTCATTAGATGACCTGAAAGGGAATGGTGAACTGGTGCTTGTTGTGGATGATGTGGCCAGCCAGAGGGAGATATCATGCAGGATGCTTGAATCCCTTGGGTACCGCCATATCGATTTTTCTGATGGTGAAAAGGCAATAGAATATCTGAAAAATAACAGTGTTGATCTGATTCTTTTAGATATGATCATGTCTCCGGGGATAAGCGGCAGGGAGACCTATGAGCGCATATCAAAGTTCAAACCAGGGCAGAAGGCCCTTATAGTAAGTGGCTATTCTGAAACAGAGGATGTTGTTGCCATACAGAAACTGGGCGCTGGCGCATATATCAAAAAGCCCTTGTCACTTGAGACCCTTGGCAAGGGCATAAAAAAAGAACTGGCCAAATAGATGCACCTGTTTTATCCTGCCTTTTAATAGAGATATCCATAAAGGCAGGCAGTATCTTATGTACAGTTTTTCATTTATTGGATGGGCCGTAATAATCATATGCGCCCTTTTGATCGGTTTTACAAAGGCGGGGATACCCGGCATCGGCATCCTGATCCCCATCCTTGCGGCCTCCATTATGCCTGCAAAGGAATCAACCGGTTTTATACTTCCCATGCTGACTATGGCAGATATCTTCGCCATTATATACTGGCGGAGGCATGTGGCATGGAAACAGCTTTTAAGGCTTTTGCCCTGGTCTTTAACAGGCATTGTGGCTGGGTATTTTGCAATGCATCATATCACAAATGAAGGGCTCAGGAGATTCATTGGCCTGCTGGTTATCATCCTCCTGGTATTATCGTGGATCAAGGATAAAAGGCTCCCGGATGATTACATCCCTACCCACTGGCTTTTTGCCGCTGTGATGGGCGCCCTTGCAGGGGCAACAAGCATGATGGCAAATGCCGCAGGGCCTGTTATGGTTATATATCTCACCTCCATGAGGCTCCCCAAGGCCAATTTTATCGGTACAAGTGCATGGTTTTTCTTTATAGTGAATCTGTTAAAGCTTCCCTTCAGCCACAGGCTTGATCTTGTAACTCTTCAATCTATTCAGGTTAACCTGATGTTATTACCCTGTTTGATAGCAGGAGCGTTTACAGGGATCATGCTGGTAAAAAGGATCCCGCAGGGGGCATTTAACATTATTGTCAAGATACTTGCAGGTATGGCTGCCCTGGTGCTGATCGTAAGATAGCGTGAGGCCGGTTTATCCAAATAGTGTCCATCCAGAATTTGCCTCTTTCTGAATGGACACTAAATAATAATTTCTAGCGATTTATTTGCGCTCCCCACAAGAATTTTAGACATTAATACTTAAAAACAATAACACAGAATAGGTTATATTGTATTTCTTGCCTAAGGGGATCTTATATCTGGACTTTTAGCAATTGATTTTATATCGCCCCTACGGGGCTTTGTTATGTTTATTATTGTGTTTTTCTATTAATATTCCACCCCTTTGGGGTTTAAAAACAATTTTTAATCTCGATGGGTGAACAATGGAACCTCTCATCCGCTAGCGGTGGGTATTAAAACCAAGCTTCTCAATAAAAGCACCATAGGTGTGATATATTAATAGCACTGTATGCGCGCCATTTTTATCAGCCCCATCGGGGCGACATATTAACACCAATAATTCAATTTTACTATAATGCTGTAGAATTGCGGATGATATTAAAGCCTTATCTTTGCACAAATCCTTATGAGGAGCATGGTTTTTATTACGTGGTTTCCATGCCCCATGGGACTTATCGGGATTGACACCTCAAGGTAATTCTGACAGAATCCCCTCCTGCCAGATGACAATAATATTCAGGAGTTACCACCCGGAAAGAAGCAAATCCTGGATATAGCTTTAAGTCCCGCCCCGGGCGGGGTTAATTTTTTTCAAATGCCTTTTGCTGAACGCTGAATGCTAAAGGCTGAACGCTTGCACCCTGGAACAACATGCTTTGGATGCAAATTAAGGAGTTTTACGATGAAAAGTTATGATGTTATCCTGTTCCACCCCCCGGCAATATATGATTTCAGGCATTCCCCCATGTTCCCCGGCGCATTTGGAAGGAGTGTTGAGGGACTACAGTTTATCAAAGTCCCCATAGGTATGTTAAGTATAGCCGAATACCTTGATAGAAATGGTTATAAGGTAATACTGGATAACCTTGGCGACCGGATGACGAGTAATCCAGAATTTGATGTTGAGAAACATATTAAGGAATCCTCTGCACAAGTATATGCAGTAGGTCTTCACTTTCAGCAGCATTCACAGGGGGCCATTGAGATTGCAAGGCTCTGTAAAAGGCACCATCCTGATTCACTTGTGATTGTTGGAGGGCTCACAGCCACCTGTTTTCACAAAGAGATTATTGAGAAATATGATTTTATAGATGGCGTGATAAGGGCAGAGGCAGAAAGGCCTATGTTTAAGCTTTTACAGCTCTATACAAAGAAAGGAAAGCTTGCTGATACACCCAACCTTACATACAGATCAGACGCGGGCGAAATCATAGTGTCTCCTATGATGGAGGCCAGCACTGATCTTGATGATTTTGTGTATACCAGGTTTGACCTGATTGAACCCAAAACCTCCATATTCCCGGAAGAGGCTGATGCGCGCTACAGCCTTGAGGTGTGCAGGGGGTGTACCTATAACTGCACCATATGCGGTGGGTCAGCCTATGCCTATAAAAAATATCTGGGCATGAAAAGGCCGGCCTTTCGCAGTCCTTCAAAGATCGTGCATGATATAAAAACATTAAATGAATACGGAATCAGTTTTATCGGCCTGTTTCAGGATGCAAGGATGGCAGGCAAAGGTTACTGGCAGGAGCTTTTTAATCTTATGGTAAAGGAAAAGCCATATATTGAGAGGCTCTCGCTGGATATACTTGCCCCTGTTGATGAGACATTTGTAAAGGAGGCGAGAAAGATAACCGGAAATCTGATACTGCATCTCTGCCCTGATACAGGTTCAGATGAGGTGCGAAGGCTCCTGGGACGCAAGTATACGAATGAGGATCTCCTTAAAACAATAAAGCTCTGTCACAGTTATCATATCCCTGTCACCAATTTCTTTTCTGTGGGTCTTGCCGGCGAGACTGAAAAGCATATGAAGGAGACCTGGGAGCTGTGGAAAAGGCTTGATGAGATGGATCATGAGGCCATGAAAAACGGGTACTTCGGGGGCTTAGGGTCATCTGTGCCGATCGGAGGCCAGATACTTGGCCCGATTGTGCTTGACCCCGGATCAAGGGCCTTTGATAACCCAAAGAAATATGGTTACAGGCTACTGTATAAAAATCTTGAGGAGTATATCTCATGGCTTTCAAAGCCCTCATGGCACCAGTGGCTAAACTATGAAACCCTTGTTGCAGACAAGTATGAGATAGTGGAGATGATCCACAGGTCTGTTGAGTTTACAGTAGATCAGAGAGAAAGGTATGGGATTTACACCAATGGAGAGGCATACTATGAAAAATGCATGGTAGAGGCAGACCGGGCTATAGTAAAAAAGATTGATGAGATCATGAAGATTAAAGATCCTGATGAAAGGATGAGAAATGTGATTACCCTAAGGTTAACCATGGATGAGATGGAAAAAAGAAGGATGTTTTTTCCTGAGTAAAAGGAGATGCTATGGCAGAATCAAAATATGGAAAGTACATTGTGTCAGATCTTAAAGCGCCCTTTTCAAAGGAGTATAATGAGTCGTATGCAAAGTTTGCCACACGTGTGCTCTGGATGGATGAAAAGGTGGTGGAAGGCGCCTTCCAGATGAATGTGTCATGGTATCTTAAGGCACAGGAAGGCAAGTCACCCCTTGCTGCACATACCCATGACCCGAATGAGATTATAGGTTTTTTCGGTGTAAGCGTCTGAGCAACCCATCTTTTCAAAGGGTTTAATAATGGATAATATACG
>CAZXUA010000120.1:0-14820 GCA_964643755.1 uncultured Desulfatiglans sp. | reverse complement strand
TTTAAACGGTGAAAAAATCTGGCATAAAAATGTCCGTGATGCAGGCGGTGAGGAGCCCACATGGGGGCTTTCATCATCCCCGCTTGTAACAGGTTCCCTTGTGATAGTTAGCGGCGGCGGAGCAGCCCGCACAATAGCATATGACAAGATGACAGGGGAAATAATGTGGAAGGCAGGACAGGGCCATGCTGGTTATGCTGCTATTACCATGATGGAGATAGATGGTGAACCGGTAGTGCTCTCCTTTCATGGGAAGGGACTTGCAGCAATCACCCTGAATGATGGAAAGATACTGTGGGACATAGAATGGCAGACTAACTATGATGTGAATGCCACTACACCTGTTGTAAAGGATAATCTTGTTTTTATCACCTCCGGTTATAAAACCGGCAGTGAACTCTTACGGGTCACTAAGTCTGGCGCTGAGATCGTATGGAAAAATAGGGATTTTGCATCACACCATTCAGACCCTTTTATTATCGGTAACTATATTTATGGCTATTCCGGTGACAGCATGCAGAACAAGGGCTTTTTCAAGTGCCTTGAACTTGAGACCGGTGCAGAAAAATGGAGCACAAAGGAGATGGGCTGGGGGACATGCATTGCTGTTGAGGATTATCTCCTGTGCAAGGATGTCAAAGGGAGCCTCTATCTTATGAGGCCCGATCCTGAAAAATTTATAAAGGTCACAGGCATGAATAAGGTATGGGGCAAGGTGAGCGGGGCAACCTGGACAAAGCCCATACTGGCTAACGGCAGGCTCTACCTGAGATTCAAGCAGGGGCTGATGTGCCTTGATATAAAGGGGTGAGGATACAGTCGGTATTTTATACAAGCTATTTATTACGCAGAGACGGGTTTGAAACCCATCTCTAGAAAAGGATTAGAGGTTGGTTATCTCTTTACATGGCATCAATCCCCAAGCTGATAATTGTTCCGGCCAGGTCACTGCCACTGGTCTTGATTACGGATACCCTTTCGTGACTCAGTTTAACCTCATCCACAAGATACTGTTTGATTGCAAGCGCCCGTTCTTCAGCAAGGGATATCAATTTATCATCACTGATAGCAAGCGTATTAACAATGTCATCATAAATCTCTTTGTAAACAGTATTATCCCTGACATGCGTATCTGATCCCTGTGCGGATTTCTGTACCTTTTCAGCTCCTTCCACCTGGCTGCTCTTTTTCAATCGTTCGGCAATATCAGCCAGACCCTTCTCATTATTGATCGCTTCCAGTGCAGCATGATTTGCTGTTGTCATCCATAACTCCTGGGTTTTCAACTCATCTTCAAGCACAGATAGCTCAATGGCCCGCATGTTAGCAATCATCTGCTTCAGTTGATCTCTCTTAAGCGCTGCAACATCCTCAGACCTTGAGGCATTGCCCTTTATGGAAAGAGAGAGCTGTGGTCTTTGATTGAGCGCATCGGCAAGTTTTATGAGGTTATTTTTTGCTGCCTGATTTAACAGGGCGCTGCCGGGGTCAAATAAAATATCCCCCATCTCATCACCTCCGCCCGGTATCAGTGAACCGAGGAGTGTAAAAGGGGATGCAGCCGCCTTTACTATTATATTTACAAGGGTCTTAATTATTATGCCAGCAACGCTGAAGCCCGGGTCATCAAGGTCTCCGGATACATTCACATCAAGGTCTATCACGCCTGATATATCACGCAGGAGCGCAAGCCCAAGCCCAACAGGCGCATTGATCACCGGCTCAACAGCAAGCTTTTCACCCAGGTAGAGATTTTTTGCGATTATATTATTGGCCCCCTTCAATTTGCGGTCATGAAGGGAATAATCAAGGTCAAGCGAGAGTTTTCCGCTTTTCAGATAGTTTCCTATATAGATGCCTGAATAGGGTGACAGGCTGGTCATCTCAAGCCCCCTGAGCGTGCTTTTAAATGCGAATCCGGGCTGACCTTTTATGGGGTCAAGGCTCCCTGTGACAGTAAAAGGGGCGTATTTGTCTATATCTGCCCTGAAAGAAAAGGGGGATGGGTCAGTTGTCTGTGACCCTATTTGTTCTATGTTCATGGTCATATTGTACATGCCTGCCCTGTATTCTGGCTTCACACCTTTATCTGAAAACAGAACAGCGCCATTATTCATGCTGACTTTATCTATTGCAAATTCCCATGTGCCCGATTTGACAGGCTTTGCCCTGGAGGATTCACCATCCTTTATTTTCCACTTTTCTTTCACCATGCATGAAAGGTTAAGGAGCTTTTTCTCAGAGAGGCTGACAGCAAGGTCAGGCTTATCAATGCTGACTGATTTAACCGCAATCTTCCGGGCATCAAAATCTGCTTTTATATCATCAAACGTGAGTTTCATAAAACTGAAGAGATGGCTATTAGAGCGCAGATCCCTGATCTTTAAGTTTTCAATGCCCATGCTGGCTGCTGCCCTGATAGAGCCCTCTCCACCCTTTTTGACTGTGACGTTTCCCTCTGTATTAAGTTTTCCATCCGCTATTCTGAGCCATGTGTTTGCTTCAAGATATTTTGAAAATGGCTCAAGCAGGAGATTATCCAGCTTGTACCCGAACTCCATTGAAAAGGGTGAGGGGGATAAATGGCCATTAATAGCTATCTCTCCACTATTGTTCAGGATGGCAGCAAGGTTAACTGATATTTTACTTTCAGGGGCAAGGGATATATCCTTCAGGTCAAGATTGATCCCTGAGAGTGTATGTTTTATGTTTATATTTTCAGTTTGGTCTTCAAGATCAATAACGCTGTTTTTAAGAGATACCTGTCTTACCATGATATCCCATGGTTTATTATCTTTTCCATTATTCGCCGATGCATTTTCCTGTCCTGCTTTATCGGGCTTATCAGGAGAAATAAGGGTTTCATACCTTGCTTTTCCCTCTTTATCTATCCACTGATTTAAGGCCAGCCTGTCAAGAAGCACATCTTCAACCAATACCTTATGGCCTGTAATATCAACACTGAAATTATGAATGGCTATCTCACCAGCGTTCAGCATGGCCGGGACCATATGATGGTCGTTGAGGTCAAGATCCTTAATTAAAAGATTCCCCCTATCGGTTTTAATAATGAAATCCTTTTCATTTATTATCAGGATGTTTGTATCAAATGAAAGCATTCCTCTGCCTATGCCCAGGGGAAGGATATTTTCCAGAAAATTACTCAGACTGATCAGGTTAATACTATTTGCGCCTATGCTCCCTTCCACATACAGAGGTTCTATCCTGTAATTACCCTTAAGCTGAAGATCCCCGCCCTCCTTATCTTTTGCATTAATTGTAAATGAATTAAGGTGCTCATCACCTGTTGCAAAATAGAATTCTTTTATCTGTATGGAGATATCATTGAGGTTCACTGTTGCAGGGTCAGAGGAGCTTTTATCCGTATATTTGAATGACCCCTTGTTGATGGATGTATTAAATAACTTAATGGCGATTGGCCTTTTACCCTTCTTATCCTCTTTCTCAGTACCCGAATCAGATGAAGAGAGCTTTTCAATGATATCGCTGAAGTTAAAATCTTTTTTGAGTTTAACTATATTAATCTGCGAGTTATCCAGGGAGAGTTCATCAAAGGCTATTCCGAATAAAAAAACAGACTTCCACAAGCCAAAATCAACAAGCAGATTGTCCCATGCTACAAGATGCCCCTCATTTGTATCGGAGACTGAAAAATTCCCCACTTTTAATGATAGCCCGAAGGGGTTAAAACGGATATCGCCAGCGGTTATCTCTCTGCCTATCAGCGTTGAGACATCTGACTCCAGGGTCTTTTTAAGTTTGTCCGGGAGATAAAATAAGGATAGAGAAAGGTAAATAAGATATAAAAACAGACAGGCGGCTAATACCCAATAATACCATTTAATGAGCTTTAACCGGGATTTAATTGAACTCATAACAACCCCTCTCTGTGAAATGGTTAATGAACTGTTACTTTAAGCCCCATCTCCTCCAGGATTTTTTTTAATGATTGAATCTTTTGGTCAGAGGGTACAGGGGCCTGTGCCACCTTTTTGTTATTGCTTATCCTCTGGTGTTTCATAACCCCTAGGTTATGGTAAGGCAATAGCTGTATAACTGTTACTGCATCGCCAAGGGCCTTGCAGAACTCCCCTGTCTCACCTATATTTTCTTCAGAGTCATTAAATTTGGGGATAACAGGTATCCTTACCTGAATCTTTCCTCCAGCGTCAGCGATCCTTTTTGCATTTTCAAGGATTATCTCGTTGGGTACGCCAATCACCTGTTTATGCAGATCACTCCTCATATGTTTAAGGTCATATAAAAACAGGTCAGTGTACGGCAGTACCGCATCTATATTTTTTGGGCTGGAAAAACCTGTTGTGTCCAGCGCAGTGTGGATACCCTTTTCCTTTAAGGATTTTAAAAGGGCAAGGGTAAATTCAGGCTGAGAAAGCGCCTCTCCGCCCGATATGGTAACACCTCCGCCGGACTGATCATAAAAGGGCTTATCCCTTACAAGCTTTTCTGTAAGCTCCTCAACTGTATAGTCTGTGCCGCACATATACAGGGCATCAGGATAACAGACATTGGCGCATGCGCCGCAGTTGTCACATAAGTTTCTATCTATATCAATAAGCCTTATATCCTCTTTTGTCACCATGTGCTGGATAACTGCGCCCTGAGTTATGGCCCCTTTGGGGCAGGAAGTTAAACATTTACCGCATTTATCAATGCCTATGCACCTCATGGAGATCCAGCTCAGTTGTGTGTAAAATTCCTGTGACTCAGGGCTGTGGCACCAGGGGCACCTTAATGGGCACCCCTTTAAAAATACCGTGGTTCTTATGCCCGGACCATCCTGGACGGAAAAACCCTGTATGTCATATACCTTGCCGGCTAATTCATTATTCATCTAAATGCAATACCTTCGCTAAAAACTGGATTCCCCGGTCAGGCCGGGGAATGACAATATGATATGTATTAATCTAATTTAAAAATTGAACTCCGTTCTCTTAATAATATCCTCCTGGCTCTCCTTGTACAGCTCAACAAAATAGGCGCTGAAACCTGCAATACGTACCACAAGGTCCCTGTAATCATCAGGACGCTCCTGTGCCTTTCTTAACACATCAGCGCTTACAATATTAAACTGCATCTCCATGCCGCCAAGGCCGAAATAGGTTTTAATAAGCGCCTTGAGCTTTTCCTTACCCTGTTCATTCCTCAATGCTGTCGGGTGAAAGCGCAGGTTTAACAGCGTGCCGTTACCGAATTTCTTCTGGTCAATGGCAGAGACCGATCTTACGGTTGCTGTGGGCCCGTTTTTATCAAGCTGCTGGACAGGAGATATACCGTCACTAAGCGGCTCACCCCTTTTTCTGCCGTCAGGGGAGGCAGCGGTCATAAGGCCAAAGAGGATATGAGCTGTTACAGGGTAGAGACCTGCTGAATACCTGCCCCTGTATCCTGTGCCTGAGTTGATTGTATTTGCATATATATCTGATACCCATGTGGCAAACTGGTCAACATATTCATTGCCATTGCCATAATGGGGCACCTCCTTCAGTATCCGCTGCCTTAACTCTTCTTTTCCTTCCCAGTTAGTCATGATTGCATCATAAAGCTCCCTTGCGCTAATGAGCTTTTTATCAAAAACCATGTATTTCACCGCTGCAAGGCTGTCTGTGATATTGCCTATAGCAATGCCGGCATTACCTGTGGAGTTATACTTTGCCCCCCCCTTCATTACATCCCTGCCCTTTTCCATGCATCCGTCTATGGTTGCCGATACGACCGGAAGAGGCATGTGCTCTGATGCAACATACTCAAATGTGTTAATAAGGCTTATATGCCAGTTTGCAAAATATTCTATCTGCCTTTTTACTGCATCCAGCACCTCATCAAAACTCTTCATCTCATAAAGGTATCCGGTGGGGAGGCCTGTCTGGCCGCTCATACTGCCGTCAAACCCGGGCATGGGGTTATAACCATTATTGATTGCCAGAATAAATGCATTAAGCAGATTAAAAAATGACTCTGTGCCTGTTCCGCCCGGCGCTGCCCATTCATCACCGCAGCTCTGGGGTTCAACACAGCCTATCAGACAGTAATTGCGTGCGCTCTCTATTGGTAGCCCCCTTGCCATAAGGGCAGGGATTATAATGTCATCGCTCTCAAATGTAGGCACACCACCTGCAATCTGTGTGGTTTCAATGGCCGCCTCCCACAGGGCATCAGGCGTCCCTTTATGTATGCGAAGCGACTGTGGCGGGTCATGGAGTATAAGCCTTCCAGCAGACTGGAGCATCATGTATGTTACTGTGTTTGTGGCATCCTTGCCATCTTTTGTAACGCCGCCTAAAGTCATGAGCTGTCCGCTTGTATAACCCGGGCTTGACCTGGTTGCAAGCGCAGGCCATATCTTGTTCATCTCTGCCACCTTGAGATAAAAGAGGTCAAGAAGCTCCTGCGCCTGATCGTGGGTAAGCCTTTTTGCCTTTATATCTGCATCATAAAACTTGCCAAGATACTGATCAACACGCCCAAAAGAGATGCCGTGCTGCTGCCCGTCAAGGCAAAGGCATATCTGGTAGAGGTACATGCACTGGATAGCATCATGGAATGTTCGGCACGGGTTTTCCATTATCCGGTTGAGGCTGTCGGCCATTCTCAGAAGCTCTGTTTTTCTCTCAGGGCTGGTTTCAATGGCAGCAAGCCTTTCACACTCTTTGCCATATCTCTTTGAAAAGGTGATAATGCCGTCACATACTATTGTTACGGCACGGTAGAAATTATATCTGTATACGCTGTCGCCAAACATCACCCCTTCAAGCTCATCCATCTTTTCTTGGGCCTTTTTTCTTATGGCGCCAAAGCCTTTGTTTATGGCCTTTTCAAAGTTTGCCACAAAATGACCTACAGGAGACTGGCAGACACCCTTTATGCCAAAGGTGGATACCCCGTTACCCACCGCCTTTTTGTAACCTTCAGGTATGTATTCATCAACCTTTGCGCTAAGACACTCCTTGCGCCAGAACTCGCCTGTAGCGAGCAAATATTCAGCATCCTTTTCATCTATATCATAGGGGTCTGTATCTCTTAAGGGAATGGTGCCTGCCTTTAATTCATCAAGAAACCAGCTGAAGGATATCTCCGGGTAGAGGGCGCAGCATCTGTAAGAGGTACCCTGCCACCCGACAATCACCTCATTTTCATTTATATGTACCGGTAACTTTTCGCACAGGTTCCTGAAATTCTTGGCCCTTTTAAGTATCCCCTGAAGCTGCGGATTTTCCATGTAAAAATCGGTTACTATCTTATACCTTGCTATGCAGATCCTGGGCCTTGTAGTGCGGTATTTTTCACGTATCTTTGCTACACGTGGTGTTATTGGGCTTAATGTATACATAAATCCTCCAAACCTGGTAAATCCTGTTAATTAAAGCCGTTAAATAATAACTTAAGCCATTAAGATTCTCTCGTCAAGTTATTCAGTCCTTTATCTATAAAGGTTAATATTGAATCTGTTCTATCTATGGTACAGATTATTTAATAACAAAAAGCACATCTATATTTATCGGCATTTTGCCATGGAGTATAAACCGGGCCTTAATAAAAAGGATATTATTAATCTCCTTTATTTTTGCTATGTTTTTTATTAATATAGCTCATCATAATTTTTCATATCCATCATGTCTCATTAAAAAAAGGAGGGGTGCAATGGCACGTCCATTAAAATGGATTCTGGGGATCATTGGCGGGATTATTATTTTAGTCATAATAACTGTAATAATTATGGTTTCCAGTTATGACTTTAACAATCTTAAACCTGTTATATCAAAGGCCGTCCATGATGCAACCGGAAGAGAGCTTACTATTGAAAAGGATATTGATCTTGATATAGGGCTTACACCCTCCCTTGTTTTATCTGGTGTAAGTTTCCAGAATGCCGAGTGGGGCACCAGAAAAGATATGCTGAAAGTGGGCAGGTTTGAGTTAAAGGTTTCACTGATGCCCCTTTTAAAAGGAAATGTAGAGGTACACCGCTTTATACTCAAAGATTTTGATGTGTTAATAGAAACAGACAAAAAGGGCAAGGGTAACTATCAATTTGATACAGAGAAAAAGGCCAAAGTGGAAGAGAAAAAACCCGATGCTGAATCAGCTACCGGGGCAGCGCCGCCTGTATTTGCCGTAAATGAACTCGAGATAGAAAATGGCCTTATCACTTACAGGGACGGCAAATCTGGCAAGACACAGACCTTAACCATCACTAATCTTACCACAGGGATAAAGGGGTTTGATAACCCTTTAACCATCGCCCTTAGAGGTAAATACAATAATGATCCATTTAAGGTATCAGGCACACTCGGCAGTATAAAAGGGCTGAAGGATACTGATACACCCTGGCCTTTAGACCTTTCTATTGATGCCTTTGGCGCAAATGCTGTATTGAAGGGCTCCATAAAAGATCCTGCTGAGCAGAAGGGGATAAATATGGATTTTGATGTAAAGATAAATGACTGGGCAGGGCTTTCAAAGCTGGCGGAAACGGAGATACCTGTTAAGGAGCCATTCAGCATCTCAGGGAATATTACTGACAGGGCATCAAAAAATTATAACCTGAGCGGATTAAAGATTGCTCTTGGGAAGAATCAGATAAATGGTTCATTAGACATGAACCTTTCCGGCAAAGTCCCTAATATTGATGCTGCCCTTTCTTCAAAGGAGCTTGATTTAACCCCGTTCATGAATAAGGGCAAGGCGCCGGAAAAACCGGCAGAGGTGTCGGAAAAGCGCGATGAAAAAGCGAAAGGGATCTTTTCAGAAGAACCCCTTAATCTTGATTCATTAAAGACAATAAATGGTAAATTCAAAATCAGTATAGATAAACTTGTTATATCTGAAATGGAGCTAAACGCACTTTCTATTGACGCTGCAATGAATAATGGCAGTATTTCCTTAAAGCCTTTAAAGATGTCTCTGGGCGGAGGAAATATAAGTGTTAATATGGGTCTTGGCTCTAAAGGTAATGAGGCTGCCCTTTCGGCTATCGTAAATGTCACAGGGCTGGAGCTTGCCGGGGTGCTTGAAAAGATGGGCATCAAGGACAAGGTTGAGGGGCTTGTTGATGCTGATATAGATATCAAGGGCAGTGGCAATTCCATTGCATCCATAATGGGTGGGCTGAACGGCTATTCAATTGTTGCCGTAAGTAATGGAGTAGTCAGCAACAAATATATAAATATGCTCGGCAGTGATTTCAGTAAAGGTGTTATGAGGCTGCTTAATCCCGGGTCAGAATCAAAGGATTACACCACAATAAAATGCCTGGTAAACAGGTTTGATGTCCGTAACGGAATAGCAGAAGGAACGGTACTTGTAGCAGATACAGAACTGATGAGCGTGGAAGGAGAGGGGGATATAAATCTTAAGACAGAGGTGATGAACATCTCTCTCATCCCTTCAGCAAAAAAAAGTGTTGCAGGGTATAAGCTTAATCTCGATGAGCTTGCCCAGCCCTTTAAACTTGGAGGCACCCTCTTAAAACCCTCACTGGCTATTGATAAAGGGAAGACAGCCCTCTCGATTGGAAAGTTAATAGGCAAGGACGGGCTTAAAGGCCTCCTAAAAAAGCAGACGGCTACCGATGAGACAGCTTCAGATGTTGACATATGTGCCTCAGCCCTTGAGGCAGCCAGGACTGGCGTGAAACAGACAGTCAAAAAAGAGGCGGCACAGGAGGCCGCAACAGGTGAAGAGACACAGCCAGAGCCTGTTACCACAGAAAAACTCATACAGGATGCGGTTAAAGACCCTAAAAAGGCGCTAAAGAACCTGTTTGGGAGGTAGCTATCTTTTTATACCGGCTCAAGTTTACATTTTGAGGATGATGGCATGGTTGCTAACCATTTACCTGTCTGCCTTGCAATAATAAGTTTGTTGTCCAGATTTTCACGTCTGGCAGGGAGCATATCAACCACATCAAAGCCGCAGAACATGAGTGTGCGTTCAAGATTAAAGCAGCATGATGTTGTGCCGTTTCCGCTTCCGCCTGCATAGCATATCCCAAAAGCTATTGGCCCCGAATCATTATTAAAGGGGCCGGGCATGGGGGCATTCGGGTTTATTGGCCTTCTTGGTATCCTCGATTTTACCCTGCGTAACCTGTCAAGGAATGCCTTCATGCTCTCGCTCAGGTCAGCGAAATATACGGGGTTGGCAAATACTGTTACATCGGCATTATCTATCCTTTCCACAATGGATTGAAAGTCATCCTGTATAATGCATCTGTTTTCATCCCTGCATATGCCCCAGCCATCCTTGTTACACTGCCTGCAATGGCTTATATCCATTTTGGGAAGAAAGATTACCTCTGTTTCACCGCCTCCCTCTTTTATACCCTCACAAAGGGCGTTTATCAGCAAGGCGGTTCTTCCTTCGGGATTACGGCTTCCTGAGATGATGATTGTTTTCATGTGATGACCTCCATGGTTGTAATGGTAAAATATTTATTTACCTTGCGCCTTGCGCCTTGGGCCAGTTATTTTAAACCTTAAACCTTAAACCTATCTTTCATCATTTCTCTAACAGCCTTGGGATTCGCCTTTCCCTTTGTCTTTTTCATCACCTGACCCAGCAGAAAATCAATGGGTTTATTATCACCAGCTTTTATCTGGTTTATTGCATCAGGATTTTCCTTTGCAACTTCATCCAGGATCGCCTCAATAAGCGAGTCATCTGCAACAGGCTTGAGGTCCTTTTCTTTGATTATCTCATCAGGGCCTTTGCAGGTGCTGAACATTTCTGCCAGCACCTTTTTCCCTATTGCTTCGGTAAGGTCACCTTTAGCTATAAGGTTTATGAGCCTTGACATATCTTCTGGTTTAACCGGGCAATCTGTAATAGAGACAGAACAATCTTTAAGATATCTGAACAGGTCATTAACTATCCAGTTGGAAAGCCTGCGCGTGTCATCACATGTACCAATGCATGCGAGGAAGAACTCGGAGACAGCCCTTTCCCTTGTAAGGGTTATAGCATCGTTTTTGGGTATGTTATACTTTTCGATGATCATGGCAAGCTTCTGGTCAGGCAGCTCTGGCATTGATTTCATAATACTTTCAATGAAATTTTCATCAAGCTCTATCTCAAGGAGATCCGGGTCAGGAAAATACCTGTAGTCAGGCGCATCCTCTTTGCTTCTCATTGGCAGCGTTATCTTTTTCGCCTCATCAAATAGCCTTGTCTCCTGCTTTACCTCTTTGCCTGATTCTATGATCTCCTTCTGCCGTTTTATCTCATATTCAAGTGCATCCATGATGAACCTGAAGGATGACATATTTTTTACCTCTGCCCTGTTGCCAAACTCCTTTTTACCCTTCTCCCTGATGGAGATATTGACATCGCACCTTAGCTGCCCCTTTTCCATGGCGCATTCGCTGATGCCTATGTATTTGATGGTCTGTTTCAGCTTTTCAAGATATGCCTTTGCCTCGGTAAGGGATCGCATGGGATTATTTTCATGGTCTGTAACGATCTCAAGCAGTGGCACGCTAGAGCGGTTGTAATCCACAAGGCTGTAATCCGACTCATCAAAGGACTCTGACGAGTGGACAAGCTTGCCTGCATCCTCCTCAAGATGGATGCGTTTTATGCCGACCCTGTAGGACGCTCCATTATCACCTTGTATCTCAAGATAGCCGTTTTCACAGAATGGTCTTTCATACTGTGATATCTGATATCCCTTTGGGAGATCAGGATAAAAATAGTTTTTGCGCGCAAATCTTGAGAGCCTGTTAATGCGGCAGTTCAGAGCAAGCCCTGCCTTGACCGTATATTCAACAGCCTTTTTGTTCAGTACCGGAAGAGCGCCAGGCTGGCCTGTGCAGACCGGGCATATGGCGCTGTTAGGTGATGCATTATATATGACCGGGCATTCACAGAAAAGCTTTGTCTTTGTGTCCAGCTCAACATGTGTTTCAAAACATATTATTAATTCGTATTCCATTATTTTATCCCAATTGTATCTTTCATCTTTTGGCTTCTACCTTTGAGCTTTCAGCTAGCAGCCTTCAGCTTATTTTTTCGTACCCGCTCGCCACCCTTAAGATCATTTCCTCGTCAAATGGTCTCCCTATTATCTGCATGCCAACCGGGAAACCGTTTATGTCGCCACATTTAACGCTCATCCCGGGCAGCCCTGAAAGGTTGAGTGAGACGGTGTAGATATCTACAAGGTACATCTGAAGGGGATCAGCCATTTTTTCACCTGTCTTAAATGGCAGGCACGGTGTGGTTGGAGTTATGATGCAGTCAACCTTTTTAAATGCCCTGTCAAAGTCGCTCTTTATAAGGTTCCTCACCTTCTGAGCCTTGAGGTAATAGGCATCATAGTACCCGGCTGAGAGCACATATGTGCCAAGCATGATCCTCCTTTTTACCTCGCTCCCAAATCCCCTGCTTCGGGTCTTTTCATACATCATCACAGAATCATCTGCATCTGTTTCTGCCCTGTATCCGTATTTTACTCCATCATACCTTGCAAGGTTGCTGCTCGCCTCAGCGGTTGCAATCAGATAGTAGCTGCTGATTGAAGAGGAGGCATTGGGCAGAGATATCTCCTCTATCTCCATGCCACTCTTCTCAAGAAGCCTTACCGCATCCATGACTGAATCTTTGATACCCTTATCAAGCCCCTCTATGAAATACTCCTTTGGAAGACCAACCCTCAGACCCTTCACACCCTTTTCAAGGGATGATGTGAAGTCAGGTGTCGCTAAATTCGCTGATGTGGTATCCTTCGGATCATGACCGCATATACAGTTAAGCATTATTGCGCAATCCTCTGCGCTTTTGCCTAAGACCCCTATCTGATCAAGGGATGATGCATATGAAATGAGCCCGTACCGTGATACCCTGCCGTATGTGGGTTTTATGCCTGTAATACCGCAGAAGGCCGATGGCTGCCTTATGGAGCCGCCTGTATCTGTACCAAGGGCGATTATGGCCTCGCCTGCTGCCACCGCTGCTGCTGAACCTCCGCTTGATCCACCTGTTACATAATCTGTGTTTATGGGGTTACGGGTCGGCCCTATTATGCTGTTTTCTGTTGATGAACCCATGCCGAACTCATCAAGGTTGGTCTTGCCTGTTATCACTGCACCATCATCTATAATCTTCTGAACAGCAGTGGCGTTGTATGTGGGTATAAAATTATCAAGTATGGCTGATGCACATGTCGTTTTAATGCCTTTAGTACAGAGGTTATCCTTTATTGCAATTGGGATACCATTAAGGGGTGATACGGCTTCACCGGCCCTGATACGCCTGTCAGCATTATCTGCCTGTTTAAGGGCAATCTCTTTTGTCTTTGAGATATAGGCGTTAATAGATGGCTCTTTTTCATCCATCCTTTTAAAAACAGATTCTGTCAGCTCCCTTGAACTTATTTCTTTATTTTTAAGAAGCCTGGCAAGTTCAATTGCCTTTTTGTCACATAGTTCCATAATCAGTTCCCCTCCATAATCTTTGGCACCCTGTAATAACCATCCTCACGGTCAGGGGCATTATTAAGGAGTTCAAGGGGATTTTCTCTTTCAGCAGGGATATCATCCCTCCACACATTCTTCATATCAAGCACATGGCTTATTGGCGTCACATTTGTTGTATCTATCTCTTCAAGCTCTGCCACATAATCCAGTATTGAATTGAGGTCGTTCCTGTATTTTAAACTCTCCTCTTCGGTCATGCTCAATCTTGCGAGTTTGGCTATGTGTTTTACCTCATCTGTGCTGATCTTCTCCCTTCTAGCATGGGCCTTTTTTGTTGTTTTAGCCATGCCATGATCCTTTTCATCACTGATTTGCCCTGTCCCCTTGATACTACCTGTAAGACCAAGCTCATCGAGCTGTGACCTGTCTGCAAAGTTGGGCGCCTTGCTTAAGGGGCAGAAAGCCTTTCTGTTTTTTGGGAAGGCGATGACATCCCTGATGGATTGAGTATTAAGTATCATTGAGACAACCCTGTCCATTCCAAGGGCGAGCCCGGCATGCGGCGGTGCCCCGTATTCAAGGGCTTTAAGGAAAAAGCCGAATTTTGCCTCTGCCTCTTCCTGGCTCAAACCAAGCGCAGTGAATATCTTTTTCTGTATGTTCATGTCATGGATACGGATGCTGCCCCCTCCGAGCTCCTCACCGTTCATGACAATATCATATGCCCTTGAATTAAGGGAGATGAGCTCCTCCAGATTTTGTGGATCAAAATCTATCCTGTCAGGCATGGTAAATGGATGGTGCTGTGAACCTATTTTTCCATCCTTATATTCAAAGAGCGGAAAGTCTGTTACCCAGACAGGGCAGTATTTATCCGCTGGTATCAGGTTGTAGCGGTTTGCAACATGGAGCCTCAGGTCGCATAAAACCCTGTTTACAGGCTCAGGCGATGTATCGGCTATCATCATGAGCACATCACCTTCCTCTGCCTTGAACCTTTTTATGAGGCCATCAAGCTCTTTTTTGCTGAAGAACTGGACAATATTTGACTGGAGTTCACCATCAATTAACTTCATCCATGTCATACCCTTTGCTCCAAATGACTGGACTATCTTCATGGAATACTCATTCTGGAGCACATTCTTGCTTAATGCCTCAGACATCCCCTTAACGCAAAAACCCTTAATTAACCCCTTCTTTTTAATAATCTGTTTGAAGATGGAATATTCTGTATCTTTGAGCAGGTCAGTAACATCCTCAAAGGCCATGCCGAACCTCAGGTCAGGCCGGTCAACCCCGTATTTATCTATTGCGGTTTTATAGGTCATGCGTGGGAAGGGCCGTGGAAGCGTAATATTTCCAA
>CAZXUA010000119.1:0-14944 GCA_964643755.1 uncultured Desulfatiglans sp. | reverse complement strand
GAATGCTGATGGCTGACCGCTTGAATCCAAAAACGACAGTTTTTGGATGGACACTGATTAACATATCTACATATAAGACGGCAGGAATAGCGTAATCTGCGGGAAGAGGGTTAAAAGCGCAATAGCAACCACTGCGGAAATAAGGAATGGCCATATACCCCTGAAAATGGTTGTGAGCGGCACATCAGGGGCAGCGCTTTTAAGTACAAAGACATTTAATCCAACCGGGGGAGTGATAAGCCCTATTTCCAGAACTATTACCATGAGCACACCAAACCAGATAGGATCAAACTGCATTGCTTCAATTACAGGAAAAATAATCGGGACTGTAAGGATCATGATCGCATAACAGTCCATTACACAGCCAAGTAGAATGAAAACGATAATAATAGCATAAAGAATGACTATTTCAGGAAGGGCAAGTCCTGCTACAAAATCTGCTAGCCCCATGGGAAGCCTGGCAAGACCCAGAAAGGTTGAAAAAATATTTGCACCGATAACAATAAGAAAAATCATGGCAGTTGTCCTGCCTGATTCCATCAGACATTCCACCAGTATTTTCCAGGTCATTTTTCTTTTTAAGACAGATATTAATAAAGCTCCAAAGGCCCCTACTCCAGCTGCTTCATTAGGTGTAAAAACACCCATATATATGCCTCCCATAACAATAATGAAAAGCAGCAGCATCCCCCATGTTCCTGAAAGGGATTTCATCTTCATTCCAAAGGATGTGTTCTGCCCTCTAGGACCCATCTCCGGATTAATTGAGCACAGGATAAAAACAGTGGCTATAAAGAGAAGAGAAAGAAGTATCCCCGGGATAATACCTGCTATAAAAAGCTTGCCTATTGATACCTCGGTCAGGAGACCATAGATTATAAACCCTATGCTTGGCGGAATCAGTATGCCCAGGGTTCCACCTGCGGCAACGCAGCCTGTGGACAACCGGTTGTCGTACTGGTATTTCTTCATCTCGGGGATGGCTGTCATACCCATTGTTGCACCTGTTGCAAGGGAAGAACCGCATATGGCGGCAAAACCTGCACAGGCAAGGATGGTTGCCATTGCAAGTCCGCCTTTAAAGTGCCCCATCCAGGTATATACCGTTTTATATATGTCTGTACTGATTCCTGAGACAAAGGCAAACTGCCCCATTAGCACAAAGAGAGGTATAACACTCAGTGTATATGAAGAGCCTTCTGTCAATGGTGTAATTCCAAGTATACCCATTGCGGCATCAAACCCGATTAAATACCACAGGCCCAGAAAGCCGACAATAGACATGGCTATACCGATATACATCCTTAGAGCCAGAAGCAGGAACATAATAAGAATGCCTATTATACCGGTCATTTCAGGGCTCATGAATTACTGCCCCCCTTTCTGCTTTTCAATAAAAAGACAATATCCTTTATATATTCAATGCACAAAACAGCGCAACCAAGGACAAGAAAAAAGACAAAGGGGTAACTTGGCACAGCAAGATTTGGTGATGATTCTCTTGTCCCCATCATTTCGACGGCTTTTTCAAAACCCATCCAGACAATCAGTATCATGATAGCCAGACAGGCCAGATGATTTAATATTTCAATAAAAATCTTAAATTTATCAGGAAAAAACATCATGAAAAGGTCAACAGATATGTGGGATTTTTTGGTTTGAGTATAGCCTAAAAAGGAAAAGATCAGTATGAGAATCATAAACTCTGTAAGTTCATAAGCCCCCAGGACCGGCTTATTAAAGATACACCTTCCTCCCACGTCCATGATAGTAAGACACATCATGGCAAAAAGAGATAAAGCCCCTGCATAAGCAAGATAAGTACTTAAACTTTGGAGTATTTTTAAAAAAAGATGTAATGGTTTTATAACTCTCATGCTCTGCATTATCTATTCAGCAATATGCCTGATAGCAGCATCAAGTATTGCCTTTCCCGGTAATTTTTTATTATTCATTTCCTCTATCCACTCTTCTCTTAAGGGCATAGTCAGTGCCTGAAGTTTTTTTATGTCTTCAGAAGGAAGTTGAATTGTCTGCATTCCATTTGCAAGGCATTGTTCTCTCTCAACCAGTCTCATTTCATCATACGCTTTTCCTGCATCCCTGGACATTACAATACCTGTCGTCTGATCGATGATTTTTTTGATGTCATCAGGTAACGAATCATATTTTCTCTTATTCATAACTATCATCATGGTCATTGTATAGAAATCTGTTTCAGTGGAATACTTTAGAAGTTCGGCCAGTTTAAAAACATGCAAACCATTCCAGTCGAGGACAGTTCCATCAATAACCCCTCTTTCGAGCGCTGAATAGCTTTCAGAAATTGGCATTGTAACCGGCACCGCACCAAATGCCTTGAGTGCCTTTGTGACATGGGGACTGGCAGTCCTGAACTTCATACCCTGAAAATCATCAAGATTTTTTATGGGTTTTTTCACTGTATTAAAATGGCCCGATGGATGACAAAACAGGGCAAGTACTTTAACTTTTGAATACTCCTCCTGAAATTCGGGAAACTCCTCAAAGATCTTCCACATGGCAACAGATGTCTTTTCAGAGGAAGGGATCATAAAGGGAAGTTCAAATACGGTAGTAAGCGGAAAACGGCCCGGTGTATAGTCCTGGAGAGCATAAGTAATATCTGCTATACCTTCTTCAGCCAGGTTATAGTGGTCTGCAGCCTTCCCGAGTGCGCCCCCGGAAAACATAGTAACCTTAACCCTACCCCCGGACATCTCTTCAATTTTTTTTGCCCATGGCTCGAAAATCTTAGTCTGCACTATGTGTTTTGGTGCAAAGGGCTGTGCAACACGGAGCTCAATGGTTGTTTCGGAAGAACAACGTGGGAGAAAAACAAAAGATAGCCCAATAATACAAAATAAGAGGATATTTCTTTTATTCACAGTTACTCCTTTAAAGTCTTTATCAGGTTAACAATTATACTAAAAAAGGACAGTCTCAAAATGAAACCGTGCTGAAATCTAAATTCAAAACTAATAACTGTGTTTTTCGGTCTGACAATATTTCACAAATAAAAATATATATCAACCCATAAATCCAAAATAAATTATTTTCATGTCCTTCAGTTATATATAAAAAATACGTCATATTCCATCATATTTGTGAACAGGTTGTGTCATAATGTCATTTTCAGGTGATCGATTGTTTTTTCGCAGAAGGGTGGGGATTTATACCCTACCAGTTTTAAGGTGCTGTTTGATTAAATGAAAACTCCCCGCCGTAAGCGATGGGGTATCTAATAACAAGGAACGTTCCAAGGGGCTGGGTATTAAATCCAAGCTTCGCAATAAAATGCCGGTCGGGAGTAAATCCCGACCCTATCAAAGACTCCTTGACGATATGCATATCTTTACCAATTTAGTGTCAATCCAAAAACTGTCGTTTTTTGGATTCAAGCGCTCAGCCATCAGCATTCAGCTTTCAGCTAAAGACTTTCAAATCAAAGAGTTGGCTGACAGCTGATCGCTAACAGCTGAATGCCCCATCCAGAATTTGCCTTTTTCTGGATGGACACAATTTAGGTATTATGACAAAGATTGAAATGCAGGTATCCACTAGCTCCCGTCATACCCGCGAAGGCGGGTATCCATTTCTTTAAAATAAAATGGATCTCCGTTTGCACAAGAATGACGTAAAATAATTCGCTGATTTTTAAACCTATCAATCCTCCAAAAGTAGCGGTAACCAGGGCATAGGCCTTATCGGATGGGAACCTGCATCATTGGGAATGGTTCCCTTCAGATATTCCTCAAGGTTGCTCCATTTGTCATTATCCTTATCCCCGCTTGCGTCATTTACCAGCGGGTTGAGCCCATACTGAACCTCCCAGCCATCAGGCATAGAGTCTCCATCCGTATCCGGGGTTTTTGGATTTGTTCCAGCAGTATACTCCTCTATATTTTTGAGGCTGTCATTGTCCGGGTCATTTGCTGTATCATTAAAGAGGGCATCAAGGCCATTGAGCCTTTCCCACGCATCGGGCATGCCGTCGGAGTCCATATCGCCAAGGCCACTTTGGAGTCTGGCATAAAAGAGTGCTTTAGCTAGATTTGGGTTAGAGTAGTAACCGTAGTCTCCGTAATATTGATCCATATAACTATCAGGGTTTCGAGGATCGATGCGGGAAGTCGATGGTATATAATAATCGGGACCTGGTGCATATGCATACCACTCAGTGCTTAAATCAGCATCTACGAACCACGGCACATAATTATCCAAAATCACACTTTTTATCGGATAGGCAGGATTATTTTCCTCACATATATAATTACGCATTGCATAACAATGACTACACCATGATGCCCCTGCAAGGAGCAGGATGTATTTTCCCTCCTTTAATGCCTTTGTAACCGCCGCAGCCTTTGATGTCTCCCATGTAAGGGGTACATTAGACTGAGCTGATAACCGGTTTGGTAAAAGGATAATGGTGATTGCAGCAAGCAATACGACAGGTATAAGAAGCAAAAGGATTTTTTTCATAATGATAGTAACCTCAGTATCTTTAGTAGAGGGCATTCTTGTCAGGCCATACTCTTTGACGAAGGCTGATTACATGCCGCCTCTTTATCGGTGGGGAATAAAACCCCACTCTTTTATGAACATATAAAACCTAAATGGATTCCCGTCTTCACGGGAATGACATAAAATAACCATAATTCACCCGGTTTATCAATCCTCCAAAAGTAATGGCAGCCAAGGCATGCCTGTTTTGGGCCTTGACTTCCGGTCATTTGGTAGTGACCCTTTTTGATATTCTTTTAGATTAGAGAACCTGTCATTATCCAGATCACCCGCAGCATCATTTACCAAAGAATTAAGCCCATACAAAACCTCCCAGCCATCCGGCATACCGTCGTGATCTGTATCTGCATCAGCCGGGTTTGTTTCTCCGGCATCCAGAACACCATTGTGGTTTTTATCTTCATTGCCATCAATGATACCGTCATCATCTGTATCGGTTTTCTTCGGATGGGTTCCGGCCTTGTATTCAATGGTATTAGTAAGTCCGTCACCGTCAATGTCAGAAGAAGCATCGTTTATGTTTGTATTCAGGCCATATTTCGTTTCCCAGTAATCAGGTAAATCGTCATGATCTCTGTCTATCGGAAGAAAATCCAAATTAAGAATCCACACAGCACCTTGATCTCGATATCCATTACCATCATCATCTTCTGGAGCACCTACTGCAAGATCAACAATTCCATCTCCATTCAGGTCTTTAATAAGAGCTAATGAACTTCCAAAATGGTCCCTATTATTAAGCGTGCCAGCAAAGCCCCCACCAGTTTCATTTATTTTTATTGATCTATTAACTGTTCCATTATTATTAAGTATAAGAATCCATACTGCTCCTTTTTCAATACCCTCCTCGCGACCACCAATAGCGCCTACTGCTAAATCTGGGGTTCTATCTCCATCAAGATCACTTAAAGAAGAAACTGAGATGCCAAATTTATTTCCGGTGATAAGATTACCGGAAAAGTTTCCGTTTGTATCGCTTACCTTTTGATAATATTTTACTGTACCGTTTAAATTCATGAATAGTATCCATACTGCACCTTTATTTACACCTCCATCATCATCAAAAGGCGCCCCAACAGCTAAGTCTATGATATTATCTCCGTTAAGATCACCCAAAGAGCTCACGGAATGTCCAAAATTAACATCACTATTGAGCACTCCTGAAAAATTACCCTCCAAGCTATTTATCTTTTGATGTGCTTTCACTGTACCGTTTCTATTCATGAAAAGTATCCATATTGCGCCTGCACCATAAATATTATTAATGTCTCTATCTCCTTCTGCCCCTACCGCCAAGTCTCCTATTCCATCTCCATCTAAATCCCCTATATAAGCAATAGAGCTGCCGAAATGATCAGTATTATATAAGTACCCAGAAAAATTTCCCTCTGAACTACTTATCTTTTGGTGTGATTTTACTGTGCCGTTGTTATTCAAAAACAATATCCAAATTGCACCACCATTATCATTTTGAGCACCAACCGCCAAATCTATAACACCATCTCCGTTTAAATCTCCTATCGGCGCAACAGAGCTGCCAAACTGACACCAATCACCAAGTGAACCGGTAAAATTTCCTTCTAAGGAACTTATCTTTTGGTGTTCTCTAACAGTTCCATTAGAATTTAAAAATAATATCCATAAAGTACCTCTACTATAACCGCCACCATTATCCCCTGGTGACCCTACAGCCAAATCTTCAATTCCATCTCCATCAAGGTCACCGATAGTAGCAATTGAGCTACCAAATCGATAGTTATAATCAAGAATTCCTGTAAATTTACCAGCAGCAGCACTTACTTTTTGATGAGATTTGACTAATGGTAAATTAAATTTTGCATCTGTTTTCCCCCAGCCATACAGGTTATCCTTCCCCCAATAGTTCATAGCTATTGCATTTGCCTCCAGTAACGCCTGAAGTTCATTTGGTGACATACTGGGGTTAATAGAGAGTTTTAAGGCTGCTATCCCTGCCACATGTGGCGCTGCGGCTGATGTGCCCCGGAAAGGCCTGTTATCTTTGAATGTAGTATGTGTATAGGTTGTAACAGCGTCCGGGCCCATGATATCAGGCTTTATCCTTGCAGGGCTGCCATTCCATGCATTTGTTGGTCCCTGTGAGCTGTACTCCTCTTGCGGGCCTGTTTGCCATTTGGTATAATCTATTGCTCCCACTGCTATTACGCTTTCTGCATCGGCAGGTTCAGAGATAGAGCTGGTTGATGTGGAAAGAGAAGGCCAATTGTTTGAGTAAAGTTCAAAAGTTACAATATATGGCACAAATTCGCTTGTTCCACCGAGGTAAATCTCTAACTTAGTACCCGTTGGGGTTCCTGAATTCAGTCTCTTTACTTTAATTGCATAAAAAAGTCCTTTCTCTTCATCATCAGGGATATCCAGGCTTATATATTCCACCGGTGGTTGTGTCCCGGTCTGAAGGGTTGTCGAAGTTTCTACAAGAGTTCCTATTGTCTGTGTACCAAAATCGTATGTATAAAGCTCGATGTTATAATCAATATTAGAAACAGGCCAGTCATCCCACCGCATCAAAACAGAGACTTCACTAGTTGAAGGTTCTCTATCGTCATCCCATGAGGGATATGCAAATAGCACATTGTATTCACTTTGAGTGTCATATTGTTGAAATTCGTGCAATCTATCATTATCACTATCATTAAAAGTCCCTTCCCAGTGCGATCCCATGGTTATAACTTTTCCCTCTTCTTCATAACTGGTGTTTCCAGAATTACCTGCCGAAGAGATAACAAGTATCCCTGCATCTCTCAACTCATCAAAAGCCTCATCCAGGGGACCTGTCCCATCGCCAGGGCCTGTACCAAAGGTGCCCATAGACAAATTGACTATATCGATATTGTTTTCAATGCAGTAATCAATAACCTCATAGCTGTCTATCTCATCGCCCATTTTTAAAAGATGCAGTTCTGCATCAGGAGCCATATCATGGATAATCTCTGCGACGGCTGTACCGTGCATGGATTCAGTCTGAAGCCCTGAACCTGAAAAGTCATGGGTTATTACATTTGCAGGCAACTCACCTGCTGATATCGCAGCCGTTAAATTTTTAAAGCCCCCATCAAGAACAGCCACCTTTACACCGGCTCCCCTGTAGATAGTATCATGAAATATGTTTGCGCCTGTTAAATTAACACCCTCTGTAACCTTTTCGGTCGGGAAAAACTTGAATGGCAGCCTGGCGTATCCTATGGAGCTGTTTCCCATGATAAGCTGCTCAGCCTTATCAGATGGCACCTCTACTGCCATAAAACCGGGGCGTTTTCTTATAACCCTTCCTCCAACGTTTATAACACTGCTTAATACCTCTTCATTATCATCAGGTGTATTGAGGACTATCCTGATATACTTTTTACCCTCTTCTATATACCTCTTGATCTCCTCCCTTAAAGAGGTAGCCATTACCCTGTCCTGAGGTTCTTTTTCTTTTTCCTCTATTACTGGCTCTGGCTTAACCGGCGCTGATTCGTGTTTTTTAACCCTTGGTTGATCCTTAATCATCTTTGTGATTTTTTTTACCATCTCTGTTTTAGGATCAGCCTTCTTTTCAGCCAAAGGCTCTTTGGATGATAGGTAAGGGAAAAGAATAATGGTGATTGTTACAAGCAACACGATAGGGATAAGAGCAAGAAGGTATTTTTTCATTTTTAACGCACCTCAGGATTTGCAGCAATGTAATAGCTAATTGAAGGGTTTTAAAAAGCCTACACCCTGTTTTTGATCCCATCCTTTTAAGGTATAAGGCAAAATCAGAATACAGAGCAAAGAATTTAAAGGGATAAACGGATCAAATAGGCCACAACTTATCAGGGATTTGAATAAATGTCATCTTAAAACAGAGTCGGTTAATTTACTGTATTCGAATAAATTCGGTCAATCAACGGGGATTGAAAAGAAGCGCTACCATATAGGATATGATTGGACAGAGAGGTAAAAATAATTATAAAAACGGGCATGGAACTGCTATGAATATTCATTCAGTTCCTTGATCGGGAATATTTGTTACTGGTATAGTAACAAATAAATTTTACCAGGTTAAGAATTCGTAGAGACTAGGTCTCTACATGGTGTTATTATATACTCGTAATTTAGTAATTATGCATATGGACACTGAAAACGGTCATAGAAATATCAGCCTCACCGATTTTATTTACAGAATCAGGAAACATCCTGATTTCGGGCGGGCATTTGTTCACCTCAAGCAGATACCTGAAGTCAAGGCATCCTATGGGGATGGGGTTGATCTGCCTCGCGAACTAGCCGCCATTCTACACAGAAATGGAATTGAAAAGCTCTACAGCCACCAGGCAGAAGCCATAAAAAGGATAAGGAACAGGGAGAATATCATCATCTCCACCCCTACTGCGAGCGGTAAAAGCCTTATCTATAACCTTGCCATACTTGAAAACATTTTATCAGGCAAAAACAGCAGGGCGCTCTATATATTCCCATTAAAGGCGCTTGAGCAGGATCAATATAAGACCCTTGCGGGATACATAAGACTTATCAGATCCAGAAAAATAACCGCTGAGATATATGACGGCGACACAACCCAGTATAAGAGGCAGAAGATACGCTCAAAGATGCCTGACATCCTCTTTACAAACCCTGACATGCTCCATATGGGCATCCTGCCAAATCATGAGAGGTTCAGGGAGCTTTTTACAAATCTGGAATATGTGGTGATAGATGAGGTGCACACGTACAGGGGCATATTCGGTTCACACATGAACCAGATAATAAGGAGGTTAAAGAGGGTCTGTAAAAGATATGGCTCAAGCCCCAGGTTTATCCTGCTTTCAGCCACCATCAATAATCCGGGGGCATTTGGCAACCTCCTTATCGGTGACAGTGTCAGCGTCATAGATACAGGCGGTTCACCAAGGGCTGACCAGTATTTTATGTTCCTTAATCCGGACACAAGCTCTAACTTTTCTGCTGCCAGGCTCTTTGGTTACTGCATACAGGCAGGTTTTCGAACTATCGTTTTCACTCAGTCACGGCAGGTGACAGAACTGATACATATATGGACATCGCGCCTTTCACCGGATTTAAGACGCAAGGTGAGTTCATACAGAGCAGGCTTTATGCCTGAAGAGAGGCGTGAGATAGAAAAAAGGCTTGCAACAGGCGACCTCCTTGGTGTTGTTTCAACAAGCGCGCTGGAGCTTGGGATAGATATAGGGAATCTGGATATCTGCATACTTGTTGGTTACCCCGGTACCATCATAAACACATGGCAAAGAGGGGGAAGGGTGGGAAGGGCTGGCAGGGAATCCATGATAATAATGGTTGCCAAACCTGATGCCCTTGACCAGTATTTTGTAAAACACCCGGATCATCTGTTCGAAAGGTCATATGAGGCTGCCATACTTGACCCTGATAATGAATATGTAGTAAGGTCGCACCTCCCCTGCGCTGCAGATGAATTTTTGATAAAAGAGGAGGACAAACTATACTGGCCCACCAACCTGAAAGAAAACCTGGAGCACCTTGAATCAAAGGGTCTGCTTGTCCGTTCGTCTGACGACCCCCCTTCATGGCGCTCTGAAAAGGATCATCCACACAGAGATGTGAACATAAGGAGCGTGGGAGAAGGCTACACCATATTTGACAGGGGCACAGGCGCGGCCATTGGCACTATAGATGCCATGAGGGCATTCAAGGAGTGTCACCCCGGCGCCATATATCTCCATATGTCAAAACAGTATGTTGTTGAGACCCTTGACATAGAGCACAGGGATATAATCGTGAAAGAGAGTGACCTCAACTATTTTACACGGGTGCACACTGACAAGGATACAGAAATCATAGAGGTAAAAAGGAGCAAACCTGAAGGGCAGTTCATTGTAAAGGAGGGTATTATAAAGGTAACAGAGAGGGTTACAGAGTATGAAAAGCGCGCGCTCCCGGGGCAGGAGCTTATAGGTGTCTTTCCCCTTGACCTTCCTGAGCAGACCTTTGAGACACACGGCTTCTGGATAGAGATAGACGAGGTTATTGATCAGTTGATACAGAAGATGAACCTTCAGCTAATGGGTGGCATACATGCCATAGAACACGGCGCAATAGGCATATTCCCACTCTTTGCGCTCTGTGACAGAAATGATATAGGCGGTATCTGTTACCCTATGCACCCCCAGACAGAAAAGACCTCAATATTCATATATGATGGCCACCCCGGTGGAGTAGGCCTTGCCAGAAGGGGTTTTGAGATAATCGCAGAACTGTTAAGAAAGACCCATGATCATATCCAGTCATGTCCGTGTGAAGAGGGCTGCCCATCATGTATACACTCCCCAAAGTGCGGTTCAGGCAATAACCCGCTGGATAAGAGCTCTGCCCTGGCTATACTGGAATATCTGCTTGATGACATACCTGTAGAAAGTTTCTATATGGCGGATGATGCCGGGATAAAATCAAAACTGGCAGCAGAAGAAGAAACCCGCAAACAGGATGCCACCCAACAGAGGATACTCTTTTTTGATCTTGAAACCCAGAAGCTCGCACAGGAGGTTGGCGGCTGGAACAGGTGTCACCTTATGCGCATTTCAGTGGCAGTAATATATGACACTATCGAAAAGGAGTTTTTTACCTTCACAGAGGATAAGATTGATGAAATGTTAAAAAGGTTCAAGGAGGCTGACCTTATAGTGGGCTTTAACACAAAGGGGTTTGATTACAAGGTGCTGGGCGCATATACAAACATCAATCTCTATGACCTCCCCTCATTTGATATGCTAGAAGAGCTTTATAAACAGCTCGGTTTCAGGCTTTCGCTTGATAACCTTGCAAAGGAGACCGTAAACAAAGGCAAATCAGCGGACGGCCTCAAGGCGGTTGAGTGGTTTAAAAAGGGTGATATTGAAAGTATTAAAAAATACTGTATACAGGATGTTGAGGCAACAAGAGACCTTTTCTATTATGGCCTTGAAAAGGGCCACCTCTATTACCGCGACAAAAAGGATAATAGAAAGGTAAAGGTTGATGTGGATTGGGAAATGGATAAAATCGGTATGAGGTATAAGGTTTGAGGTATGAGGCAGGGGGCTAAAGGCATAAGGCGCATCCGCCTTCGCCGGGGGCTACTGCGGGACAAGGGGCACAGGGTGCAGAAAAAATATTAAAAAATATTGTAGGGGCAGGCCCCTGTGCCTGCCCGGTATTGCTAAAACAGGGTTAAAAAATGAGACTTCTTTCTGAGCTTATTGAGATCATATACCCCCCAAAATGCCATGTATGCCTTGACTTTCTTGATGATGAAGAGCGAAAAAGCCCTGACATATGCGATAACTGTTATTCAGCTTTTCCTCTGCTTACCCACCCCATCTGCTCCATATGCGGGGTGCCGTTTGCTTCAAAGGTGGAGGAGGATCATCAGTGTGAAAGATGTATACGCACGAGGCCATTTTATGATGAATTGAGGTCGCCATATCTTTATCAGGATACTATCATGGAGGCAATTCACCGGTTAAAATATTCAGGCAAATCATATCTGGCAAGATCCATGGGGCGCCTCCTTGCAGACTTTTTAAAAGATTGGAGAGGTGATATAGATAGCATGATCATGATGCCAGTGCCGTTGCACAAAAAGAAACTCAGGCAGAGGGGATTTAACCAGAGCGTACTTCTAGTGAAGGAGATAATCAGACTGATTGATATTAAAGCAGACTATTTCACGCTTAGAAGGATCAGATATACTGAAACGCAGACAGGGCTCACCCTGGAGGAGAGAAGGAAAAATGTAAAGGGGGCATTTGAGGTAACTGGCAAGGCCAATCTGAAGGGTAAGAGCGTTATAATGGTGGATGATGTTGCCACCACAGGAAATACGATTAATGAATGCGCCAGGATGCTTAAAAAGGCCGGGTGTGAGAGGGTACTGGGGCTTACACTGGCGCGCACAGCCGCATACTGATTATTTAAGGAGAGGATATGAAGGATCATAGAGAGAAGATAAAGACCATAGATGATGCACAAAAAGAGGTTGAGCTGTTAAAAAAAGAGGGGAAAAGGATAGTATTTACAAACGGCTGCTTTGACATACTGCATATAGGTCATGCAAGGTATCTTTATGCAGCGAAGGCGCTCGGGGATTTTTTAATAGTGGCAGTAAATAGTGACAGCTCTGTAAAGGGATTAAAAGGGCCGTCAAGGCCTGTGATGCCAGAAAATGAAAGGGCTGAAATGATAGCCGCCCTTGGCTGTGTTGACATGGCTGTGATATTTGATGAAGATACCCCATATGAGGTGATAAAAAAGATAGTCCCCCATGTGCTGGTAAAGGGTGGGGACTGGAAGGAGGCTGACATTGTAGGAGCTGATATAGTAAAGAGAGCAGGCGGGGATGTAAAAAGCATCCTCTTTATAGAGGGTGCATCTACCACAAATATTATAAACAGGATAAGATAGGGGCATTACTTATTTTGACATAAATCCCTTATTAGTTTAAAATCTCCGGCAATTGAATATTTTCACAATAGCATTTTCTAAACATATCAGGCCCTAAAAGGAGGCATCATGTCCATTAAAAAACATCTTTTTGCACTTATGGCTTTATGTTTTATTTTTGCATTGACCTCCCCATTTATCAGTGCAGTGCCCTCTGACTGTGAAAAGTGCCATGAAAAGATGACACCCATGCAGGTAAAGGATTTTAACCGTGGTAAAATGGCAGAGAGCATGAGCTGTGTTGACTGCCACGGGAATATGCATCAGGGAGCTGATGATATTGCAAAGGCACAGCTTCCAACTATTTCTACATGTGAGGAGTGTCATGCGGATCAGGCATCACAGTATCTTTCAGGCAAACATGCCCTTGGCGCTGTCGCCATGGATGCAATGCCATATACCCATATGCAGCCTGAACCTTTTATTGAAGGACAGAAGGGGTGCGGCGGATGCCATTCACTGGGTGTTAAGGATCAGAACGCAAGGCTGGCTGAAGGCAGTAAATACTACCGGTACGGGATGGACTGCCAGAACTGTCATACCCGCCACACCTTTTCAAAAAAGGAGGCATCAGAGCCTGAGGCATGCATGACATGTCATATGGGTTTTGACCATGCACAGTGGGAGATGTACTCCGGGGCAAAGCATGGCGTTACCTATCTGTTAAACCGGATTATTGAGCCTCAGAATAAGGAACGTGCACCCAAATGCCAGACATGCCACATGCCGAATGGAGACCACAGGGTATTTTCTGCATGGGGCTTTCTTGCTGTTCGTCTCCCAGAGGAAGACAAGGAGTGGATGGGATACAGAACCACGATATTAAAGGGGCTTGGTGTATTAGACCCCGATGGAAACCCTACACCCAGGCTTGATGTGGTAAAGGCAGGCAAGGTCGCCAGGCTGGCTAAAGAGGAATTTGACGCGGAGAGAAAACGATTTACCGATGTATGCAAAAGATGCCATTCACCAAACTTTGTAACAGAGAATTTTAAAAACGCAGACAAGATGGTTAAGGAGGCAGACAGACTGTTTGCAGAGGCGATTGAGATAGTTGCCGGGCTATACAGGGATCATATTATAGTAAAAAAAGAGGGGAACGCGAGCTACCCTGATCTTCTGGCCTTTTATGATGTGGATACAAAGGTAGAACAGATACTCTATGAGATGTTTATGGATCACAGGATGAAGACATTTCAGGGCGCATTTCATATAAATTCTGATCTATCCACCTGGTATGGATATGCAAAGATGAAAAAGGATCTGGTGGAAATAAGGGAACTAGCAAAGGATATGAGGAAGAAAAACCCAATGATAAAACAATGAAAGGTTTTGTAGGGGCACGCAGCAGCGTGCCCACATTGGTACATAGTGCATCTACCAACCATCGGGCACACTGCGCTGTGCCCCTACAATAGCGGACATCAATGGCAAATTGTCATAACCATTATCTGACATGACCCTAATGGAGAATATTTTTTGGGATTTATAAGACGGCAGGAAGAGCGCATAACTATACAGTTTCTGCAATGGAAATATCAGAAGATGAATATGGCTGTCCCTCCCGAATCAGAGCTTGAGAAACAGGCAACAAGGATTGTTGATGATGCCCACCGCATCGCACGTGAACGCGGGAGCAATGTCATGGCAATCCTAAAAGAGCTTGCAGGGAGTTACATTAAGCCTAAATAGTGTCCATCCAGAAAGAGATTATTTCTGGATTAAGCTTTAAGCCTTCAGCTATCAGCCAAATCTTTTTTTATATGACCTTTACAGAAAGCTGCATGGTTATGGCGGAACATGAAGGCAGCACTACTAAAAATCTGGAGACAGTAAAGACAAGGCATGCAACAAATTGTGGAGACAAGGCATGCCTTGTCTCTTCTATGGGACCACTTGTCAAGCCAAATTAGTA
>CAZXUA010000118.1:0-14998 GCA_964643755.1 uncultured Desulfatiglans sp. | reverse complement strand
CCTTTTACACTCATACCCACCTTCAGACTTTTCAAGCGAGATCAAGTTTCCTGAAATTATTGAATCAGAAGAAAAAAAATAACTGGCTGTCATTCCTCGACTTATTGTCGGGGAATGACAACCAGTTATAACATATCAACATAACACCTGTCGTTTCCTCAATATAGCAGTCCCAGTGGGAACGCACTGTTTGACGTTCCGCCTTTTCTTGCAAGCATGAACAAACATCAAATCCTATCTCAATAGCACAATCCTACCATACACCTGATAACCAGATGGGGTAGGATCATCCTTTTCTCCTTTCAGTATAAAACCTTTGTGTTGGGTATACTGGTAGGTATAAAAAAATCGAAAAGAAAAAGGGTTACATTAAAACCATGTAACCCTTTGATATTACAAGTGGCGTCCCCAAGGGGATTCGAACCCCTGTCGCAGGCGTGAAAGGCCTGTGTCCTGGGCCGGGCTAGACGATGGGGACGCAGTAAACTGCAATTCTAATTTTATTTTCCAGATTAATCAAGATCAATTTTGCGCTATTGACCCGATTTTTGTTTTTTAATACATATCCTGCTGTAGTAAAAAACCACCTTTTTCCATCACCAGACATGCTTACTGGTGGGTCGTGCGGGAATCGAACCCACGACCAACGGATTAAAAGTCCGCTGCTCTACCATCTGAGCTAACGACCCGTGAAAAAGAATCACTCTGTATAGTTAAAAAAAATACCTTTGTCAAAATATTTTTTTTTGACCTTTAACCCTGTTTAAAACACATTGACTATTTGATCAGAACGGGCAGATATACCGGCGCCCCACATTTTTACGCTATGCCCTATGCGCCTAGCCCTCTGCTTTTTCAAACCTTGCCTTGACTGTCCTCGCATGGAGCGGCAGCCCCTCCTCTTCTGCCAGGGTTATCACTGTATCCTTAAGCCCTTCAAGCCCCTCTTTGCTCAGGTACTGGAATGTCGGTTTTTTAATAAAATCATCAACCGAGAGCCCTGAAAACATCCTTGCACACTGACCTGTCGGAAGCACATGGTTTGTGCCGGACGCATAATCGCCAACAGGAACTGGCGCATAAGGGCCCATAAATATGGAGCCAGCATGTTTTATGGAATTAAGGGTGATAAACGGATCTTTTGTAATGATCTGTAGGTGTTCTGCTGCATATTCGTTTGTAAAATCAATCGCCTGTGCCATATCATTTGCAACAAGCACATATGAATGCCTGTTGAGTGAAGAGGCAAATATCTCCTTTCTTGGCAGGGTCTCATATTCCCGCGCAATATTATCACAAACCTTTTTGGCAAGCTCAGCAGATGTGGTTACCAGCACCGCAGCGGAGTCAGGGTCATGCTCAGCCTGCGAAAGGAAGTCCACTGTGATAAAGTCAGGATTACCGCTTTCATCCGCAAGTATAAGCGATTCGCTCGGACCTGCTGGCGAATCAATATCCACCTGGCCGTACACGATCATCTTTGCCGCTGTAACATATTTATTGCCAGGCCCAACTATCTTGTGCACCTTTGGCATCCTCTCTGTGCCGTAGGCCAGCCCTGCAACACCCCAGGGGCCTCCCACCTTGAATATCCGGTAGCACCCGGCAATGTCAGCAGCAACAAGTATTGCAGGGTTAACAGTCATACCCTTCTCAGGCGGGGTAACCGCTATAATATCCTTTACACCGGCAACCTTTGCAGGCAGAACTGTCATAAGTATAGAACTCGGATATACTGCCCGCCCGCCCGGTATATAACAGCCCACAATATCCATTGGTCTTGTTATGCGGCCAGCAAGTATACCTTTGCTCACCTCGATTGACCACATCTCCCTTTCAATCTGTGCCCTGTGGAACCGTGTGATATTTTCTGCGGCCTTTTTAAGGCACTCCACAACGTGAGGGTTTATCCTTTTATAGGCATTGGCTATTTCTGCTGATGTTACCTCAAGGTCAGCAGGGGTTATATCTTCCTTGTGTTTTTTATAGTGTTTCAGTGCGACTGCATCGCCATTTCTGCGCACATCCTCAACTATCCTTCTTGTATCCTCAAAGACAGTCGAGATATCCTCCATTGACCTTTCCATAATGGACTTTCTTCTCGCACTGTCAAGTTCATCAATCCTTTCAGGTTTAAGGTTAAGCAATTATTTCAACTCCTTTCATGCCTTCTTTTTCAATTCACAGTAATCCTTAAGTGCATCCCTTGTGCTTTCAAAAGCCAGTTCATCCCAGGGGATCTCCTCGATACTGAAAAGTTTACTGTCAGTAGTCTCATCATCAGCGATAAGGTCGCCGGATATATGCTCCGCAAGATAAACAATAACCACCTCAAGGTATCCCGGATAGGAATATACGCCAAAGAGCCTCTTGAGTTCGATATCAATCCCGCACTCCTCTTTTGTCTCCCGGATGGCAGCCTCTTCCACCTTTTCGCCCCTGTCAACATAACCGCCCGGCATTACCCATTTGCCCCTTTCAGGTGACCTGGCCCGCTTTAAGAGGACGATCCTGTTATCTATCTCGACGATCACACATGCCACGAGCTTCGGGTCAAGGTAAAATACGAACCCGCACTCCTCATTTTTGCAGACAAGCCTTGGGGGCTCCTGCGCCTTTACTTGCTTTTTTGTAAACTCATCACCACACACCGGACAGTGACGGAATATATAATTATGATGCATTCTTTAAATAATATTTCCATAATAATTTAGAATAATTGACAATCTTTAACAGATATGGCACCTTTTCACAATATTTAATAGCGCCAAGAAAAAATTATATCCCCTGGGTCACCTGCGATGAATAAAACTGATCTTGTCTCAAGTATAATCGAGAATGTCCACCTGAAAAAGAAAAAGAGGGAGAGGCAACAATGGCTCTTTCCTGAGCTAAATTATGACCTTATGCCAAAAACCAAGGCTGAGAGCATAATCAATTCCCTTATTGAAATAATGATATCATGCCTTGAAAAGGGCGATAACCTCAATGTACAGGGGTTTGGCAGGTTTGATGTTGAGTTCAAATGGGCGAGAAAGGGCAGAAATCCAAAATCAGGAAAATCTATATTTATCAACTCAAGAAGGAAAGTAAAATTTCGTTGCTATACAAGGCTTAAGGAGAGGATTAACGGGAAGAGAAATACAGCATAGCGCATGGCGCAGAGGGCATGGCGTTCTTCACTCTATGCGCTCTGCCCTTTGCGCTCTGCTTTTTACATAAACACCACCTTACCATTAACAATATCCATAGTAACTTTACTGCCTTCTCTAATCTGACCCTCCAGAATCCGCATGGAAAGCGGGTTCTGCACGATCTGCTGTATGGCCCGCTTAAGGGGTCTTGCACCATAGACCGGGTCAAAGCCTGCATCAGCAAGATATTCCCTTGCATTATCAGTAAGCTCAAGGATTATCTTGCTCGCCTCAAGCCTCTTTTTAAGGAGATTGATCTGTATATCCACAATATGTTTGATCTCCTCCTTGCTAAGGGAATGAAAGATAATTGTTTCATCTATGCGGTTTAAGAACTCAGGTCTGAAGGTATTCTTCAGCGCCTCCATAACCCTTGTCTCCATCTCCTTGTCATCTTTACCCTTGAGCTCATTGATCCACTGGCTGCCAACATTTGAGGTCATGATCAATACGGTATTCTTAAAGTCCACTGTCCTCCCTTTTCCGTCAGTCATCCTGCCATCATCAAGTATCTGGAGCAGGGCGTTGAACACATCAGGGTGTGCCTTTTCTATCTCGTCAAAGAGTATGACTGAGTAGGGGTGCCTACGCACTGCCTCTGTAAGGTAACCTCCCTCATCATAACCCACATACCCCGGAGGCGCCCCTATAAGCCTTGCCACAGAGTGCTTTTCCATATATTCGGACATGTCTATCCTGATCATGTACTGCTCATCATCAAAGAGAAACTCCGCTACGGCTCGGGCAAGCTCTGTTTTACCCACGCCGGTTGGGCCTAGGAATATGAATGAACCAATAGGTCTATTAGGATCCTGCAGCCCTGATCTGGCGCGTCTCACCGCATTGGCGACCGCTATAACCCCCTGCTCCTGTCCTATTACCCTTTTAGAGAGCATCTCCTCCATCTTGATAAGCTTTTCACGTTCACCCTGCATGAGCCTTGATACAGGGATGTTTGTCCACTTTGCTACAACCTCAGCGATATCCTCAGCATCCACCTCCTCCTTGAGCATCTTCTTGCCCTTTTGCAATTCATTCAGCCTTGCATTTTGCGCCTCCAGCTCCTTTTCCAGTGCAATGGTGGTGCCATACCTGAGCTCTGCGGCCTTGGAGAGATCGCCTGCCCTTTCAGCCACCTGGGCGGCTGTACGTGTTGATTCAAGCCTCTCCTTGATCTCACCAATCTTAGAGATGATCTCCTTTTCTGTTCGCCAGTGCCTTATCATCTCATCACTCTCTGCCTTTAAATCCGTAAGCTCCTCCTCAATCTTTACGAGCCTATCCTTTGATGACGCATCCTTCTCCTTTTTAAGAGCCTGTTTTTCTATCTCAAGCTGTGTGATCTTGCGCTGCACAGCATCGATCTCTGCCGGCATGCTGTCTATCTCTATCCTGAGCCTGCTTGTGGCCTCATCAATAAGGTCAATGGCCTTATCCGGCAGGAATCTGTCTGTTATATACCTGTGTGAAAGCGTTGCTGCGGCCACAAGGGCAGAGTCCTGTATCCTTACACCGTGGTGCACCTCATACTTTTCCTTGAGCCCCCTTAATATGGATATGGTGTCCTCAACTGTTGGCTCCTCTACATTAACAGGCTGGAACCTCCTCTCAAATGCAGCATCCTTTTCAATATATTTCCGGTACTCCTTGATAGTGGTTGCCCCCACACATCGTAGCTCACCCCTGGCCAGGGCAGGTTTCAGCATGTTTGATGCATCAACAGCCCCCTCTGCAGCACCTGCGCCCACAATTGTATGCATCTCATCAATAAAAAGAATTATCTCTCCCTCTGAATCTGTTACCTCTTTGAGAACAGCCTTTAGCCTGTCTTCAAATTCACCCCTGTATTTGGCGCCTGCAACAAGCGCCCCCATGTCAAGGGCCACTACCCGCTTGTTCTTTAAGGTTTCCGGCACATCACCCTGTATAATCCTCTGGGCAAGTCCTTCAACAATAGCGGTTTTACCTACACCAGGCTCGCCAATAAGCACAGGATTATTTTTTGTCCTCCTTGATAACACCTGGATCACCCTTCTTATCTCATCATCACGGCCAATCACAGGGTCAAGCTTGTCTTTGGCAGCAATGGCTGTGAGGTCACGGCCAAACCTCTCAAGCGCCTGGTATTTGTCTTCAGGATTCGGATCTGTGATCCTCTGCCCGCCCCTTATGTCCACCAGGGCAGTGAGTATGTTATCTCTTGTTATGCCGGATGATTTCAGCAGCCGTGCTGCCTGCCCATCCTTTTCATCTGATATTGCGAGCAGTATATGTTCGAGGCTCACATACTCATCCTTCATCTGCTCTGCCTCTTTAAAGGCCTGTTCAAGAACATACTGGCTCCTTTGTGAGAGATATGCCTGACCATATCCGCCACCTGATACCTTTGGAAGCCTTTCCAGTACATCGGAAATATTTTTAATAAGGGCGGGCTGACTTGCACCCACCTTTGCCATTAGGGGCGGTATAGCCCCATCCTTCTGGCTGATTATAGCGCTCAACAGGTGTTCCGGCTCTATCTGCTGATGGCCAAGCCTTTCAGCGGTCTGCTGTGATTCCTTCAGCGCCTCCTGCCCCTTTAATGTAAGTTTATCAAGACGCATGATATTATCCTCCTGCGATTATTTTATTAATATCTCAGCCTGTTCTGCCGATTGTCAGAAATTAAGATCATGATATTTAATGTCAAGATGTTTGCAGATGTTTAGATATATTTTTATTATTAAATGTTAAGTGTGCAAGATTGGCTATATTATTGACATAATTCGCTGGGATGTCTATCATGACTGCTTAAAACGGGCATATGTCAAGGCGTCTATTATGGACAGGATTAAAGGGGGCTAACATGAAAAAGATCGCAATCAGGGTTTCTTCATTCTCTTTAATATCACTGCTTTTTATATTATTTTTTCCCCTGAATATTTTTTGTGAGCAATCAGATTCCCTGCAAAAGGGTATGGATGAATACAGGGATGAGAGTTATGAAGAGGCCATAGTAACCCTTACAAAGGCAAGGGCAGATGAACCTGACTCCTCTGCTGCCGCATTCTTCCTGGGCATGGCATACAAACAGACAATGGATTATGAAAAGGCACTTAAAAATCTGCTGGATGCTGTGAATCTCACGCCCAGGATCAAGGAGGCCCTTATAGAGGTGGTGGATGTTGCCATGCAGGTTGGCAAGCTTGATGTCGCAAAACAGTGGATTGAAGTGGCAGAAAAGGAAAATATCCTTCCTGCCAAAACAGCCTTTTTAAAGGGGCTTATCCTCACGGAGGAGGGCAGGATAAGAGAGGCCAATGATGCCTTTGCAAGGGCCAAGGCCATAGACCCCAAAATTGCCCAGGCCGCTGATATGAGGATTGCCATAGGCTTTATGAAAGAGCGTGATCTGAGGCAGGCAAAAAAGAGTTTTGAGGCGGCCATCATGAGTGACCCGCAGTCAGATATGGCCGGGTTTGCAAGGCAGTATCTTGCGGCGGTTGAACAGAGGATCGCGCTTGAAAAGCCCTTAAGGTTCACAATCGGGGTATTCGGACAGTATGATGATAACATGGTCTTAAAGCCTGATGATCAGCCATTTGAAGCAGGGATCACAAATGAGGGTAGCGGGGTCTTAAATACATCCTTCCGTGTCAATTATGCCCCTTACCTCAAGGGTAGGTGGCTCTTTAGCGCCCAGTATGCATTAGGCTCCAGCACACATGATAAAAACAGGTTTACCCATGACTCCATCTCAAACAGCATATCCATTACGCCTGGTTACAATTTCGGCAGATATGCGCTCTATTTTGCCGCAGCCTATAACCATGCATTTGTAAGAAACCCTGACTTTAAGAAATATTCAGGCGCATTCAGCGCCGGCCCCCTCCTGAGGATGTCAGTAAAAGAATCCCAGCTCCTTGAGATATTTTCAGGTTATTCAAGCAGTGAGTACTATAGGCCTGTCCTTGCCCCTGAAGAAGAGCGGGATGCTCAGGGTTATAAAAGCTATATAAGTTATTTATGGCTTTTTAAAAAGGATTACTTCCTGAATATGAGGTTTATGTCCGATATCATGGATACAGAGGGCAGAAACTGGGATAACAGCATGTTAGGCCTTTCTGCCAATTATGCCATGCCGGCATATAAGGATATCAAGCTCCAGTTGAGCGGCCAGATCAGCGACCAGGAATTTAAAAATCTGCATACGGTCTTTGGTGTTAAAAGAGAGGACAAGATATATTCCATGTCAGGAGGCTTTTCATGGAACTGGGAAAAGAATGCCACTATAGTAATTCAATACTCCAGGATGAGAACCGACTCCAATGTCGGCATATATGATTATAAAAGAAACATCTATACATTAGGCATGGAATACAGATTTTGATCTGTTTAATACACCTCATTGAGGGGGAGTATAAACCTTAATGAGGAGCCGCTTGACTTTTTTCTACCCCTGAATTAGTTATTACTTTAATATCTTATTGAAAGGAAGATCACTATGAAAAGAGTCACACTATTATCAATCTGTTTTCTTGCGCTCATTGCAGCCAATCTTTTTCCCGCTTTTGCAGCAGAAGTAAAGATAGGTGTAATAGACACACAGCTAATTTTATCGCAGTCAGCAAAAATAACTAAAGCGCGCGCTGATTTTACAAAGGAGTTTGAGGCCAAAAGACAGGAGCTCATAAAAAGGCAGAGCGCTGCCCAGGCCCTGGATAATGAACTTGCAACCAAGGGCAGCACAATGACCGAACAGGTCAGGAGAGACAAGACAGAGACCCTTAGAAAGGAATTAAGAGACCTTCCCCGTATGAAGGAGGAGATTGAGGCGGAAATGCAGGCAAAGGATACAGAACTGGGGCGCAAATTTTTAATGGCCATAAGGGATGCAGCCCAGGAATATCTGAATAAAGAGAAGCTTTCAATAATAGTAGAAAAGAGTTCAATAGTGGCATCGGATAAAGCTATTGATGTAACCGACCAGATAATCAAGCTCTACGATTCAAAGCCCTAATAAAACTTTAATGCGATAAAGTGCCCCGGTTTTTCCCGGGGCCAATATATTGTTAAAGACCTTATGACTCTATGATTTTCAATGGCTTATTTGCTGCCAGACCAGCTGAGTTGAGAAATAATTTGAAAATTAAGATAAAAGCAATAAAAAACCTGGTAATAGCGGTATATTCAATTGTCATCCTCTATCCTTCCATTAACTGCATGGCGGATGATAATGCAGCGGCTCTTCAGAAGATAGCAGGCTATATTGTAGAATATAATAGAGAACAGATAAGGCTTTCAGATAACAATGATACCTACAGGGGGGAAGAGGGAATACTTTTCATAAAACCTGAAGAGGCATTAAAGCTGGGGCTGAAAGCCTATACCGATCAGGATTACAATGATGCAGTCGCTCTTTTTAAAAAGGGGGCTGATGCGCTTGAAGCTGCGGAAAAGGGTCTTTCTTACACGGGCAGCATGGAGAGTGAACAATCTGTTATACAAAAAATCATCTTAAATGTCCTCCTCTATAAAGAAAGCGCCCTGCTTGCAAAGGAAAAACTCGTTAATTACCGGAAAAATTTAAATAAAGATCAGGATGACAGGTTTAACACCGAGACCTGTGACAGGTTAGTCCTAACTATTCTGAATGAATGTATGAATGAAGCCCGGAACAAACTGAGGGATGCGCTTGCCTGTTTTTATAACCGGTTCCATAGCGTAAGAGGCGGGAGACATTTTCTGACCTCTGAAAACGCCCGGTTTGTCAATGGTGTCTTTAGCAGATTTATAGCCAATGCCACCCCGGAGGAAATTAGTCTATTTGATATGGATAAAAACGCCAGGAATGGCGCTGGTTCAGATTATGGAGACTGGAAAAAGGTTGTAAATAATGAACTGCCTGAATTTCTGCCTTTTATTGAATCTGCCACAGAAAAGGGGGGCAGCGTATACAGGACAGACCCCCTGCTCTTTCTTGCACTCATGAAAAAGGAGTCATCATTCAGGCCCAGGGCGGTTTCTTATGTCGGGGCAGCAGGCCTGACCCAACTCATGCCGCAGACTGCGCTGGACCTGGGGCTCAAAGATGTATATCTGCCTGATTATTATAAAAAAGCCGGTGAGTTATCCCGAACCGAACGGGAAATGAGGGCAAAGGCCAGGGAGATTCTTTTAAGCATATCAAAAAGGGATGATACACATACTGCAAAACAGGCGAGAGAGCATATGAATAAATCCATAAAGGCAGGTGAAAATCGAAAAGAGCTGCTTAAAAGATATAAAAAGGAGCTTACTGATGGCAGAAACGATGACCGGTTTGATACAAAAAAGGTCATTGAGGCAGGATATATCTACTTTACAAGGTTAATGAAAAGCTATGATGGAGATATTAGCCTTGCCCTTTCCTCGTACAATGCCGGCCAGCACAGGGTAAAGGAATTTGATGGCCTCCCCCCTTTCAGTGAAACCATAGGTTTCAGGAATCTTATTCTCCACTATTACAGCGAATATCTCGAAGAACTAAAAGACTGATATTAAAAGATATTTGCATCTTGTATACCATTAACTGATCCGGTTAAAAATTTAAGTCTTTGTCCCCATCTGACGATTTAAATCCAGAGAGGGTACAGGAGCTGTTTTTACCCTCATATTAATCTGAATAACCGCAAAATAATCTGCGGGGGACTAAATTTGCATTTCTAATAACCGGGGGAGAAAATGGGAAAGATAATAACCGGATTCTTTATCATCATGCTGGCCGCTATGGCCTCACAGGCGGTTTACGCTGAGTCTATTGGCAAATTTACAAAGGTTGAGGGTCGCGTTGATATAACCAGACCTGGCAACCCGGCAGAAGAGGTTAATGCCGGTACATTAGTCTTTGAAAAGGACATTGTAAGGTCAAAAAGCAATTCAAAGGCGGAGATACTCTTTTCAGACGGAAATATCCTTAAACTTGCCCAGAATACAAGGGTTGAGATATCAGAATATATTAATGAGTCGGGCAGGCGGAGTACAGTGCTGAACCTGTTCAGGGGGAAGATACAGAACAGGGTAAAAAAGCTGCTGGGCAGTGTGTTCGGTAATGATGGAAACCGGTATGAGGTGCATACCCCAACAGCGGTCTGTGGTGTGAGGGGTACTGATTTTTTTATGTACTACCAGAAGGGTGAGAGCGGGGCCACATTCAAGGAAGGTTTTGGTTACGGGTATAATAAAAATGATCCAGATAACATGATAGAAGTTGAAGCGGGCGAGACCATGATTATATCCAATGCAGATGCCCCCCCTTTAGTTAAGATCACCTCGGATGATGAAATAGAGCGGCTTGAAGGGGAGACAACACCGGCGGAAGAGGATGAGGGCGATGAGGAAGGTAAAGATGAAGAAGGAAAAATAGAAAATGAAACCTCTGGTGATGATGCGGGCGCAGCAGGAGCTGAAGAGGCAGGAGAAGATGCATCAGAGGAAGGTAAGACAGAAGACGCTGAAGCTGTAAATGATGGAGATAACGGATCAGCATCAGGCAGTGCAGAGGAGACACAGGCAGGCGGTGAAGGCCCAACTGTTGGAGGCGAAATCGGGTCTGCGGGTGTTTTTGAGCCTGAAAAAAGTTTGATAGCTGACCTAGGATCAGGTGTAGGTCTCCCTGAATTGCCCTCTCAACAACCAATAACTATTAATCCTGAGGTTGCTCCGGAGATTACACCTGTTCAACCGGTTGATCCGCCTTATATACCGCCGATGGAACCGACCCCGGTAGAGCCACCCCCGGTGGAACCGCCAGTAGAGCCTCCAGTGGAACCACCCCCGGTAGAGCCACCAGCACCCGTATCCCTGATGGTCTTTAATGGCAATCTGATGGGCCTTGTTCAAGGCACCCATTATGAAGGGGAATATGTACTGCCTTATTCAACAGACCCCCGCAGGAGTGGAAATAATAAAAATGATGCGCAGGCCAGATATGAGTATCAGTATTTTCTCAAGGATGATGGCGCAACCTATTTAAGGGGGATGAGCGAAACCGAGATGATGGATTCAGACACTGAAACATTCTATAATTATGCCCCGGGGGGTATACTCTACATAGAGACAGGTGGAGAGGATGAGTTTGCGCCCGATGTAACTGAAAGCACCTGGAGCGGCTCACTTGCATTCCTGGCAAACCCGCCAACCACCGGCTATTACCAGCGGTTCCAGATGAATTTTGCGACAACCATAATAACAGACACAGGGGGCTTTACCGGCGGCATTTCAGGTATGGCAGAGGATTTCTGGGGCGCCACAGAAGCAGCGCCCCTTGCAATAACCCTTTCAGGCAAGTACACATCATCAGGGCCTCTATACCTCTTCAGGGCGCCCCTTTCAGGGATATTTGAAGATGGAGGGGCCTACTCAGGTTATTTCGGAGGAAACGCTTCTGATGCAAGCGGTATGATCAAAGCCATTTACCTGAACCCTGAAGGAACAGGTCTGGGTATCATTTCGGGTGAATTCACAGGGACAGTTGACGGTGCAGGCGCATGGAGCGCCAATGGAACAATGTATGCTACACCGGTCATCACAGGAAGGGCCTTTACAGTGGATGAGTTTAAATCAGCCACAGGTCATGGCTTTCTTGAGTTAGAAAAACTCACGGGCACCTTTTCAGGGAGTTTAGAAACAGCCATCAAGGCACATGGATTCGGAGATACCTCATATATAAGGGGAGAGGATTGGGGTATCCTGAATATTGCATTTGGCTATGCAGGATATGAGGAGGGGCTGGTATCAGGCTCATGGTCCGGAGCAATAAGCGGATACGGGCTTTTCGGAGAGTACCTGGATGATTCCCAGCAGTGGCGTAATAATGGAGGTATGTGGGCCGCAAATATAACAAACGGTGAATGGCTTACCGATGGGATATCAGGTACGATTACCGGTAAATTTTTAACCATGACAAGCCTGGGCACAATAGAGGGCGAGCTTATTGGACCGGGTGGCAAAGAGGGCAACTGGTCAGCCATCTCTGCGGGCACATGGAAGAGCTCCTCTGTCCTTGAGTTCAGCAGCAGCTTCGGGGGCGGTTTGTACCTGTTAAGAGGTGAAACAGGCGGCACCTACTCCATGATCAGTAACCCGACCATATATAATTACCACTATGATCTATCCAGCCATGAGGGAGGCTATACCTTTTATAATGCAGGCGCAGGCACAGATACCTATTATCAGGTAAATGCAAGGTCATTTGACGGCACATATGCCAGTTTTTACAGTCAGAAATGGGTGTATGACCATTCAACAGGGAATTTCATTTCATATGAATCAACCGGCCCATTTACCATGTTTGATCTTGCCTCTCTGGCTACACCGCCAGGCACATACACCTGGAATAACAGCTCTTCATGGCAGGGCTTTAATATGTATAATACCGGCTGGCTCGACGGGATAATGGGCGGCCTTAATGACCTGTGGGGTGCAACTTCCGGTAACCGGGCCGGGATTCTCTTTCTGGGTAATTATGATGCGCCCTTTTATGTTGCCCCATCACAGCCTGTAATATTTGCAAACAGCCTGAAGAGTTTCAATCCATATAATGGCGCAGATACAACCCCTGATAACGGGGCATATGCAGGGTTTATCAGCGGTGTACTTGGCTCATCCACAATGGGGAACATATATGCCATTTATATAAGTCCGGTAAACAGATCTGGTATACTTATTGGAGATTACAAAGGCAGCGCAGACAGGGTATCAGGCATATGGAATGCAACAGGAGGTATATATCCGGTGCAGGTTGAAACTGCCTCCTTAACCCCAGACACACTTCTGGAAAATCTAATGGATAAGACCCACTATTTCTGGGGCCGTTATGACTATGGTTTATATTTATATCCTGGTGAAGGTAACTTTCTTGACTCAATGGGTTACTCAACCGGGTATTTATATGCAGGCGGGGGTAATCATACTATCCGTAACATCAATGGAGAGCCCTGGGGTGTGTGGCAGGCGGTGCTGGGCGGCAGGTACAGCGGGACACCTGGGAGCAGGTGGACAATTGGATATCACAGCGATATTTACATTGAAGGGGTGGGCAACACCACAGGGATGATTGCCAAATATAAGGTTAATGGCACATGGTCTGATAACAGTATAAAAGGGGATATGGCTGGCGCATGGGTTGATCTGAATGATGTTCTCCCGGTTGTGGGGGTCTCTTCAGGCAAGATAGCAGGCACATATGACCCCTCAGACTCAGAAAATCTCAAATGGCAGTCAGCCTCTGCCGGCGCATGGGTTAAGGCAGGTCAATATATTGCGATGGCAGCAACGGATGCTGGCCGCACAACACTTTCATCACTCAATATACCTGCGGTGGAGATCGGTAGAACAACCCTCACAGGCACTGGAAGCTCATTTACCGTTACAATGAATGATGTAGCCTTCTTTGCATCATCCACAGGCGCTGCTCCTGAGATATGGGCTACAGGGAATATAACAGGGACATTTACAGGGAGCCCCCTTGGACAGAATGCCACTCTCACAAACGGCAATCTCAACGTAGATTTTAGTATGAAGAATTGGGATAATGCAAATAACACATGGGGCGCTGATCTCTTTAATGGCAATGGCGTGCTCATGAGGTCAGATACCATGACAAGTGAACAGATCGAGTTCAGCGGCGTGGCGGGCGGCACGCATACAGGTGGCGCATCAGGCAGCTTTTTCGGCGAGGGGGCTGGCTACGTAAGCGCAAAACCTTGATTTATAAATATTTAACCGGGGCAGGTTACTAACCCTGCCCCGGTTTCCATAAAACCTTCAAAAAATCTCTTTTAGTCAGTAACGTCCGGTTAGGTAATTGCATCTAACCGCTCCTGATTATGTTCTTTGAAAAAGAAAGAATCAGCAGAGGAACCTGAGTCTCTGAGTTCATTCTTAATCTGAATACGTAATTGCCTGACTCTTTTAATGTTTACACGTTCAACATGATTTTCATGACAATAAATAGCAAGGAGCAGATAGGTGATAAGGCCACCAAGTATCTGAACCATCAACCCATACTGGCTTTTTGCAATCAGATGATAAACCTTCAGATGGCGTTTCCACCAGGCAAAAAAGCTTTCGATTTCCCATCTGAGCTTATATACTTCAGCAACTTGTTCAGAGGTTAAGTCTCTAAGATCTGTTGCAACCCAGTAGTCGACATTAGCAATCCTATAACCAATTAAACGAACCAGCTTTTCTGTTTGATTATCGTTCTGCTTGGTTCCCAGAAGAACTTCTGCATCATAAAAGACAATGCTATTGGCAGGAATATTATATTCACTGATAACTGTTTTAGCGGTATTCTCTTTTATCCTGAATACAAAATTTTTTCCTTCGGTTTGCAAAAAGTCAAAACCTTTATTTTCCTGATAGCCACGGTCACATATACCTGTTTGTCCTTTTTCAAGTATTTGATCTACAAAGGGTCTCTCTGCGCCTTTACCATCAGTAAAATAGATTTTAGATGGAATCCCTTTATTTATGTTAAAACCCATATGAATTTTGGCCTTCTTTGAGTTTTGCCGATAATCTGCCCATGCCATCGAAAGCACAGCATCTATCAACGATCCATCAATGGCAACAAGTTCTCCAAAGTGGGCAAATCGGTTTGGCAGAATTCTTGATGCTTCATGATAAAGATTTTCAAAAACAAATTGGAGCTGTTCTAATCCCCTATTATTGATAGCCTCAGAAAAACTACTTTTTCCAATGCCATCTTCAGGTGCTATATTATTACGGGCGAAGTCATCTTCTTTGAGTACCTGTATTAGATGACGAGCAGATGTATGCTC
>CAZXUA010000117.1:0-15008 GCA_964643755.1 uncultured Desulfatiglans sp. | reverse complement strand
GAGATAATGAGCGGTGACTGGAGTTCAGACGTGTGCTCTTCCGATCTTTAACAGTCTTTCTGTTAACTGGTTTCATGGCTAGTTTATCATACTGGACAGCTACAGAATCCTCAGAATCGATCTGTATCTCATGAAAATATGGCACAAGTCCAACCACCGGTTTACCGGTCTTTTTTTCTATGTACTTAATACCATCATCAAAAAGGGCGGGATCACCCCTGAACTTGTTGATAATGAACCCGATGATCATCCTTTTTTCCTTTGGGGTCATAAGCTCATATGTGCCTATTACCTGCGCAAACACACCGCCCCGGTCAATATCTGCCACAAGTATACATCTTGCATTAGCCGCCTCTGCCATTGAAAGGTTCACAAGATCATTCATCTTGAGGTTCATCTCACAGCAGCTTCCTGCCCCCTCCATAACAATAATGTCATAAGTGTCTGCCAGTATATTATATGACTCCAAAACGCTCTTCTTGAGCATTGGCTTATATTCATGATAATTTACCGCATCCATCTGGCTGAAGACCTTTCCCTGAAGCACTATCTGGGCGTCCAGCGCTGTTGAGGGTTTAAGGAGAACAGGATTCATATGTACAGATGGAAGGATTCCAGCCGCCTCTGCCTGCACCACCTGGGCTCGGCCTATCTCGCCCCCTTCAACTGTAACATATGAGTTATTGGACATGTTCTGCGCCTTGAATGGCGCAACATTGTATCCGCGCCGCTTTAATATCCGGCAGAAGGCGGCGGTTGTTATTGATTTACCCACATCGCTGCCGGTGCCTAAAAACATAAGGGACTTCTTCAAAATAAATACCCCAATCTAAAAAATAATTTTAATTCTATCAACTATTCTACCTTTATCAGCAGGCGCAAGGCTCATGGCGAAGGGGGCAGGGAAAGGCTTTTACCTTGTGCCTTGAGCCCTGCACCCTTCACCTCGCCTTTATCTTATTTCAAACCTCACCGGCACCTGCACCCACATATCAACCGGTTTATCACCCTGCCTGCCCGGTTCAAACAGCCAATCCTTGACCGCATCAAGGGCTGCATTATCAAGTATGTTATATCCGCTTGATTCAAACACCCACAGGTTTTCCACCCTGCCCTCTTTATTTACCATAACACTCAGCAGCACTGTCCCCTGATATCCCCTCTTCCTGGCCATCCTTGGATATGGAGGTTCAGGGTTGACCCTGTATAAGGGCTCTGCCTCAATGATATCTTCATATACAGCGGATTCAGTATCGGTTTCTGCTTCAACAGGTTCCTCATAAGAGCTGTTTGCAGGATAATCAGCATCATCTGTTACATCAACGCTCTCTTCTGCAACAGGCACCGGCGCATCAGCTATTTCCTGGGCCTTAACAGGTGCAGGCACATTGTCCGGTCTTTGAGCCTTTTTGATCTCTATCTTTTTTGTCTCAACGGTAGGAGGTTTAACAGGCGCAGGCATCTCCGGTTTTCTGTATGACATGGTCACAGTAATCTGATCAGGCCGGTTTATCACCCTTTTACTGCTCCTTAACCACCCGGCATTAAGGGTAAACAAAAGACCATGAAACAACAGGGCCATAACAACAGCCGCAGCCAATCTCTTCATTTGTTATTCAGCCTCAGCCTGGAGTGATATCCTGGTCAACCCTGCATCCCTTATTTTATCAAGCACCCTGAAGAGTTCCTGATATGTGATCACCTTATCTGCAAAAAGAAGCACACCGGGATTTTTCTGATTATTTGTCATGGAAGCCAACCTTCCGGTAAGCGCTTCCAGTTCAACCCTCTCCTTATCTATATAAACATGACCGGATTCATCAATGCTCACAGAGAGCATAACCTGTTTTTCAATCTCTGCTGATTCTGACTTTGGCAGGTTTAAATTCAGCCCCCGATGAACCGCCATTGAAAGCATGGTATAGATAAAGACAACCAGAAGAAGGAATACCACATCTATGAGAGGGATCATCTCAACACGGCTTTTTCTGCTTGTTGTCGGAAGTTTGACCTTCATTGTTTCTCTTCCTTTTTTTCATTGGCCAGTACGATACGCTCATAGACAATCTCAAAGCTTGTTGCATATTTTTCAATTGTCCTGGCGGCCTTATCTATAAGAGAGTTGAAATAGTTATATGGAAACAGGGTTGCAATGGCTATTATAAGCCCTGTTGCCGTTGTAATAAGCGCCTCTGCTATACCTCCTGTTACTGCCTGAGGGTTTTCCAAACCCATTGACCCAAGCATACCGAATGACTCAATAATGCCAAGCACTGTCCCCAGTATGCCAAGCAGGGGAGCAACCGTGATCATGGTGTCAAGCACACCCATAAACCTTCCCATCCTGCCAATTTCATCAGCAGCCGAAGATTCCATTGCCTTGCTTAATGAATATTCCCTGTGGAGTATCCCGCTTATCAATACCCTGATCACATAATTTTTTGAGTGAGCGGCCTTGACCCTTATGCTTTCCCAGTCACCCTTTCTGGAAAGCTCAAGCACCTCATCAACAAGCGCATGATTCTTGCGCATACCAACGCCTATCCAGAATATGGCCCTTTCAATAATAACAGTCAGTGAAATTATGGAACATAATAACAGCGGGTACATGACCGGTCCGCCTTTTATAAAGAAATTAAGCATGGGAAATTCCTTTCACAATTTTTATTGATTCAACAGTTATCAAGCCTTTAAAATTTCAGATATCAATTTAAGTCGGCACAGCGCAGGGCGCATCCGCCGTCGTTAAAACTATGGCGGGACAAGTGGCGCAAGGAAAAACCTTAGAGCCCTGAGCACTGTGCCTTGCGCACAGTTTTTATCTTACACTCACCCTTGGCCTGCCCGATAGAGGATTCTGATCCACCAGAACAGGGCATTCATATACATCCTCTATATTTTCCGATGTTATCACATCATCAGGCGCTCCTGCACGGTACACGCTTCCTTTCTTAAGCAGAATAACCCTGCTGCAATACTGTGAAACAAGGTCAATATCATGTGAGACAATAACCACTGCAAGCCCCTTTTCTTTACTTAGAGAAGATACAAGCCTGAATATCTCCCTCTTGAATTTCAGGTCAAGAAAGGAGGTGGGCTCATCCAGAAGCATTACCCTTGGCTCCTGTGCAAGGGCACGCGCAATAAGCACCCTCTGTCTTTCTCCGCCTGAAAGGTCATGTATTGACCGCTCTGAAAATTCAAGGGCATGTGTTGCCCTGAGGGCATCCATAACAATAGAAAGGTCATTTTTGTTCTCAAACTGTATGGCTTTTAGATGCGGGAATCTGCCCATCATAACAACCTCAACACATGAGAAGCTGAACCTGAAATGTTGCTCCTGGGAAACCATTGCCACCTCCCGTGCAAGCTCCTTTCTGCTCAAATGGCCGTATGGTTTACCGTTTATCTCCAGCTTCCCCCTTTGAGGCGCAAGCACCCCATCCATTATTCTTAAGAGTGTGCTCTTGCCTGAGCCGTTGGGGCCAAGTATTCCGATGATCTCTCCGGGATAGACATCAAGGCTGATATCATCAAGCACCTGTTTATCATCATATCTGAAGCCTATATTATTTATTTTCAGGATCGGCTCCATTGGCTTCCCCTTTTTCTTAAAAGTATCAAAAAGAAAGGCGCACCCAGAAAAGCGGTTATAACGCCAACAGGCAGTTCACTGGGAGATATGATTGTGCGGGCGAGTGTATCTGCCGCAATCAGAAATATTGCCCCTCCGATTGAGGCAACCGGTATAAGAATGCGGTGATCTGACCTGAATGCCATCCTGGCAAGGTGCGGCACAATAAGGCCCACAAAACCGATCAGCCCTGAAAAGGCCACAACAAGACCCATTATGAGCGATATTAACAGGAGCCCTAATCTTTTTGTCCTGTCAACATTTACACCAAGCTGGGAGGCTATCTCATCTCCTGTTGTTATGATGTTGAGATGCTTTGCAAAGCCAAAGATTACTGCTGAAGCAAGCAGTAAAAATGGGGCAATAATAAGAAGCTGGGTGTACTGGCTCTGACTCAGGTCACCATAGAGCCAGAAAAGCATGGTGTGGAGACGGTCATTGGCAGAGGTGGAGATAAAAAACATTATTATGGCGGTAAAAAAGGCATTAACTATCACACCTGTAAGGAGTATGGTTGAAGACTCCATGCCCATCTTTCTTGCGCCTAATGACATTACAAGATAGATGGTTAGTAAACCTCCCATAAATGCCATGACCGGGACACCAAGGTTGAAACTTAAACCAAAGGTGATTGCCAGAACTGCCCCGAATGCAGAGCCGCTTGATACACCCAGTATAAAGGGGTCTGCAAGGGGGTTGCGCAATATGGCCTGGAATGTGACACCGCCAAGTGACAGGGCAAAGCCCACAAGACCAGCCAGGATTATCCTTGGAAGCCTGATCTTGAAGATGATCAGCCTGACCGGGTCATCCTGTGTAACTGCGCCGGTGATGAGCCCTATCACCTGTTTCAATGTCACATCGGCGGTTCCCAGCACAAGTGAAAGGACAACAACAATAACAAGCACAATGCACATTACAATAGTTACAGTTATAACCTTTCCCGGTGTCAGTATGCCTTTAATTTTTATTTCATTATCCATAAATATTTCATTCAAGGTGAAACTATTTCAAATTTGAAATTTGAAATTTCAGATTTTAGTTATTGACCGTTCCCCAATCAACTTCCGGATGTATCATCCTTGCCATTGCCTCTATCCCGTCCAGTATCCTTGGTGATGGCCTGTCTATAAGATCGGAATCAATAAGGTACACCCGCCCGTTTTTTGCTGCAGGTATTGAAGTCCACTTGAGCCACTCCTGCCTTGCCTTTTCAAACTCCCCGCCCCTGTCCATTGAAGAGATTATAAGCACATCAGGCTTGCGCCTGATCAATTCTTCAATACTGATCCTTGGATAATTTATGGCTGAATCAGCAGTCATATTGATGCCGCCGGCAATGGATATGATATCCTGATGAAAGGTGTTTTTATTAACACTCATGATCGGATGCAGGTTGATCTGCAAAAAGACAATGGGCTTTTCCTTTTGCTTAAGGGCATCCCTGATCCGCTCAAGCCTCTTTGTAAGACCGTCCGCAAGCTGGTTTGCCCTCTCTTCCACATTGCACAGGCTGCCGATTATTCGAACCGTCTCAATAACCTCAACAACATTTCTGGGGTTGATTATATATGTGGGTATCCTTGCCTGCTCAAGCATATCCACAATCCCAGGATTATTACCATCCTTTGTTCCTATTACCAGATCCGGGTTAAGGGTTATTATTTTCTCTATATTAAGATCATGATAACCACCCACCTGGGGTTTATTAAGTGCCTCAGGGGGGTAATAGCTATATGTCGTTACGCCCGCAACCCTGTCTCCAAGGCCCAGATAATAGAGTATCTCTGTAAGGCTGGGGGCAAGCGGTATAATGCGGACAGGGTTGTGTTTAATAACCACCTCTCTATCTACTGCATCCTTAAAGCTCCTGCCATATAAAGGGGCTGCTGATCCGCAAACAATTAATAAGAATAAAATAATTAGCCTTTTCATCAGTCTTTTGTTTTCCTGTTACATATACCCGTGATAAGGCCATTCAGGGCCAGCTTAATTACTGTCGGGATATTGTCATCAGTGATATAACCATTAATCTCTGATATTTCAGTACCGGAGATATCACTCGCTATTAAGATGCACCATTTTTTAAAAGATGCAATATCCTTAATTAGACCTCCTTCAAAATCATCACTGATACTTAATGAGGATGATATAAAGGCCGCATATTCAGGTTCAAGGAGTAATCTCTCAAGGTTGTACAGGAGTTCTCTCTTTTCTATCGGGTAATCTCTGTCTGATAATATCTCATCCCCAATGTTTATCCTTCTGTCTCTTAGCCTCTCGAATATATCCCGCCCTGCTGCTATACCATTCTGTTTATATATGGCCTCTTTAACCGCCCTGTTAACAGCCTTTGCTGTAAGCTCCCCCAGCTTTGTATGGCCGCCTGTTACATCAACTATCTTTTCACCTGCGCCCTGAACAACAATAATATTGTCTGTCCCTGTGCCTGTGGCCTGAACCCCTGGGCTGTAGCTGCTCCTTATGTCCAGGTCCTGAAGCGCAGCGCCCTTTGCCTCTGTAGCAGTTATTATCACACCTGCCATTGCCTTTTCTGTCAGTTTCATGTTGGGAAGAAGCAGGATATTGATTGTTCCCGGCTCATAATAACTGCCCTCATCCACTGACATCCGCATGGCATTGGATTTTACGCCTGCGGTTACTACCGCATATACATACATTTCTTTGTAGCTTTCCCTTATAATAGAGGCATTATCCACATCCGCTCCGGTTAAAAGAAAGCTGGTTTCTTTTTCGGATTTCCACAGTACCCTTAATACCTTTTCTCTCATGCCTTTAAGGCCGTCATTATCAGCCACACTCCAGCATGAAAGAGGGGCATAATGATTTCCGATAGTCTTAATTTTATCTCTCACACCTTCAAGTGTAGAGATGATATTTATAGGCTCATTGAACTCAATAATCAATGTTTTATTGGTAAAATCATATAGATTACTTGTATCAATCCTTATGTCGTTTACATAGTCCAGCGTCAGATCAAGTTTCTTTGAACTTACAACCTGTTCAGGCAAAACAAGGTTTTCTCTTTTTGAATATTCCTCTCTGTTTATATCCGCAGAGAGCCACTCCACAAAATACCCTGTGTTTGTAGATGCCCTGCATGTGAGTTCGCACGGATAGACCTTGACGCCATAATTTTTTATTGCCTCAACATCCCTTAATTCAGGGTCTGTTAATAACCGGTTGATCAATCCCCTGTCAGTTTCACAGCCGTATATTAGATGCGGATTAAACCCCTTTATCACATTTTTATCAATCGGTATTGCATGGCCTTTTCGGTGGATAACAGGAGGGATGCCCCCGGCAAGGGTAATAAACTCCCTCTGGAACGAATCATCCCCTGGCGTCATAAGGGCGCTGCCACCCATGATACGCATCACCCTCTTTCTTTTTTCAGTTGGGATCAGCCCGGCCTTTTTACTGATTACATCTAAATACCTTTTATTTTCCCTGATAATATTTTGTGCTTCTCTCTCCCTGTTAAATATCTTCCCAATAAGCTCAATATGTCTTAAACCCTCATCAATAGTGCCTGTTTCAAGGTCAATGAGTATAACACTGCCTTTACCGAATCTCTCTAAAACACCTTTCTGGATCTTGTTATAAAAGATTACAGCAGGGTTAAACCTTGCAACCCGATTAAGATCAGGGTTAACAAATCCTCCTACTGTTTCAATAGATGATGATATGTCAAAAAAGGTATCGTGAATGGTTTTTGCCTTGATTTTTTCCCCTGCCCCTATCTTAACTATTATCTCAGTAATGGAAGGGACAAGTGAGACAACCGATACAGGCTCTTTTGTTACAGTAATATCCCGGCCACTGCTATCCCTGAAACTAACGGGATAGCAGTAACCTGTCTTAAGGGAGGCAGTAATTACGAACAGAACAATTGCCAGGCAAGCAATATGTTTCTCTCGTACCGGGATATGTAAAACCTTTTTAATACTCATATGAAACGCTTAAAAATATTGATCTCCCTGCTCCTGGATAAAAGGCGTTTGATCTTACTGAGGTTGACTGATCCCTGAAACTCTCAGTATATGTATCATATTCTTTATCAAACAGGTTTGAGAGATTCAATGCCAGCCTCCAGTTATCATAAAGAGGCTGATTGATATTGAGATCAACTGTATAGTAGGACTCAAGCATTACTTCAGGATTCACATCTGTATCAAGGGCATATGACCCTGGCCTCTCTCCGGTATATCTCACCACTGCTGATACACCCAGCCCCATTTGACTGAAATAGTTCACCCCGAATTTAAGGTAATCATCAGCAGTATAACGCGCCTTTCTTGTTACACCCCCAACCTGCTCCTCTTTGGCATCAGAATAGGTATAGTCAAGATTCAGAGAAAGACTTTCATTAAAGGTATAATTCAGCCCTGCTTCGTATCCATCACCGGTATACTTGTCGAGGTTCTGAGGTGTATAAAAGTAGTTCTCATCAGGCACCCACCTTATCTTGTCATTAATGTCCCACTTGTAATAGGTCAGGTTAAAGGAGAGTTTATTATCAAGAAAACCCTGTTCGATCCCCGCATCCATATGCTTACCTGTTTCAGGACGGAGACCGATATTTCCCTGAGCGCCAGAACCCCAGCCCCAGTCTTCAAAAGGCCAGAAGAGGTCATTAGGTGTTGGCGCATTATAATGTTTCCCATAATTCATCTTTATTGCTGTATCCTTATGCGGGGTTATTATAATACCATAGCGGGGCACATATTTTTTACCAAATTCAGAGTGATCAGTGAGTCTTAAACCGGCAATCATCTTGAAATAGTCACATGCCCTGTATTGCCCCTCACCATAATATCCCTTTGTATCCAGCTCTTCACTTGCCCCTGCTGGGATTCCTGATACAGCACCGGTTTCATCAAGATTTATCGTTCTGTTTTCCCAGTCATATCTTTTAAATTCAGCCCCGAGGAGCAATTTCAGGTCAGCAACAGGTTCAATATCTGTATTGGCCTCAACAGTAAAAACCTTATTGGTAACCCATGTTTTGCTGCCGGGTATTCCTGCAACAGGATATGAACTGTAATATCGGTTATAGTTATAATTTTCCATATCAAGATAACTTGTACTAAAATTTATGCCTGCCTTATCAAATGGCCTGCTTTTTATCCTTAATGAAACTGACATATTCTCATCGCCTTGTCGGTTCAGCAGGTTTGATGACTCCCTGTCATAAAGCTTTACATTCCCCACATAAAAATCTGCAGTACCTGCCGGCGGTCTTACACCTGGTCTCCCCATTTCACGATCCACATAATCAGCGTACAGGCTCATATCAAGCAGATCATCCTTTTCATACACAAGGTTCAGGCTGGCATCCTTATGGTCAAGGTCAGAGTTGCTCCTGAAACCATCACCCTCCTGTTTCCCTGCGGTAAGATAGTATCCGAAGTTCTTGGTGATATACATGCCATTTTCAGCAGAGAATTCAAAGGTGCTGTTTGTCCCGTATCCGGCCTTTGCGTTAAGGGTCACACCATCCTTTTCAGGTCTTTTAGTTATTATATTTACAATACCGCCCATCGCGCTTGTGCCGTAAAGAAGAGAACCTGCCCCCTTAACTACCTCCACCCTTTCTATGTTGTTCATTGGCAGTCCATTCAGATTTGCGCTTCCAAGTGACGGGGAGTTTACAACAACCCCGTTAACAAGCACCTGTGTACCATCAGCGCCCATTCCCCTTATGTGTATCTCCTCTGTTGCCCCGGCATAATCACCGCGTGTCCGTAAATCAATACCCTGCTCATTGGAAAGAAGCTGGCCAACTGTTTTTGCTCCGGTATCTTCTATATCAATAGAGTCCTTTACGATTACTGAATTTGGCACCTCTTTAATGCTTTCTTCTGTTTTTGTCGCTGTAACAACGACTTCATCCATCCTCTTTACTGCTTTTTCATCTTCAGCCATAACTACCGATGCTGTTGTAATGGCAACTGTGGCTGCAATTGCTAATGCCAATCTTTTCATGTTTTCCTCCTGGCAAAATAAGTTGAATGCGATCTCAAATAAAAATCCCCGGATCGAATTTAATCGACCCGGGGATTACCCTTTTTTATCCTCGAGATCAGCAATGTAATGCCATATTCCGCGATGGCCAATACCTTATTCCGGCAGGTCTTCTGACTTCCCCCCCTGATTAACAGCCTTCCCATCATTTGACAGTGGCATTAAAAGGTTAAACAGGTTCTCTTTTCAAAAGGAAAAGAGAGGGGTCACAGCGGCGGGTCCGTTCCCGACTTTAACGGGATTCCCTTAAAAGCTCATTCACGAGCGCCGAAATCATGCGCATTATCTATGAAATAACAAAACAATAGTCAAGTTATTTATAGGGTAAAAAGTTTTTCACTTGACTTATTTTTTATTAATCATGTATTACTGCGCCATCCAGGTGCTTTAAAGCACAATAGGGAACCCTGTTTGAGTCAGGGACGGGCCCGCCGCTGTAACCGGGGACAAAAGCCGCAATAACACCACTGATCATTGATCGGGAAGGTGCGGCAAGTAGGATGAACCGGAAGTCAGAAGACCTGCCTGGATACATAGGACTAAAACCGCGTGGACGGCGGTCAGTCTGCATATTTTTCTGTGGATTTAAAAAGGGCAATCCCGGATCTGTTTTTCAGGTCCGGGATTTTTTTTTGAAAAATCATGGTGTTTGAAAGAATGCATCAATCTCATGTGGAGAGAGTTCGAATTACTATGGCTATAAATATTATGAAAATCATTGGCACTGCAATATCTCTATTTATCATTTTCACACCACCTGGCTTTGCACAACATCATCAGAGTGAGAAGGATGTCTACACACTGGATGAAGTGGAGGTAACCGCAAGGAAACTTTCCGAATATGTCAAAAACAACCCCCAGAACATTATTGAGATGAATAAAGAAGAGATCAGGGAAAGAAATTTTCTTGAGGTGGGGGAGGCGCTGAATTCAATGCCCGGTGTGGATGTATCACAGGGTTCAGGCGGTTCGGGCGCAAGGATATCCATAAGGGGAGGCGGCGGCTCAGGCGCTGTTCTTGTCCTGGTAGATGGCAAACCTCTGAATTCCACACAGTATGGCGGGGTTAACCTTGGAAGCATCCCTGTTGAAATAATAGAGAGAATAACCCTGTTTAAACCTCCTGTGCCTGTCTGGCTTGGCCCTGGCGGGGCCGGAGGGGTTATAAACATAACCACTTTAAACGCAGGTAAAAGGCTCCTTAAAAAGGAGGAAAACATCGCCCGAATAAAACTGAATGGCGGATCATATGGCGCAGCAGAGCTTAATGCCAGTTACATGATAAACAGGGAAAAGAGCAAGCTGCTCCTGGCTGCCAGCGCCAGCCATAAGGATGGGAAACGGCCCAACAGCGATGATGACTCACAGAATGCAAGTTTAAAATACCAGCGTGAAGGCAGCTCAGGTAAAAGGTATGACCTGAACGGGAGCTATTACCATTCCAGTCACGGCTCTTCAGGCCCTGTGGATAACCCGACCCCGGATGCAAGGCAGCGCTATCAGAAGGCTTCTCTTGCCCTTCAGGCGAACGGCTTTCTCGCAAGTCAAAAGGAGTTCTCTCTTAAGACATATATAGATGTGGAAGATCTAGAGGATAAATCACAGACTGGCCTTGAATCATCGCTCGATGTATTGAAATCAGGATTAAACCTTGAGGCCACCTGGGATTCCGGCGAAAAAAGATTATCAAAACGGCTGGGGGCATTGTTTGAGACAAACAGGGTGGATCACAATCTATCAGGAAAACATCACAGGGAAAAGGCATCCGTTCATTTACAGCAGGACAGGGAGTTTGATTTTGTGAATGCAACCCTGGGGCTCAGGGGTGATTATACAAATGACTTCGGGTTTTTTCCTGCTGTGAGCACGGGTATCAGCTATCCGTTTAACACAGATACAATAATAAAGACAACAGCCGGATACTCTGTAAACATCCCCACATTTAACCAGCTCTATCAACCCAGCCACGGCTCCATTGATCTGGTAAGGGGGAACCCTGATCTTGATGAAGAAAAAATATATGCCTTTGACCTCAGTTTTAGCCACAATTTTGATAAAGAGACTGTATTGAACGCATCGCTTTTCAGGACATATACCAAAAACCTCATTACGCATGTAAGGGGCGAAGACCTGATTTACAGGCCAATAAATATCTCCAGCGCCTATAAGCATGGGCTTGAGGTTGCCTTCAAGGCGCCTGTAACAGGAATGATAGCAATGGATATGAGCTACATATATCAGGATACTGAAAACGAGGATACAGGGTATATCCTGCCCTATTCACCAAACCATACATTCAGGGTAACAGGGAATCTCACTCTGCCATCAAAAACCAGGGTCGAGGCAACAGTCAAGGGAAACAGCCGGCAGTACGCAAGCCCCGGCACCCTGCAGGAAGAGGTGCTTGATAAATATGCGGCCATGGACATTAAAATTATACATCCTGTAAAGATAATGAACTGTGGGGGTGAGGTATATCTTCATATTGATAACCTACTGGATGCGGACTTTGAGACCCACGCAGGCTACCCTGATGAGGGCTTCAGGTTTATCGCAGGCATTAACATCAATTTTTAATAAAAAGGATTGCTCAAATGAGATTCAGGCCATTGATATCCAAAATTTATATAATTTTCTTTTGCCTCCTTATTTTTTTTCCGGGGTTATCATCCGGTTTTGAACAGGTAAAGATAACTGACTCTGCGGGGAACAGGATTACCTTTTCACAGAAACCTGAAAGGGTTGTATCCCTTTTGCCCTACATAACTGAGATGCTCTATAAATTCGGAGAGGGTGAAACTGTTAAAGGCATAACCAGGCAGGACCTTGGCCTGAACACAGCATCTGACGCGGAGGATGTCGGAAGCTACTTTTCACCTGATCTTAATTCAATTATCGATTGCAAACCTGATTTGGTTATCGTTGCCCCTTCACACAAAAAGGTTATTGACCATTTTAAAGGCAAAACAAACATAATGGTGCTTGAGGTAAAAAGGATTGATGATGCATTCAAACAGATGGAGATGCTGGGCAGGATATTCAACTGTCTGCCTGAAGTAAAAAAGGTAATAGAGGAGAACCGTGAAAAGATAAGGGTAACAAGTGGCCGTGCAGAAAAGATCCCGCCTGAAAAAAGAGTACGTGTTGCCCGCGTAATGGCAGGGAAAGGCCTCTCATGCCCCGGCGATAACTCATTTCAGAGCGAGATGATAATTGCAGCAGGAGGAGTGCCTCTTCGCTCAGGAAGGAATGGTTTCGCTACAGAGGTTAGCCTTAAGGAGTGGCAGGGGTTCAACCCGCAGTTTATATACGGCTGTAATGATAATGAAACGGCAGTGAGAGAGCTTATAAACAGGGATGGCTGGAAGGATGTTGATGCGGTAAAGGATGGAAGGGTCTCCATGTTCCCGTGTGAACTTACATGCCAGGTATCAACACGCACAGGTGATTTTATACAGTATCTTGCCGCAACCATTTATCTGGAGACCTTTGCAGATTCTACAAAGGCAGTCACAGAAGACAGGGTTCTTGAGAGAAAACCAATCGCCATTGATGCAGAATATGTAAAAAAGGCGGAGATCGTAAGGCACCGTGTGGCTGATGCAGAGTATAAATCAATTGTACTTTCATTTTCAGATTCACAGGATATTGCCACAACCTTTGATGGATACCTGACCAACATTAATGGAGTTGCAAATACATATGTCCCCATGCATGCGAGCCTTGGCCAGATGGCATATGGTGTTGAAGATGCAAAGGAGGCTGTAAAAAAGAATCTGGGATTTTCAGGTTCAGGTTTCACAACACTTATGACCGGCGCTGATATGGATAATCTCTCCATACAGAAAAGGGGTTTTAAAGACCTTGAGGTGACCGCGCTTGTAACAGCTGGTGTCAGGGGAAACGCCCAGAGGGCATCGCAGGATGAAGGGTCATATTTTAGCCACGGGACAATAAATGTGATTGTGCTTTCAAACCGAAGGCTGACCCCCCAGGCCATGCTCAGGACAATCATCACTGCAACAGAGGCCAAGAGCGTAGCCCTAATGGATATGGATATAAGGAGCAGCTACAGCGGATTAATAAATGGGGCAACCGGTACTGGCACCGATAATGTGCTTGTGGTAAGGGGAAACGGCCCGGTTGAGGAATATGCAGGAGGCCATACAAAGGTTGGTGAACTGATCTCAAAGGCTGTTTATGCGGGTGTTACAGAGGCAATATTAAAACAGAACGGCATCAGGCCATCAAGGGACATATTCCAGAGGTTAAGGGAGCGCGGCCTGAGCATGGATCAAATAGCAGGGTCATTTTCCAATGGGGCAGACAAAGAAACGGCAGTTAATGGACTTGAAAGGCTGCTCAGGGAGCCCTATTATTCCGCCTTCATAGAATCCGCCCTTATTATAAGCGATGGGTATGAGAGGGGTCTTATAAAAGAGCCCGGCTCATTTGATGATACCTGTGTATGTGTAATCAAAAAGATTACCGGGGCAGAGGATGTCAGCGTTAAAAATATCCCTGTCACGGATCGATTGCCTGTTATCCTCTCAAAGGCATTTGGTTCCCTTGTTTATGGCATAACCCAATCGGATAAAAGGGGCCGGTAAAATGCATATAAATAGACTCAACATATCAGCTCTTTTTTCAGCTATCATTTTAATTTTACTTTTTGCAGCTTCACCCGCATATGCAGACAAAGTATCCATTCTTGAACTGGACAGCAACAGCTATCAGGTGAACCTGGCTATCTCAAAGACGGGCCTTCCTGAAGATATCAAGATTGGTTTTTACACACTTGAAGATCTGAATAACAATAAAGATGCCGTTAAATTTGTTTCCGATTCAAAGATTGTGTTTGTACACACCATGATGTCAGAGCTTTCCGATTTTATGGTAAATAACAACCTGATGAAGGGCAAAAAGGTCTATTCACTGAGCACGGCAGGGGACCCTGAGGCGCTTGAACCAGAGGGGTTTATTTTCGATGAGGAGATAATGACCTATTATAACCATCTGACAGTAAAGAACATGGTTAACATGCTGCGCCTTTCTGTAAACAGGCACATAGATTCAAGGATAACATATGAACCTGTGGAGATACTCCCTGAGAACTCTATATATCATCCTGATGCGCCCAAACTGTTTGATGATATTAAGAGCTATCATGCCTGGTATTCAGCAAGGAAGGGTTATGACCCGGACAAACCCTGTGTGGGCATCATGAATTACAGCAACAGCCTGAAGGAGGGTCAGATAGAGGCGGTAGATGTACTAATTAAAAGGCTTGAATCGGAAGGATTCAATGTACTCCCCTGTTTTGGCA
>CAZXUA010000116.1:0-15330 GCA_964643755.1 uncultured Desulfatiglans sp. | reverse complement strand
AGCAGTCAGCGATCAGCTGTCAGCTAACTCTTTAGTTTGAAAACATTTGCTGAAACCTGAATGCTAATGGCTGACCGTTTGCCCGTCCGCACTATCAATGAAGCAGAGGATAAAATTTATTTTTTGGATAGACAGTACTTAGATAAATCCCTTCAGCAAGTCGACATGATGATATAACCGATAATGTATCATTGAAAACTCGGAATATCAATCCGAGTTTTCAATGATTTAAAAAGGGTTCCGGAATAATTATATCAGACTTTTAAAATTATGCCTTTCCTAATGCCTTTAAAACCTTGTCCGGTGTGGCCGGTGGATCAACCCACTTGCCTATGGCATTATGGATTGCAGCAATTACAAGGTGTGTGTTTGCAAGTGAGTGGCTGATACCGTTTGAGCCATAGGCCGCATTACCTGCCCTGGTTTCAAGCAGCTCCATTGCCACGGGCGCATGATCCAGTATAGTGGGCTTTTTATACTCAAACATATTTGTGCTTAGCTTTACTCCTGTTTTATTGTCATAAATGTAATCCTCATATAACTGGCACCCTTCACTGAAGAACATCACCTGTTCTATCTGGCTTTCAAGGGATGTGCGCCGCATGATCTTGCCTGTATCAGCAACAACCCCAAACCGGATGATCTCCACCTCACCTGTCTCCATATCCACAGCCACCTCGCACATAGCCACATTCATGGTATCAAGTCTTTTACCCCTTTCATTCCATAATGCAAGCGGCGGCCTGCCTGAATAGGTGGCAAAGAGGTTTGATTTGACTGACTGCCCCAATGGCACTCCAATGGCTGGATTATTTTTCACAACCACCTTTCCATCCATGAGATCAAGCTCTTCCGGCTTCATTCCTTTAAACGGGCTCTCTACTGGTTTTGCCTTAGAGCCCATAACCCCGCCCATTGGTGGTGGGGTATTGGCCTCTTCAACCGCCTTTTCAAGGATCTGTTTTTTAAGTATGTTTGCGCACTCTTTAAGGGCCCAGCCTGAAGCTGTTGTGCCGTCACTGCCACCACCCCAGGGTTTATAGGTTTCATGAGAATCAAGCCTGCCCCTGATATCCTCATAATTGAGGCCAAGCTCCTCGGCAACAACCATCATGTTCGCCTCCATGATATAGTTGCCGATAACCGGCCCCTTTGAATCCAGATGCACCACACCGTTCCTAAGTTCCAGCTTACAGTTGAAGATCATGCCGGAATGGCGCGGGCACTGCTGGTACCTGAAACTGGCCCCGTGCATCCTACCGTCCCTGAGCCTCTTTTCACCTGTATTGTGCCATTTCCAGTTCATCATCCTTTTAGCGGCTGCAACACACGCCTCAAAACTTGGCACAGGGTTGGGATCGGTCTGTGATTCAGGGCCATGTAAATTCAGCCTTGCTATCTCAACAGGGTCTTTGCCCAGCTTCTCAGCTATAAGATGTATGGCGAGCGTTATGGAGTCCCAGTTCATGGGGTTATGCTGACCGCTCAGATACATCTTTCCACGATTGCTGTCCACAACATCCATATTCTGCTTAACGTTCTGACACCTTGTTGTAAAATAGGGGCCATAGTTCTGGTCCATAGTGGTGCCGAAAATGGAGCTCCCTTCCACACCCGAATCCGCTATTGAAAAATCATCAATGGCCGTAATAAGCCCGCTTTTCTTAAAGCCTATCTTCATGTGCATGAAACGCTGGTTCAGGTTAAAGTCATACTGGTCATAGCGGCTGTTTACACACCTTACAGGCCTCCCAACCCTCTTTGCAAGGAGCGGCGTAATGAGCTGCGATTTGCGAAGACCCCAGTCACAGTATTTGCCTCCTATCAGCATGCACTCCTGAAAGACCTTTTCAGGGGGAACATTATACATCTTTGAGATAGTTCCGGGATCATTGGGCGAGCCGACACCCTCTACATGAATGTTGAGCCCTTCACCGTGATAGGTGTTCTGAAACCACCATGCCACAGAACCAATCGGGTTTGGGATATGCCCTGAAAAGGCGGGTATATTTACATCATATTCAATAATATGGTCGGCCTCCTTAAAGCCTGCCTCTACATCCCCTGCATTCACATTTGAATAGGAGACATTACCCTTTTTGGGCGGGTTATTCCCTCCACCCATACCAAATCCTCCTGAGGTATTCTCCGGCTTTGGGGCAGGTGGACGGATGACCGGGGCATCAGGCCTTCTGCCATCAAGTATATCCACAACATGGGGGAGTACCTCCCATTTTATATCGAGCTTCCTCAGCGCCTCATCACATATATCCTCTGTTTCCGCGACAACAATAGCGCCAACCTCTGCCCCCTCCTGATCTGCTCTATTTGTGAGAATCGGTTTAAGAGGCCCTGACATCATTTCACCGCTTTCAAGCAGGTTTTTAATGTCCTCATCCTCAAAGGTGAGGATATCTACCACGCCGGGTATTTTTCTGGCCATCTCTGTATCAATGCCCTTTATCGTGGCATTGGCGTATGGACTTCTTAAGAATTTAGCATGGAGCATATCAGGCACAATATAATCAGCGCCATATTTTGCAATACCAGCTGCCATTGCATAAGATAGCCTGCCCGGAAGATTTGGTTTTCCTACAACCCTGAAATTTTCCCTTTGCCCGTTTACCCCTGCCAGATCAGCCATAATAAATGCCTCCTCTTAAATATTTGATCATGCCTTTGAAATAAACTTCCTGGTTTCCGTGTTAACCTTTACCATCTCACCTGCCTCCAGATACTCAGGTATCTGTATCTCTATGCCATTTGACAGTTTCGCAGTCTTGGTGCGTGCAGATGCGCTCGCTGTCTTCATACCGGGTACCGTCTCAACCACCTCAAAGACAAGGGCATTAGGGATTTCTATGGCCACCATATTGCCATCAACAACAAGACCTACAATACCCTCCATGCCCTCTGAGATCCAGACAAGCTCATCCTCGATGGCCTCACTGTCTATTTCATACTGGTTATACTCTACTGTATCCATAAAGACCTGGAGATTACCATCCGGGTAAAGATACTGAATTGGTTTTTTTTCAAGGGTAACATCATTCAGCATATCAGTACCCTTGTAGCTCTCTTCATATTTCTGCTTGGTCTTAACGTTTGCAAACCTCACCTTGTAAAGGGTTACTGCACCTCTTGCTGAGGGAGTTTTCACATCAATATTTTTAACCATATAAATCTCATTATTGATCTCCACCACATTTCCTTTTTTCAGATCACATGCCCTGGGCATCGTTATTCTCCTCTGTATATTTTATTTAAGGGTACTTATACCATCAGGGGAGTTACTTTAAAAGATCAATTATTTACATGAGTGGGAAAAGAGGCAATCATACAGGCTATAAAATAAAAAAGCAGAGCGGGAGGGGATTTTGCTCTGCATTTTTTATTATTTCCCTTGATATCGTTTTACTCAACTGAGTTGCTCTACAATATTTAATTTGACCGAGAACCAGCAGAATAGATGCACGAATATCTGAGAAAATCTTTTTATATCATTTACATGTTTCTATTATAGCAATATTGATGCCATTCAATCGATTAAGGCTAATAATTGTTGTTTATTACCGGTAATGGTCGTGGATTATAGAAATTTCATAGGATAAACAATACGATAGACCTGAGACCTGAACATCTTTTAATGTAAGCACTGGAACTCTTTTCAGACTGTTTGCGTCAAAATTGTATCGTTTTTCAGTCAATCCATGACATGATATCTGGCCCCATGGATTAACATCACAGACAAAATTGCTATTCCTGTTGACAATATTTTTTATTCCTGTATTTTCATTGAATAATTATTCAGTCAATTAATCAGGAGGTTAATTTGCCCAGAAACAGGGAACAGAATGAGCAGATGAGGTCACAGCGCACAGAGCAGATACTTGCAGCATCTTTAAGGCTTTTTGCCAGAAGAGGGCTCAGCGCAACAAAGATATCAGATATTGCAGCGGAGACAGGGATGTCACAGGGGCTTATTTATCACTATTACCGTTCCAAGGAGGAGATATACACGGAGATAATTAAGGATGCATTCAGGCGTCTGAATGAGGCGGTTACAATCCTTAAAAATATGCCTCTTCCCCCTGAAGAAAAGATCAAAAAGGCATTTGAGGGGCTGCTTATCAACCTTGAAAAAAGCGATGACTCGGCCCGGTATCACTATCTTGTTGCGCAGGCATCTGTCTCTGATGCCATACCTGAAGAGGCAAAAAAAACAATAGAGGAGAACAGGGATTACCCCTACCAGGTTATGGAAGAGATCGTAAGGGAAGGGCAGGAACAGGGCACAATAAAAAAATATAACCCAAAGGAGATGTCTGTAATATTCTGGACAACTATCAAGGGGCTTGCCTTTCACAGGGCAGTTCTGGGGAACAGGTTTAAGGCCCCTTCTGCTGATATACTGATGGAAATGTTTATATGAAAAGGAGATAAAGATGCAGAGCATGAGGTCAAAAATATTACTTTCACTGGTGCATAACAGGCACCTGTTCGGTCTTAAATTAATTAAACCACCCTTTGACCCATCACCGGAGGGGATAGAAAAACTCAGGAGGCAGGCAAACAGGGGAAGCGCCATGTTTGGCAAACCGCCAAAGGTGGTTGAGATTGTGCCCTCCCCTGTAAACGATATGTATGCAGAATATCTTATTCCGGAGAAGAGGATAGATGGAAGGATGATATTATATTTTCACGGCGGTATGTATATATGCGGTTCACCCCAGGGGCATAGGATACATGTTGCTAAATTTACAACAGGAAGCGGCATTGCGGCATTTGTCTTTGACTACCGGCTTGCACCGGAGCATCCATTTCCCGCAGCGATTGAGGATTCTATTAAGGCATACAGCGAGTTACTTGATAAGGGATACAGGCCGGAAAATATACGTTTTGCAGGGGACTCTGCAGGTGGGGGTTTATGCCTTGCAACCCTCCTGGCAATAAAAGAAAAAGGGCTGCCGCTCCCTTTAAAGGCAGCAGTGCTTTCACCATGGACAGATCTTGCCCTTACCGGAAAATCATATGTTACCAACGTAAAGAGCTGTCTTTCGCCCCATGGAAGCGCCCAGAACTGCAGCAGATTTTATGCAGTGGATAATGATCTGAAGAATCCTCTTATCTCTCCCCTTTATGGTGATTTAAGTGGCCTTCCGCCCATAAGCATATATGCTGGTGAAAAGGAGATACTGAGGGATGACTCAATAGCCTTTGCTCAAAGGGCAAAAGAGGCTGGGGTTAATGTGTCCCTTAGAGTTGAAAAGGGGATGTGCCACTGCTATCCGGCATTTTCACCCCTGTTCCCTGAGGCAAAAAGGGCCATGCATGAAATCTGTGAATTCCTGAAACAGCCCTGAATAAAAGGCGTTGCATACCATGATGCAGCACCTACTCCTTCGGAAAATCCCAGTTCATGAAACGCCAGTAGGGGGCATTCACACGCTTAAGGTACTTCTCCATATCCACCCCGTTCCAGTCGTAGAACCCCTTTCTGGAATCAGCTCCGGCGCCTGTATCGCAGAGGGCTATCCTCTCTGTTATAGAGGCGGGAGCCCTGTCAATATTTGAGAGGGTTGGAAACACCGTGTCACAGGTGACCCTATTTAATCTCAGATCGCCATTATCAAAGTGCTCAAACATGCCAATGGAGGTGTAACGGGGGCAGAAGCTGTAGTTGAGGCAGGTATCCACATCTTTTGGATCACAGATGCCGCTCTCCACGAGATTAAGCGCCTCGCGCCAGAGTGCGAACTGCAGGCGGTTCCCAATAAAGCCGGGGGCCGGTTTCTTAAGAATAACAGGCCTGCGGTCCAGTGATTCAAGCACCTCTTTTGCAAATCGGAGCACGCCCTCGCCTGTAGCGCTGCCGCTGCAGAGCTCAAAGAAGGGCACCATATGGGCCGGATTAAACGGGTGGGCAACAATGATGCGCCCCTTTAAAATCGTGGCCTTTTCTGTAAGGAGGTCCGGTACGAATGAAGAGGTGGCAGAGCATATGACCCTGACATTGGGGCAGATCTTCTCGATACGGCTGTAGATATCCTGCTTGAGTTCAAGGTTTTCATTGACGCACTCAAAAATGACATCACAGTCATGGAGTTCGTTGTAGTCAAGGGTGTACTTGAGGTATTTTTCACAGATCTCCCGCTGGCCCGGCTTAATCACCCGGTTCTCAACCATCTGCTGAAAGTACATGTCGTATCTCTTTTTATATTCAGGGATCATCTCAGCCCGGCGGGCGACGCAGGTAGTGCGGTAACCGTGGCCTGTGGTAAGCACTGCCATGCTGTCGCCGATCATGCCTAAGCCTATGATACCGATATGCCTTACACCTTCAAGTTTCATTATCAACCCTCCGATTACAGATAACTCCTTGCCCCCACAAATCTCTTTTTGAAATAGCTGTCTGACAGGGAATCTATACGTATATTTTTTCCGCTTTTGGGGGCATGGATAAATCTCCCATCGCCAAGATAGACCCCCACATGTGATACCTGCCCCTTTGACATGGTATCAAAGAATACCAGGTCCGCCTCTTTCATATCACGCAGCTCCACATATTTTCCGGCCCTGTACTGCTCTCTGCTTGTCCTGGGGAGGTCAATCCCGTTTAACCGGTACACGGCCATTGCAAGCCCGCTGCAGTCAAAACCCTGTTCCGCGGTTGTGCCCCCGAACCGGTATGGGATATCTATATAGCTCTTTGCAGCCTTAATAATACCGCGCCTCGTAGAGTCCGTATCAATCCTTCCGCCAGCCGTGCCCCATGGATAATCCTCGGGTGTAACAATATAGAACTCTGTAATGTAACCCTTTGCCTTCAGCTCATTGGCCTTTATAAGTGCAACCTCCCTTGAGGTGTAATTACCAAACCTCACCTTGTACAGACCTGATTCATGTAAAAAGTAATAGGCATCAAGCCCCAGCCTTTTAAGGGAATCAGTAAATCTTACGGCATTATCAAGGCTTGAAAAGGCCCCTGCCTGAATGGCATACCCCATACGGGGCGCGGAGGGTTCGCCTATCGGTGTAATTATATCGGGGAGCTTCTTTGCGCCACCACCGCAGGCGGACAATAAAACAGCCATCAGCCACAAAATAAAGAGGTTAATAATTAAAGGTATTCGCTTCATCTCTTAACAGCCCTCTTTGCAGTCAGCCCTTTATTCTCGTTTTTCCGCTGAATCAGCCAGCAGTTATGTATCTTCTGGTTCCTCTCAAAATCAGGAGGGATGGTGGAGGCGGTAATGTCCTCTATTGAAAGATCACTCAGGGCGGCATGATCCATCTTAAACCTTCTAAAATTGTTTGAAAATATAACAGAGCCGCCATCAGCAAGAAGGTTTACTGAGGCCTTGATCATCCCCACATGATCCCTCTGTACATCAAGGTTCAGATCGGCCTTTTTTGTATTTGAAAATGTGGGAGGATCAAGAAATATAAGATCATACATGGCCTTTTCTTTATGCATCCATGCAAGACACTCTTCAGTATAAAAAGAGTGATTCTTATTAACAAATCCGTTCATGGCCATGTTCTTTTTTGCCCACCTTGTGTATGTATTGGACTTATCCACAGAGGTTGTTGTAACAGCGCCACCCCTTGCCGCATAAACAGTTGCTGTGCCGGTATAAGAGAAGAGGTTTAAAAAACGTTTTCCCCCTGCCATGTGCCCTACCATTGTGCGGGTCATGCGGTGATCAAGGAAGAGCCCTGTATCTATATAGCTCTTGAGATCGATCTCAAACTTTAGCCCTGCCTCATTAATAACCACCTTTTTCCCCTCCTCTGTATGCTTCTCATACTGGCTCAGGCTCTTCTGAATCCTTCGCTGTTTCAGAAAGACATTCCCAGGAGGGACATCAAATATTGATGGTATCACAGATAAGATAGCTGTTAGCCGTTTCTGAGCCGACTCATAAGGGATAGTATCAGGTGACCTGTATTCCTGCACATGTATATAGTTTTCATATACATCTACTGCCACTGCATATTCAGGGATATCTTTGTCATAGGCCCTGAAACATGTTATATTATTTGCCTTTCGCCATGAGGCAAGCCTTCTTAAGTTCTTTTTAACACGGTTAACAAACATCCCTATCTCATCGGATGTGATATGCACTGAGTCAGGTTGATTAAAGCCTTCCGGGCCTTTCTCTGCATCCATTGTTTGTTCACTGATGATATCATACTGGATCAGTTCACATGGGATACTTCCATTGTACATCTGATCTGTGCGCTCAGGGGTGATCTTTATCAACCCTGCAACCTTCGGGTTACCTGTAAAGAGGGCTGCGTGCCACCCCTGAAAATAGCCCCTGAGCCTTGAACCTAAAAGGCCATACAGATCCTTTAACCTGTATTGATCTTCTCCCATCCGCTCTCCATAGGGCGGGTTGACAACTATCAGGCCGGGTTTATCAATGGTCTTTTTGTGCGGTGTAAGTTCAGATACCTCCTTTTTTTCAAAATGGACAAGCCCGTGTAATCCTGCCCTCTCAAGGTTGGAGATTGCAGCCTTTATGGCGCTAGCATCTCTGTCATAGCCAATGATAGGGCCTATATCCTGCCTGTGTTTAATCTCTATCTCCTCTGCCTCGTTAACAAGCCTCTCCCATATCTCAGGCTGATGCTGACGCCAGCGCATAAACCCATACTTTTCCCTTAAGAGTCCTGGCGCCATTTGGCCGGCGATCATGGCCGCCTCAATGGGAAGTGTGCCTGACCCGCACATGGGGTCTATAAACCCACCGCCTCTCGCAGCAATCTCAGGCCAGCCTGACCTGATAAGGATTGCCGCTGCCAGGTTTTCCTTCATGGGTGCAACCCCTTTTTCACTGCGATATCCCCGCCTGTGCAGGCTTTCACCTGAAAGATCAAGGCTTACTGTTACAGCACGCCTGTTCATGTATACATTTATTCTGATATCCGGTGTGAGGGTATCAATGGATGGGCGACTTGAAAACCTTTCACGGAACTGATCAACAATAGCATCTTTTACCTTGAGGGCGCCGAAATGGGTATGTTTGATGATTGACTGGTCTGCATTGAAATCAATAGCAAGGGTATTGTCATGCGTCATATGCGCTGACCAGTCGATATCCCTGATGCCGTCATACAGGGCAGAGGCAGAATCTGCCTCAAAGGCGCCAATCGTAAGAAACACCCTGTTTGCGGTCCTGAGCCACAGACAGGCCCTGTACCCTGATTCAAGGGTGCCGGAAAATGACACCCCTGCCCAGGTCTTTTTTACCCGGTCAAGCCCAAGAGCCTTCAGCTCCCCGGCAAGTACAGGGATAATACCCTTGGGTGCAGAGGCAAAAAATGAGCAAGTTGATGGCATATTTATTATCTTTTATTCAGTGACCTATAGAATACATCTTAATCTAGCCACGGAGGTCACGGAGAAATAATCTTTTTGTCTTCCTCCATGTTCTCCGTGCTCTCCGTGGTAAATAAAACACTATTGTGTTTCCGTCAATGTATACCTGGAGATTAACCTTCTAACTCTATCTTTTCCAGGTACCTGTTTATAGCACCATCATACTTGTGTGTAAGGTTGAACACCTTTTTTGCAAGATAGAACCTTGTCTTCAGCGTGGTGCACCCATTGTTTTCCTTCATCTCATTAAGCACCAGATCATAATCAGCAGGGTCAATGATCACGGTCACATCATTGAAATTTTTAGCTGAAGACCTCAGCATTGCAGGCCCGCCAATATCTATGTTCTCAATGGCATCTTCAAGCGTAACCCCCTCTTTTGCAATGGTCTTTTCAAACTGGTAGAGGTTAACGATGATAAGGTCAATATTTGAGATGCCGTGCGCCTTCATCATTTTCACATGCTCCGGGTTGCTCCTTACCCCTAAAAGACCGCCATGCACCTTCGGGTGAAGGGTCTTTACCCTGCCGTCAAGCATCTCCGGGAAACCCGTATACTCCGAGATATCCTTTACCTTTACGCCCCCCTCCCTGATTGCCTTTGCTGTACCGCCTGTCGAGAGTATCTCAACACCCATCCCCTCAAGCCTGCGTGCAAACTCAACAATGCCTGTCTTGTCTGTAACACTTATGATTGCCCTCTCTATTTTTCCCATATCGTCTCCTTTACTGGTAATAAAGGGATTTTATACCCCGGAAAAAGCATCATGATCAAGAAAAGAATTTAAAATGTGATCCGCAGTGGTTAAGAGCCTTCAGAAAATAATACAGGATTCACATACGATAGGCCATGTACAGAGTAAAACATAAAACCTGAAAGATTATACGGTTTGTTTGATGGCAAGAATTGCCTGGTTGCACAGTGTCTTCATGTAATTGACCTCATTACCGGTGAGCACCTCTCCGCTCTCTTCACGGTCAGCGTAAAAGAGGCCAAGCACCTTTTTATTGACCGCTAAAGGGTACAGAACAAATGCAGGGGCAAAGATATTCTTTGAATACCATTCAGGTATCCTCTTTTGAAAGCGCACATCCCTTGAATCATTGACACCGATATCCTCGTATGTCATGCCGAGCACGCTCCTGGCAGCGCTTTCCTCGCTTATGCCCTTGCTCTCCATGAGGTTTACAATCTGTGCATACTCCTCTTCAAAATAGAAAAGCACAAGGTGCTTTCCAAGATTATGAAACATGGAGCATATGAATACCTCTTCTGATTCATCCCCGGGCATATTTTCTGCAACTTCCCTTGCGATAATACCGCTCATAAATGAGCTTACAGCCGATTCCCTTAAGGCCTCCTTCTGGCCTTTATTTTTAAGCTGATCAAAAAGCATTAAACTTGAGGCAGCCATACTCACCTGTTCAAAGCCCATGACAACAACGGCCCTTGATACTGTTGTTATCTTCCCGGCAAACTGGCCATAAAAGGCCGAGTTGACCAGTTTAAGGAGCTTGTTTGTAAGCGAATAGTCCTTGAGTATAACATCTGCAAGCTCTGAAGCTGATGATTTGTTTATTCCAGAAACCGATGCCCTGCGGTTTATCTCAATAATATTATTGGAAAATGTTGGAAAATCACTCTTGTATCTTATCTTGCGCAGGAGAAAATCAAGTGTACTGTGAACAGCGCCTTTTGAACCCCTGTCATCCTCTTCCCCCTTCTTTTCAAGATACTCGGTGAGGGCTCTTTTCATTTCAGAGGCGCTTGTATACCGCGTGTCAAGACTGCGTTCAAGGGCCTTCATCACAATAGCATCAAGTTCATTATCAACAGCGCTGTTCCATCTGGAAGGAGGCTCTATCTTTTCATTTGCGATCTTAAACATGATCGTAAAGTCATTATCCGCCTCAATGGCCGGCCTTGCAGTGAGCATCTCATAAAAAATAAGGCCTGATGAAAAGATGTCTGACTGGGCGCAAACACCCTCCTTTGAAAAGTGTTCAGGAGACATGTATGAGGGTGTGCCAGCTATCTCCTTCTCTTTTACAGCCCCTTTTCCAATGACAACAGAGATGCCAAAATCCATTATCCTTGGAAGGCCGTTTTTATCTATCATGATGTTTGATGGGGATAGATCCCTGTGGACTATGGCCTGATCGTGGGCGCATGATATGCCATCAAGTATCTGCATAATCAATTTTATTGCCCTGTGCACAACATACTGGCCGGTTGATCTCATCTGCTCCTTAAGGGAGATGCCATCCACATATTCAAAAACCAGGTATAATAGCCCCTGATCCTGACCTGCCTCATAGAGCGGCACTATGTTCGGGTGCTGTAGTTTGCTGACAGTCTTTGCCTCTGAAAGGAGCCGTTCCTGCCTGACCTGATTTACGACAGAACTCCTGTGCAGGGTCTTGATAGCCACATTCCGCTCCAGGCGCGGGTCGGATGCAAGGTAGACGATCCCCTGTGAACCCTTTCCGAGTTCGCGCAACACCTTGAACCTCTCTATATATTCGGGCATGGTCATTGCTGTCTAAATCCAACCGATATTTTGCATTTTATTCAATTACTCAATATCCATTCAGAAAAAGACAATCTATTGATGGAGCTTTCAGTCCAGCGAAAGCTGGATCAGCCAGCTCCTTGGTTTGAAAAGCTCTTGCCTATCCGTTATCCCGCAAGGCAATGGCAAACCAGGAAGCTGTAGGCCAATGGCTGCCAGCTTATCCTCTAATAAATCGCTATTCGCACCGTCTTTATTTAATCGTCAAACCGGGGTAAATACTTTATATATTTGTCTCCCCGAATTTTGAGCCCTTCCATACCAGGTATATTCACTTGACAGCCCTCTCCTGATTTAAATATAATCCGTCTCAATTTTATACCTGAATAGTTCAAAGTTATTTAACCGATTTTTAGGAGGATGGATTATGAGAAAGGGTTGGGTTCTGGTGATAATTGTTATCTGCGCCGGGCTTTTATGTGCTTCAGGCATATTGACAGCACAGGATTTTCAAAGTGAGATTGTTATTGACGGAAAGGGCTACAAGAAGGATATCAAGGGGCCTGTTAACTTCAACCATGCCAACCATGCCGGTGAGTATGGGGCACAGTGTGAAGATTGTCATCACAATTATGTTGACGGTAAGAACACCTGGCAGAATGGCGATGAGGTTAAAAAATGCTCAACATGTCATGATGTTGAAAAATCAGAGGGCAATGTGAAAAAGCTTATGATGGCCTACCATAATAACTGCCAGGGATGTCATGAGGATAAGGTTAAAGAAGGCAAGAAAGCCCCGGATAAAAAATGTGAAACCTGTCATAAGTAACATGGTTTAAAAATAAAAAAGCCGCTAAAAAGCGGCTTTTTTATTTTATGGATATATTCTAATTAATTTTCATTAATGGTGATTGCTTCCTGATCGCATACCTCGACACAGCTTTCGCAGCCAAGGCACTCCTCAGCGTTTACAGGCACAGATTTTCCATCCTGCATCTCATAAACATCAACAGGGCATACCTCAACACACTCTTCACACCCTTCGCATTTATCCTGATCTACTATTACATCGTAACCCATATAAATATCCTCCTATATGATTAATTAAAACTAACAATATCCTGCTGTTATTATTATTTATCAGCCATTTACACAGTCTGGAACTCATTAACAGAGACAAAAAACCCTGTCAAGTCTTTTATCTTGTTCAAAAATGCTATTTTAAGCGAATATTACCCCCATATTAACAGAAACCAACCTGCAAGAATTTCCTTTTGTTAAGGGGTGTAGAGCATTACCAGGCATTTTGTGGTTTCATTTCCTGTATTCTTAAGTTTATGGGGTATCTCTGAATTATAGTGCATGCTTTCACCTGCCCTGAGATGAGTCACCTTATTGTCAAGTGTGAGTTCAAGGCTACCCTCCATGACATAGATAAACTCCTCCCCTTCATGCTTGTAGGCAACGGGCTTATGATCCTGCCTGGCCTCAATAGTGATCATAAACCCCCTTAAGTGCTGATTTTCAGCGCCCGGGGTCAGGGTCTGGTATGCGTAGTTTTTTGTCCTTGTGATAAATGCCTTTGCACGCTTGTCCTCTATCTGTGCCTTTTCCTCATCGCTTAAGAATGTGCCGGGGTCAACGCCCAGTGCGCGGGAGAGTTTAAGCAGAAAGCTTACTGAAGGCACCATCTCGCCATTTTCCACCTTTTCAATAAACTCAGGGGTCTGGTCTGTTTTTTCGGCAAGATATTCCATTGTCCAGTCATTTGACCTTCTGATCTTTTCTATCTTTTCGCCAAGGGCGGTTCCGGGCTTACCGGCCTCGCTTACGGTCATTGAATCTGCCAGATCCCTCATGGTAAGCTGCTTTATGCGATTTGTAATAAGGGGCAATATTGTCTTTGCATCCGCCACAATGCCTGCGTCTGCAACACTGAATACAGGGGAAGCCGGGTCACGGTTTATGGCAACTATATATTCAGAGCCTGTTATCCCGGCTGTATACTGAATTGCGCCTGAAGTGCCTATTGTAAAGAGTAGCCTCGGATGAACGATTTTGCCGGTCTGACCTATGAGCCGCTCTTCATCAACCCAGTGATTGATTACAGGGGGCCTAGTTGCGCCCACCTCACCTCCAATGGCCGCTGCAAGCCGCCTTACCATTGCAAACCCTTCAGAGGTTCCCACGCCCGCACCGCCCACAACAACTATATCTGCATCCTCAAGCTTTCTGTGCCCCTCCTGTGAGACCTCGTGGGCCACACGTTTCAGCCTCTCTGTGGCAATCTCCCCGTTTATCCGGATCCCTTTTACATCTCCGGGGGTACCGGCCATATTGCATGGTGAAAAGGCATTTGCAGGTATCGTTGCAAAACCTGTTATCTCAGGGTTACCCCAGGTAAGCCTTGCCATTATCTCTCCACCCCATGACGGGCACCCTGCTATTATCCTGTTATCCTCCATTGTGAACTCAACACAATCGGAAATTAACCCTGCATCACAGTATGCAGCGCATGATGAAGCAACCTCCCTTCCCATATCAGAAAGCGGAAAGAGCACCATCCTGGGGGCCATCTCTTTTACAAGACCTGCTAAAGCCCTTGCATGGACATCAGGCCTGCAAAGGGAAAGGTCATCATGTTCAATGATAAAAACAGAATCAGCGCCGTTTTTCACACAGACAGCGGATGCATCTTCAGGGGATATACCTTTAATGTGATTTAAACTGTCTTTATTCCCTGCTTCCATAAGGAGGGAAATGGTCTTTCCACATGTCAGGCCTGCAAGCACTTTTGCGGCCCCAATCAGATTAATACCCTCTTCAAAATGTTTTTTATTCCTGAGATCTATATAAACCCATATATCAGCGGTTACTTTCTTCAACTTATATACCCTCCGGCCTTTATTCTCTTTACAAGTTCATCGGCCTGCTCTTCCGGAGAGCCGTTTATAAACTCGCATTTCTTTTTCCTCTTTATCTTGCTCATTGATACAAGCTTTGTCGGTGAACCTGATTCGCCCAATCCCTGAGAGGATATTCCGAGATCGTTAAGACAGATTTTTTCAATGGGATCTTTTTTAAATGCCCTTTCCACCATTGAAAGGGCAGCATCCCTTGGTTGAATGGCCCGCGGATGCACGGCCACAGCGCCGGGAAGGGTCATTACATATCGTTCAGAGTACTCATCAATAGTTCTATCTATCTTTAAAATATCACCTTCGCATTCAATGCCCTTCACGCCGCTTATGAAGGGCAGATCAAGAAGCAGGGCGGTCTGCGAACCCACCTGGCCTGTATCACTGTCAGAAGACCTTGCGCCGAATATGACAATGTCAAAGGGTGATAATCTTTTTATGGCTGCTCTCAGGGTCTTTGATGTTAGATCGGAAGAGCACACGTCTGAACTCCAGTCACCGCTCATTATCT
>CAZXUA010000115.1:0-15539 GCA_964643755.1 uncultured Desulfatiglans sp. | reverse complement strand
TCCCTACACGACGCTCTTCCGATCTAACAATCAACAGAACCAGGGGCTAAAAAACCTTGATGCCCAGTCTCAGCAGGAGATGGAGATAGGCAAACGCCTTAAAAAGATTAAAAACAAGATACTTGTGATGAGCGGAAAGGGTGGTGTGGGTAAAAGCAGCGTAGCCGCATATCTTTCCATAAGCCTGGCAAAAAAAGGCTACAGGGTCGGGCTGATGGATGTGGACCTTCATGGCCCCAGCATACCAAGGATGCTTGGAATAAATGCAAACATAGCCGTATCTCCTGTATCAGGAAAGGCCATGCCCATTGAACCTATGCCCAATCTCCAGGTTATTTCTATCGAATCAATTATGGGCTCTGACAAGGATGCAGCCACAATCTGGCGCGGCCCCATAAAAATTGGGGTTATCAGGCAGTTTATCTCTGACATGGACTGGGCAGAGCTTGATTATCTTGTTATAGACTCGCCTCCAGGCACAGGTGATGAGCCCCTTACAATAGCCCAGACAATAAAGGATGCAAAGGCGCTTGTTGTAACCACGCCGCAGGAGATTTCACTTGCAGATGTGCGGAAATCCATTAACTTTTGCAGACAGGTGAACATGGAGATGCTTGGTATTGTTGAAAATATGAATGGCCTGAAATGCCCCCATTGCGGAGAAGTAATAAACCTCTTCAAGTCGGACGGAGGAAAACAGATGGCTGAAAAGGCAGGGGTTAATCTTCTTGCAAGCCTCCCCATTGAACCTGATGTCGTGAAGCTGGCTGACAGCGGAAGGTTATCAGAGCTTTATGACAGAGGCATTGTTTTCAGTAATGAATTCAACAAAATGGTTGATCAGATCATCAGCCGTATGGAAAAGGTTTAACAACGATAAATCAACAGGATAATTTTTCAGGTGTAACTGATGATAGAAGATGATTCATTAAAAAATATCCAAGATCCAGAAGACCCTATATATGCAGAGCTGTTAAAAATATACAGCCCTGAGGCTATAGAGAGATGGATAGATCCCGATAATTTCGGGCCAATTGAAGACGCCGATGCCCATGCCTGTCTGGATGGCAGGTGCGGCGACAGGATGGAGATATATCTGAAATTTGATAATGAGAGGGTGATAAAATCCCACTATATGACTGACGGATGCGCTTCAAGCAATATATGCGGCTCATTCGCGGCTGCAATGGCTCTTGGCAAAGGGCCTGATGAGATTATTGAGATAACCGGAGAGGCTGTTATGGAAAGGGCAGGAGGCTTACCGGAAGCGGACAGGCACTGTGCATTTCTGGCTGCTGAGACCCTTCAGGCTGCTCTGGATGTATTCATGAAAAATCAGAGATCAAAAAAAGGATAAGGCGTTGATTATCAGTATAGCAAGCGGAAAGGGTGGGACAGGCAAGACAACAGTGGCGACTAATCTTGCGGTATCTCTTTCCAACATGGATGTAACACTTCTGGACTGTGATGTTGAAGAGCCCAATGCCCATCTATTTCTGAGACCTGAAATGGTATCAAAAGAGGCTGTCACATTGCCCGTGCCTCAGATAGATGAAACCAAATGCACCCTGTGCGGAAAGTGCGCTGATATCTGCCAGTTCAGGGCTATTGTGCGCATAGCAGATACCATGCTCACATTTACCGACCTGTGTCACAGTTGCGGGGGATGCATGGAGGCATGCCCTTCCGGGGCCATTTCTGAAACAGGGAGAGAGCTTGGGGTTATTGAAAAGGGGAATAAAAACGGGCTGCGATTTATTCATGGCAGATTAAGGGTCGGAGAGGCCATGTCGCCTCCACTTATCAAAAGGGTCAGGAAGATGGCTGATAATAGCGGACTAACAATCATTGATGCCCCTCCTGGCACATCCTGCCCTGTTATTTCCGCAATGAAGGATACCGATTTTGTAATCCTTGTTACCGAACCCACACCCTTTGGCCTTAATGACCTGAAGCTTGCTGTGGGCGCAGTGAAGATTCTAGGCATCCCGTGCGGTCTGATAATCAACAGGTCGGACATGGGCGATGACAGGGTAAAAGGGTTTGCTGCAGATGAAGGGATACCAATACTCATGGAGATCCCATTTGAACGCAGAATAGCCGAATCGTATTCAAAGGGTGAACTTATTGTGGAGAGCATCCCGGAGTATAGAGAGAAATTCATTGACCTGTATAAAAATATCCAAAAAATTGTGGCCGGGGGGGTGACACACAAATGAAGGAGCTTGTTATTATAAGCGGCAAAGGAGGTACAGGAAAGACAAGCATGGTCTCAGCCATTGCATCCCTTGCAAAAAATAAGGTGCTTTGTGATGCTGATGTAGATGCCGCTGACCTGCACCTCATTATGGCCCCTGAGGTTAAAAAAACCGAGCCCTTTAAGGCAGGATGTGAGGCTAAAATAGATAAGGAGAAATGCACAGAGTGCGCTCTTTGCAGGGATCTTTGCAGGTATGGGGCCATAAGCGAAAATTTTATAGTGGACCCGATAGAATGTGAAGGATGTGGAGTGTGCCACTATTTTTGTCCTGAAGAGGCCATTACCTTTGAACAGAAAACCTGCGGTGAATGGTTTATCTCTGATACAAGACATGGCCCAATGGTGCACGCAAGACTCGGGATTGCAGAGGAAAATTCTGGCAAGCTTGTAACGCTTGTAAGGAAGGAGTCAAAAAGAATAGCAGAGGAAAGGGGGTTAGAGCTTATCATAACAGACGGCGCCCCTGGCGTGGGATGCCCTGTAATTGCATCCATTGGCGGGGCAAGCGCAGTGCTTATTGTTACAGAGCCGACCGTATCGGGTGTGCATGATATGAAAAGGGTTGCGGAACTCGCCTCATTTTTTAAAATACCTGCAATGGTATGCGTAAATAAATATGATCTGAACAAAGAAAAAACAGAGGAGATAAGATGCTTTGCTGAGACCCATGATATTAACTATGTGGGGCAAATACCATTTGACCCAATTTTTACGAAGGCTATGGTTGAAGCAAAAAATATTTTCGAATATGCGCCTGATTCGGATGTGTGTATAAATATAAAAGAGATATATAAAAAGGTTTCTGAAAGTCTGAAGAATTAACAAATTGGTTAATAATAAATACTAAAAAAGTCAGGAGGATTTGTATTATGAAAAATGGAAGAATAGCAATCCCATCAATGAATAAAGGCGGGCTTGACGGAGAGAGGGCAGGCCATTTCGGTCACTGTGATGTTTTCACACTTGTGGATGTAAAGGATGGGGAGATTACACAGGTTACGACAATCAGTAACAGGGCACATGTCCAGGGCGGGTGTATGGTTCCAGTGAACCTGCTTTCAGAACACAAGGTGAATGCCCTTGTAGTGGGCGGAATAGGGATGAGGCCCCTTATGGGTTTCAGACAAGTTGGAATCAATGTCTATCATGACGCCACAAGACCGGAGATCAGGCCTGTTGTTGAAGATTTAATTGCTGGGAAACTTCCGGAAATAAATGATGATCAGGTTTGTGGCGGAGGAGGAGGCCAATAAAATGAAGATAGCGGTAACATCACAGGGTAAAACACTCGATTCGCCGGTTGATCCCCGGTTTGGCAGGGCCGCATATATTATTGTGGTCGATTCGGAAAATTATGAATTTCAGGTATTAGATAACAATGAAAATATCAATGCCATGAAAGGGGCAGGCATCCAGGCGGCAAGCAATGTTGTTAACAGCGGGGCAAAGGTGCTTTTGACAGGCCATTGCGGCCCCAATGCCTTTAAGGCATTGCAGGCTGGCAAGGTGGCGGTAGCCAATGATGCAACAGGGACAGTGAAAGAGGCAGTAAAGGCTTACCTGGATGGAAAGTTGCCCCATGCTGATGGCGCTAATGTAGAAGGACACTGGTGATAAAGACAGGGCTCAAGGCACAAGGCTCAGGGCGTAATGTGGAAAAAGTTGTACTGAGGCATTGTATTTATTGTTTAAATCTATATGTAAAAATATCGGGAGATCGTTATGTTTAAACTGCTGCTAGTCAGCAAAAATAGAGATTCTTTTTCTGATTTGATCGTTGCATTAAAAGAAAATAACAGCAATGAAGTTATTTATTCCGGTTCAGGTGAAGATGCATTGAACATGCTGAAACAAAAGTCTTTTGATCTTGTTATCACAGATGAAGATATTGGAGATATGCCAGGGCTTGAGCTTGCCAGAAAACTCATTACTTTAAGTCCCATGACTAACTGTGTGGCTGTAAGCAGCCTCTCAGAGGAGGATTTTCACGAGGCAAGCGAGGGGCTGGGACTCATGACTCACCTGCCATTGAATCCCGGCAGGGCCGAAGCAGAAGCCCTCCTCAAAACCCTGAGGCAGATCAAAGGGCTTGAATCCGGACAGAATTAAAATTAAAGGAGGATAGTCATGCCTATCTATGATTATTTATGTAATGAGTGCGGGAGTGAGATGGAGATACTGATGACCAGGTCTGATGATTCTCCCGTCTGCACCAGATGCGGGAGTAAAAAACTGACAAAAAGGGTCTCTGTGCCGTCATCCTTTTCAGGCAATGGTTCATCAGGGTTTCCAGGCGTTGGTGACACAAGTTGCTGTGGTTCAAACCCGTCACAGGCCGGTTGTGCCGGACCTGGAAGCTGCTGCGGGAAGAGGTTTTCATGATACTTAAAGATATACTGGCATCACTCAACCATGATGCAGAGATAAAAGATATACGGCTAGGAATTTTTCATACGGCTGTTCTCACACGAAATTGCGGACTTGCAGCCTCCCTGCCAAAGGATGCCCTTAAACAGCCTTCTCCGCGGGTCGCCTCTCCTGGATTTCTTATGGATAGAACCGCCCGTGAATTGACAGACATGGTCTATTCAGAAAGCATACTGGAAGCGGCCATAGGCATGGCAACTATAAATTCACTTATTGATATAGATGAATCACGCTGCTCCGAATTAAATGCAAGCGAGATTATCACTGAAAAGGGAAAGGATAAAAATGTTGCCATTATAGGCCATTTTCCATTCATCCCCAAAATAAGGGAGGTTGTGCGAAACCTGTGGGTAATAGAAAAAAATCCGCAGCCGGGGGATTATCCTGAGGAAAAGGCAAAAGAGCTTATCCCTGAAGCCGATGTGCTAGCGATTACAGGCACAGCCATAACAAACCACACTATTGAAGATCTTTTAAGATTAAAAAACAAAGATACATATACTGTAGTTCTAGGCGACTCTGCTATCCTTTCACCCGTGCTTTTTGATTATGGTGTGGATGCGATCGCGGGGACAAAGGTGCTTGACCCTGATCTTGTCTTGAGATGCATCAGCCAGGGGGCAAACTTCAGGCAGATAAAGGGAACCAGAAAACTTATCATGTTAAAGGGTTGAAAATATGGCGGATATATATGATGAAATAAGGGCACGTGCCCTCAAGATAATTGACAAAAACCTTCTTGAGAAAAATATCACTGTAAAGGCCCGTGCATTAAGCACTGAAGAGGCCATAGGCAACCCTGAAGCGGACGATTTTCCGCTTATGAAGGGTAAAGAGAGGCTGATGCAGGCAGAGATTGATGGATCATGCGGTCAGGCATTTACCGATCAGTATGGCAATTTTGAAGGCAAGCTTAAAGATATACTGCTATCAGACCTGACAAACAATTTCCGCATGGCCATATTTATTGCCTCCATTAATGCTGCATTGAGGCACATGGGGCTGATTAAAGGCACCATCCATTGCAGGGATAAAGAACCTGAAGAGTGCGCAGGAGAACTTGTAAAAAAGATAAAGGAAGAATATGGCACCCCCAGGATATTACAGATAGGGTTTCAGCCCCGATTTGTTGAGGTACTGTCAGGCATCACTGAGCTTCGTGTAATTGACCTTGATAAGGATAATATCGGCACAAAAAAATTCAACACAATTATTGAAGGCACTGAAAAGACAGATGAGGCAATCGAGTGGGCGGATCTCCTGTTTGTTACTGGGTCAACCATTGCAAACGGAACAATCGTAAAGTTCCTGAATATAAAGCCTGTTCTGTTTTACGGCACAACCATAGCAGGTGCAGCTTATCTTATGGGGTGGGATCGTTTCTGTGCAAAGGGGAGATAGAAAATTATTATAAAATTTCCAGTTCCTCTTCCCTGAGTTCCTTTATTTCATCCCTGATTCGGGCTGCCTCTTCAAACTCAAGATTGGCGGCAGCCTCTTTCATCTTCTTCTCAAGCTCCTTAATGGTCTTTTTGATATCATCAGGGTTGAAATATTTCGGTGTCTTTTCAGCCGCTGCCGGGACTGTCACATAGTCTGCCTCATAAATGGAGCCAAGCACATTATCTATATTCTTTGCTATGGATTCAGGGGTGATATTGTTTTCAACATTATATTTAAGCTGTATCTCTCTTCGCCTGTTGCTCTCATCAATTGCCCTTTCCATTGAGCCTGTCACCTGATCCGCATAAAGGATGACAGTCCCATTAAGGTTCCTCGCTGCCCTGCCACATGTCTGGATAAGGGATCTCTCCGATCTTAAAAAACCCTCCTTGTCTGCGTCCATAATTGCCACAAGTGAAACCTCAGGGATATCAAGCCCCTCTCTCAAAAGGTTTATTCCTATCAGCACATCAAAGATGCCCAGCCTCAGATCCCTGATGATCTCCATCCTCTCGATGGTCTTTATATCTGAATGGAGATACCTGACCTTTACCCCAAGTTCAGAGTAATATTCGGAAAGGTCCTCTGCCATCCTTTTTGTGAGGGTGGTTACCAGTACGCGCTCGTTATTTTTTACCCTTTCCCTTATCCTCGCCAGCAGGTCATCTACCTGCTCTTTTGCGGGGATAACCAATATTTCAGGATCAATCAGACCTGTGGGTCTGATTATCTGCTCTGTAAGGGCCTGGCTTATTTCAAGTTCATATGGCCCCGGTGTAGCAGAAACATAGACCACCTGATTAAGCCTTTCATTAAACTCTTCAAATTTGAGCGGCCTGTTATCAAGGGCTGATGGCAGTCGAAACCCGTAATTTACAAGGGTTTCCTTCCTTGACCTGTCACCCCTGTACATGCCCCCTATCTGTGGCACAGTGATATGGCTCTCATCAATAAAGAGCAGAAAATCCTTTGGGAAATAATCAAGAAGCGTAGGAGGGGCATCGCCCTGTGCCCTTCCTGTAAGGTGCCGTGAATAATTTTCTATGCCGTGGCAGTAGCCCATCTCGATCATCATCTCCAGATCAAAAAGGGTGCGCTCCTCAATGCGCTGCGCCTCGATAAGTTTATTGTTATTCCTGAATTCCTCTACCCTCTGCTTCATCTCCTCCCTGATACTGTTTATTGCCTTATCCCTGATTTCAGCGGATGTTACATAATGGGTTGCCGGATAGATGGTGATCCTGTTAAGTTCCCCCTTGACCTTCCCTGTTAAAGGATCAATCTCCTGAATGGTCTCAACCTCATTGCCCCAGAAGGTTATCCTTATGGCCTTATCCTCTTCATATGCAGGGAATATATCAAGTATATCGCCCCTTACCCTGAACATCCCCCTGTAAAAATCAAAGTCGCCCCGTTCATAGTATATCTCAACCAGTTTTTTTACAGCGCTCTCTCTGGATAGCTTATCGCCCCTTTCCGCATACAGGATCATATCGTGGTATGCCTCAGGCGAGCCAAGGCCGTAGATGCAGGAGACACTCGCGATGATAATAACATCATCCCTGTCAAGGAGTGACCGCGTCGCCGAATGCCGCATCTTGTCTATATTTTCATTGATGCTTGAATCCTTCTGGATATAGGTGTCTGACTGGGGGATATATGCCTCAGGCTGATAATAGTCATAGTAACTCACAAAATACTCAACCGCATTATAGGGAAAAAGATTCTTGAATTCGCCATAGAGTTGAGCAGCCAGGGTCTTGTTAGGGGCCATGATCAGTGCAGGCTTCTGCACACTCTCTATTACATGGGCCATGGTAAATGTTTTGCCTGAACCTGTTACACCAAGCAGCACCTGGTGCTTCAGGTTATTTTTTATACCCCTTACAAGGTCGTTAATAGCCTGTGGCTGATCACCGCATGGTTTAAGGTCTGAGATAATTTTGAACATGGAAAACCTTTATTGTCAAAAATTAGATTTTAGATAGATAAATAAAGCATGAAGTTTTTGAGATTCAAATAACAGGTGCAAGGCTCAGGGTAAAGGCCTTTCCTTGTGCCCTGCGCCTTGTGCCTTGAGCCGGACTCTAAATCCTATTAATTATTTAATCTTGAGAGACTATTATCCTTTAAAGCTTGTACTACTCCCTCAAACTTCTTTTCGCCATTTGGTGACGCCTTCTTTATCTTCCAGTACAATGCCCATCTGTTTGAGCCTGTTTCTTATTTCATCTGCCTTTGCCCACTCTTTCTGAGCCCTGGCCTCTTTTCTCTGTTTAATGAGTTCTTCGATCTCTGATTCATCAATATCAGTGGGCTTTTCTATCTGTGAAACAAAGACAGATGGGCTGAAATTCAATATACCCAGAACAGCACCGACCTTACGCAGGCCCTCTGTTTCATCCTTGAGCTGATCCATGATTGTTTTGGAAGGGCTGTCACCGGCATCATCCATGATACGGTTAAGCTCCTTTATCCTGTCAAAGATAATACCCACAACACCGGCAGTGTTCAGGTCATCATCCATAAGGTTGATAAACCGGTTTAGAAAATCGTTTTTCTGCTCATGAGCCAGTAATCCCTGAATATTATAATCCTTAGCCTCTTTAGGCCCAATGATCTCCTCAACCCTCTGAAGAGTGCGATATATTCTTACGAGCCCTGACTGAAAATCCAGCACATCCTTTTTGGAGAAATCCAGAGGGCTTCTGTACTGTTTTGAAAGCAGGAAGAACCTAAGCACCTCAGGGTGATAATCACGAAGCGCATCCTTTATATATATAAAATTGCCAAGGGACTTGGACATCTTTTCAGACTCAACAGTGAGAAAGCCATTATGTATCCAGTAGCGGGCAAAATCCCCTCCTGTGGCTGCCTTTGACTGTGCCCTCTCATTTTCATGATGGGGGAACAGGAGATCCTGTCCTCCGCCATGTATGTCAAAGGTGCTGCCCAGGTACTTATTGCTCATTACAGAACATTCCATATGCCAGCCGGGTCTTCCCTTCCCCCAGGGGCTGTCCCACATGGGCTCGCCCGGCTTGGAGGGCTTCCAGAGTGTAAAATCCATTGGGTGACGCTTTTTGTCATTTATATCTATGCGGCTCCCCGCCTTCATCTCATCAAGTTTTCTACCTGAAAGTTTGCCGTAATCATCCAGTTTTTCTACAGCATAAAAGACATCGCCATCAACCTCATATGCAAACCCCTTGTCAATCAGGAGCTGGATCATCTTGATCATGTTACCTATGTGTTCTGTTGCCCTGGGTTCGATATCCGGCTTCATAACAAAAAGGGCCTTCATATCCTCATTGAATGAATCGATGTATTCCTGCGCAAGGGCGGCAGTATCCTTGCCTAGTTCATTAGCCCGGTTTATTATCTTGTCATCCACATCTGTAAAGTTGCGCACATAGGTTACAGCCATACCCCTTGCCCTTAAATATCTTACAAGGACATCAAACACAATGGCTGAACGCGCATGTCCTATGTGCGAGTGATCATAAACCGTTACGCCGCATACATACATCCCCACCCTGCCTTCAACGAGCGGGATAAATTCATCCTTCTGCCTGGTTGCCGTGTTATATAATCTCATAATTGATCAAAACCTTATTTCATTAAAATAAAAATCGGGGGTCACCCGACCTCTCTTCCCGTAAATCTTACACCTTCTTTACAAGGCTGACTGCCGCATATGCACCCATGCCTTCACCCCTGCCTGAAAAACCCATCCCCTCGGTTGTTGTGGCCTTGATATTTATACTGCCTTTTTCTACCGCTAGTTCATAAGCTAAATTATCCCTCATAGCCTCTATGTGAGGAGAGAGCTTTGGCTGCTGGGCAACAATGGTGCAGTCAACATTATTTACCTGATAGCCATCTTTCTCCACCATTGACATGACGCTTTTCAGCATAATAAGGCTCTCTATATCCTTATATGCCGGGTCTGTATCAGGAAAGTGTCTCCCTATGTCTCCTCTCCCAAGCGCGCCGAGTATCCCATCCATTATTGCATGGACAAGCACATCAGCATCAGAATGGCCAAGCAGGCCAAGCCTAAAGGGTATTTCAATGCCGCCCAGCACCAATTTTCGACCCTCAACAAGGCGGTGTGCATCATAACCAAAACCTATACGAAACATATTAGTCGGCCCATGGTTTAAGGGTGATTAATGGCATGAAGCGCAGCTTCCCCCTGAGCACGAGGAGCAGCCGGATGAAGAGGATTTTGCTGATGATGAATAATCACCGCCACCTTTGCCACCGCTCTTGAAGCTGCATGCAGACATCTTTCGCTTTACCTTTTTGGCGTCACATTTAGGGCATGTGACCGTATCGTTTCCGAGCACAATACACTCAAACTCTTCATTGCACTTTGTGCATTGGTATTCATAAATAGGCATTTCTTACTCCCATATTATCTTTTGATCTGTAATAATTTATAAGTTCCATAACTGGGGTTGTAAAGTCTTTTATATGTTAAATCAGCAATTGATTATTAATCAGGGGATTTCATATTTTTCCCTTAAGCTGAAGACCTCACACCATAAACCTTATACCTTTTTTACTACCCTCCCTGGAACAAAATATGATCCACCAGTCTGCATATAATGTGCCCGGCCAGTATATGGCTTTCCTGTATCCTGGCGGTCACTTCACTGGGGACAATGAGGCACAAGTCACTCACATCCTTCAGTTTTCCACCCTTGCCTCCTGTAAGGGCAGCTACATATATGCCCATCTCACTGGCTGCCTCTGCTGCGGATATAACATTCTGGGAATTTCCACTAGTACTTATTGCAAGGAGGATATCCCCCTCAAGACCAATAGCCTTCACCTGTTTTGTGAAAATATCATTGAAAGAGTAGTCATTCCCTATGCAGGTAATGATAGAGGAGTCTGTAGTAAGGGAGATGGCAGGAAGGGGGGGCCTCTCCATTTCGAGCCGGTTGACAAATTCAGCGGCAATATGCTGCGCATCAGCAGCGCTGCCTCCATTCCCGCAGAGCATCAGCTTTCGGTCACTTGTGAATGCGGATGCTATCTTTCTGGCAAGGGTGATCAGATCATTAGAGCTATCCTTGATAAAATGCTCCTTTGCTCTTACACTTTCCTGAACAATGTCTTCTATTATATCCTTCATTATGCCCCCTGTCTCATGCATTGTTTTTGTTCAGATAAGTAATAGATGCTGCTACAGGCTTAAGCTCCTTTTCCTGTATTGTCCTTACGTCAAAAAGTACGCTGTCCTGTTCAACCCTTACGATTATTGGTGGGGTGAAGGATTTGAGCGCCTCGCTTATCTCCTGGGCATGCATTTTTACAGGATTAAGCCTCAAAAGCCGTGTCGGGAGTTCCAGCAGCGGCAAAGCCCCTCCTCCAATCCTGGATGCGCCGTTTATCATGTCAACCCTGAAACTGCCCCCATTCTTTACTGTTATCATGCGATAAAGCCTGACTGCCTTTGATTTAAGCTCTTCATATGACTGGCATATCATATTAAGTGTTGGGATTGTCTCCATGGCTGTTTGTTCATCCCTGTATATGTTCAGTGTCTCTTCAAGTGCCGCAAGCGTAAGCTTATCTATTCTCAGCGCCCTGTTGAGCTGGTTTTTACGTATCTTTTCAACAAGCTCCTTTTTACCGATTATTATACCTGCCTGTGGGCCACCTAATAGTTTATCCCCGCTGAATGTTACAATATCCACACCCTCGTTAACCACCTGCTGAACTGTCGGCTCCCATTGATAACCATATTTGGAGAGATCAATAAAGGAGCCACTGCCAAGGTCTTCGATAACAGGGATGCTGTATTTTCTGCCCAGTTCAACAAGGGAGGATCTCGTTGCCTCCTCATGAAAACCTACTATCTGGAAATTACTCTTATGCACCTTTAATATAGCAGCGGTTTCAGGGGTTATTGATGATTCATAATCATTTAGATGTGTCTTGTTGGTTGTCCCAACCTCTATCATCCTTGCCCCGCTCCTTTTCATGACATCAGGTATCCTGAAAGAGCCGCCAATCTCAACTAGTTCCCCACGTGAGATAATAACCTCGCGTTCTTTTGCCAGAGTATCAAGGGTAATAAGTACAGCAGCGGCATTATTGTTTACCACCATTGCAGCCTCTGCGGAGGTCAGTTCCCTGAGTATGCCTTCCACATGGACATATCTGCTGCCACGCTTTCCCTTTTCCAGATCATATTCCAGATTACTATAGCCGCCGCTTATATCAACTAACCTATCAATTACCCTCTCTGCAAGAATAGATCTTCCAAGATTCGTATGCAGTACAACGCCTGTAGCATTAATTACATTGCAAAGGCTCGGGCGTGACAGGTGTTCGACCTTTTTTACAACCGTGTTTACCATATTTTCAGGATCAAGCGCCTGGCTTTCTTTTGTTATGTTACCCTTTTCTATACCCTTTCTTGTCTCAGACAGTATCTCATTTATTGCCTGCAGGATAAGGGTTCTGGGGTAGTGGCCAGCAATACCTTTTATTCCGGGGTTATCAAGCAGCCGGTCAACCGCCGGTATCATCCTGTATAATTCTGCCCTGTTATCTGTCATTTTTTTGATTGACCTGCTTCCTGTTTATTAATATTTTAATCTTTTTGTTGCAAAATTTCCAAAGCATGATAAATAGGTACAAAATTTGGTGGGTGTAGCTCAGCTGGTAGAGCACTGGGTTGTGGCCCCAGATGCCGCGGGTTCGAGTCCCGTCACTCACCCCATCAAATAAAAAAATTGCAGGGAGCTTTTGCTCCCTTTTTTTTTACCCATGTCATGCCTTTTTGAGTAAAAGATATTTCATTCCGCATATTTTCTTAATTTAATCAAAAACATAACTTTGTTAACACATTTTTTTACTGTTTTAAAGAACAAAGAATATAGCTTTTAATTATTCAGGCAACAGGGAAGTCTCTGGATAGCAAAAATAAGAATCGCCCCTCGAACCAAGGGGAGGTGAAAACATAGGATCGAGGGGCGATGTTAAAGGCCAGTAAAAATAAAGCTATATTAATATCTCCATGTGCATGCTGAATTGACCTTTATCCAGTAGCCATAACCTGGCTTCAAGGCTGTCAGGTCACTGAAATTAGGGTTCCCAGGATCATAAACCATCCATCTACCATTCTGATATGTCCAGATGCTGATTACATTATTAAGGATTGAAGATATTACCTGTGGCATATTCAGAATCGAGGCTGAATTTAAACCGACAAGGTTCCACCCCTGAGAAAGATGCACCCCGTCTACAGGCACAGCCTCAGGAATAAATAATTCAGCGTTATCCCTCATGTTCAGCCATAGACCCTGACCCGCTCTTAACTCATGAAGGGTGCTTGCATTCGGGTTTTCAGGATAATATACCTTCCATGCGCCATCAACATAAGCCCATATGGTTACCACATCATCCATTATAGGACCAAGGGCATCTTCAATAGGGGTATTTTCAGCCACATTGGGTATGGAAATGAGGTTCCAGTTGCTTGATGCAGTGATGAACATACCCTGGGCTGTACTAACCTCATTTGAAAAATCACTTTCAAGGCCAGCCTCGTCAACAGCGGTTACTGCAAAAAAGTACTTCTTCCCATCATCAGGTATAGTAGTAGTATACTGATTAGCCAACCCGATATTGCCGCTGTTTTCTGTATAATTGCCCGAACTGTTTCCCCAATACACAATATAATGGCTCAGGTCAGGTTCGCTGTTGGCTTCCCATGTAAGGGTAACCTCGCGGGCAGCAACAGATGTTACAAAAAAAATAAAGAAGAGGATTGAAAAAACCTGGATAAAACCTTTTACAAAAAAGCTAATTGCAGAACTATTGCGTTTCATATTGGCACCTCCCAGTGTCTGCGCTTATCAGCCTGTGGCCGAATCAGCACTTTGGTGGTGCCAACCCGCCCGGCAACCTCGCAACCATGTCCCCCATCCTGTTTCAAGGAGATTTAGGCCGACGGCTTTGCGTCCCGCCCTTTCGAACGGTTTGCCCTTATCAAGCGACTCGACTACTACATAAGCAATTCGCATACCAATAATGAAAATATCGCAAATACAACCTTAATATACTGATTTAATTAGATTAGTTTGTTTTTAATTTTTTCATGGAAATGGAAAGAAGGATAGTTAAATTATAAAAAATCAGACATGACTATATTTTATTTTATACACGTGGGGCGTAAACAGCTGTTTATGCCTCTCAGTGTGTCCATAAGCAGGCCTTTTTAACATTGATCCAATAACCAGGCCCTGGCTCAAGGGTCTGAAGATCACTTAAATAGGGATTAAGTGGGTCATAAACCATCCACTTACCATCCTGATATGTCCATATACTCACAACATTTCCATAAATGGAAGATATGGCGTTCCTGATATCCTGGGAAAGAGGCAAAGTGAACCTGACAAGGTTCCAACCCTTTGCGAGGTAAATACTATTATATGTTTTGGGCATAAAAGCAATGGTTTCACTGTTATGCATATTTAACCAGAGCCCCTGCCACGGCTTTATTATTGTAAGAGCGCTGTACTGTGGATTATATGGGTATACACGCCATGTCCCATTTTCATAAGCAAATATGTTAATGATGCTGCTCATAATTGGCCCAAAGGCCTCTTGCACTGATATGTTTGTCGATATATCCGGGATAGAGATGAGGTTCCAACCTATATTCAAAGAGAATACAACCGAACCAGTATTTACCTCATTTGAAAAATCACTTTCAAGGCCCGATGTATCAACAGCGGTAACTGCAAAAAAATATATCTGATCGTCATCAGGGATATTGGTTTTATACTCAGTCTTTAAGCCGATATTACCGCTGTTATTTGTATATATACCCGGTTGTGTTCCCCAGTAAACAATATAATGGCTAAGGTCCGGTTCGCTGTTTGCATCCCATGTGAGGGTAATTTCACGCGCTGTAACTTCAGAAGAGAATAAAAACAAAAAGACAAAAGAAAATGTTAAAAAAATACAAAAAAGGCGGTCAGATTTATTAAAATACATAAAATTTTCCCGTTAGTCTGTTTCAGCTCAAGAATGATGTATGCTTTATTAAACAGGCCAGTTTCAAGCCCTTTAAGCCACTTGTCATCATCAAAAGAATCAAACTAATATGATGCAAATTCTATTCCCTTCTTATCGTTCAGCGGATTTTCAATATAATCCACTGAATTATTTACTTTTTTAAAAAATAAATTTACTGGCAGGTAAAATAACCAGGTATTTTTTGTACCTGATTTCATGCAGGTGGCTGTATATTTTTCCCTGCATTCTCTCCTCAAACCTGAGACACATTAAGGGTATTTTTTTAATATGTAAAGTATTTTTTTATTGCAGTAATTTCCGGTTAAGAAGTTGCATAGCACGAGTCCTGGTATAATGTGCGGTC
>CAZXUA010000114.1:0-15571 GCA_964643755.1 uncultured Desulfatiglans sp. | reverse complement strand
TAGCACGGCTCCTACCCGCTCCAGGTTAGAGACTAACTGCCGTTTTTAGGTTAAATTACACATTCATCCTGATAAATTCGTTAAGGCTCTGAACACCCTCAACACTCGATAGTTTAATATTGCTCCCTTCGGGCACTATCCTTGCGGCCAGCCCCATCATCTGTTTCTGCGGGCCGACATCAACCATGGCGTCTACCTTCTCTTCAATCATGCGGAGGATAATATCATACCACCTTACAGGGGATGTTAACTGATTCGCCATGATATCCTTTATCTTTTCAGGCTCATTTTCCATATTTGCACTTGCATTGAAGAGGATTGTAGTTGATGGCCTTTTAAAGGTGAACCCTTCCATATATTCCCTGAATTCGTCCACAGCCCCCTTCATAAGGGCACAGTGCCAGGCGCCGCTTACCTTTAATGGCACTGCCTTCCCCTTTTCTTCTTTTACAAGGGAGAGGGCATATTCCATAGGCGCAGCTTCACCTGTAATAACGATCTGCTCTGCCGAATTGTGATTTGCTACAGCAAGCACCCCCTTTGCCTTTGCCTTTTCAACTATCTTGCTAACCTTTTCAATTGGGAGCTTCATTACTGCTGCCATAACACCGGGGTGAGTTAATGACTCCCTGTGCATGAGTTCACCGCGTTTTTTCACGATTCTTAAGGCATCATACTCTGTAAGCACGCCCGCGGATACAAGGGCGGCAAATTCGCCAAGGCTGTGCCCGGCTGATACGGCGGCCTTTATACCCTTCATGTTCATAACCTTCAGACATGCAAGGTTAACGGCTGTAATGGCGGGCTGCTGGTTCACAGTAAGGATGAGCTCCTCTGTTGGCCCTTCAAAACAGAGTTTGGACATGGGTTTTTCACAGATATCATCGAGCTGCCTGAATATCTCCCTTGCCTCGGTAAACTCATCAAAGAGGTCCTTTCCCATACCGATTATCTGTGAATTCTGACCGGGAAACAGAAATGCTATTTTTTTGTACATTGATTGCTCCTTTAAAAACCAACCCCTTTCTTAAGAAAGGGGTTGCATTAATAACCTGATAAATTTTTGAACACTATTGAGGGATAGTTCCACTCTGAGGATCACCCATTGTCTTGCGGATTAGCTCTTCAAGCGCAATATCATACTCCCTTGAACCGGGAGAAAGGGATTTGTTGTTTGAAAGCTGCTGCATTATCTTCTCTTCAGCCCTTTCAAACTTGAGATTTATATTTGAAATAACCCTGTTCACCGACTTGTAGATCTCCTCTTCTGTTCCGAAAACATCCATAACGCACGGGTCATTCATAACATCTTCCAGTATAAACTGGGTCATATATAATGAAATGGGGTTGGGGCGGGGAACCAGACCCCTGATAGGCGCAATAAAATACTTATAGTCAAACTCGCTGGTTTTCAGAAGTTTTTTCAACCCCTTAAGAATAAGCTCTGAAAAGGCCCCTGTATTATCCGTTTCAACAACCTTCTGCATCAGGAGTTCCTGGGTAAGGCTGGAATGTATCTCATTAAGCTTAAATTTGAGGAATCTGTCCCTCTGGATGGACTGTTTTTTTTCCTGCCTCTCCAGCCTGTTTATCAGTTTATCCTGCTCTTTACCTGTATTTAGATGTTTCATATTTCCTTTAAATTAAGGGGCCATGGGCCGTTATTTAAATCACTCTATTTATCATCCTTTAACTTTGCAGCCTTGGCCTCTTTCTTGCTTGAGGCTGTCTCTGAACTGCTTTTAGCCTCTTTGGCCGGTTCAGCGCTAGTAGCAGGCTCACCTGAGCCGGTCTTACCATCATATCCGCCCGATTTTGAAGCATAATCAGTTACATACCACCCTGACCCCTTTAAATGAAAAGAGCTGTGTGATATCAGTTTTTTCATTTTACCTTTGCATTTTTCACATTTTGTAATTGGCGGGTCAGATATCTTTTGTAAAACTTCAGCATGATGATGACATTTTGTACATTCATATTCGTAAAAAGGCATTTTTAATTCACCTCTCGTATAAAAATTACACAGCCAATTTACATGGTCTGTGGTGTTTGTATGAATCAAGTATATAATCCATTTTTTTCAGGGCAATCCTTTTAAGGATTTTAAAGGTGGTCTCATGTACAAGCGCCTCCTCTTCCTCCCTGGTTTTCCCTGAAACCTCATACCTCTGAAAAAAATTACAGAACCTGACGATATGCACCAGTTCATGTGTAAATATATAAACAAGGAGTGGTAGCAAGGTCAGCTCTTTATCTCTTTGAAGGGCATTTAATATCAGATGATCCTGAAGGCATATAAAATAAAAATCACGTTTTTTTGTGCTTGAATCAAAACCTTCGATTGCCCTTGTGCATTTATTCAGAAGGGCGAATGCAAAGGAGGATATTTCATTTTCATCAAGTGACGCCAGTGTTTTTACATCGTACTGAAACCGCTTCCATTGTTCAGACGAAAACTTGTAATAATCACCGATCTTATCCTCAGCTATAAAAAGCGCCTCGCTGATGGTATCGATATTGTCATCCTTAAATGCCAAATAGGTCATCTCGAAATTCTCTTGATAAATTTCGTTCCGATCAAAAAATTTAAACCGGATTTCAAGATTGTCAACACCCTTTGCATTTTTAGTGGCGATGACTGGAGTTGAACCAGTGACCCTACGGATATGAGCCGTATGCTCTGACCATCTGAGCTACATCGCCAATGAATTGCCTAATTTATCCAAATCTTTTCTTTTGTCAAACAAAAAAACCGGAGATCTGTATATCCCCGGTTTTTATCTGTAAAAGCTATATAACCTTCTTTATCTCTTCTGTAAGCGCAGGCACAACATTAAAAAGGTCATCAACTATCCCGTAGTCCGCCTTCTGAAAGATAGGGGCCTCAGGGTCTTTATTAATGGCAACAACATATTTTGATGTTGACATGCCTGCCAGGTGCTGGATTGCCCCTGAGATGCCGCATGCAATATACAGGTTAGGGGAAACAACCTTTCCTGTCTGCCCGACCTGGTCATTCTGTGTCCTCCATCCCGCATCGACCGCTGAACGTGAAGCGCCAACAGATGCCTTAATAACATAGGCCAGTTTTTCAAGCACATCAAAGCCTTCCGGCCCCTTCATGCCGCGTCCGCCCGAAACAATCTTGTCGGCCTCAGTGAGGTCAACCTTTCCGCTCTCATCCTTGATTGTATCAACAACCTTTGTCTTGATTGAACTGTCATCCAATGTAAATGTGGCAGCAACAACCTCTGCGGTAAGCGCATCATTTGGCGGGGTTATTGCCATAACATTTGGTCTTGCTGTTGCCATGTTCGGATAGCTCTCATCATAACTTACCTGTGCATATGCCTTGCCTGCATAGATAGGCCTTGTGGCAACAAGCTTTCCCCCTTCCACTGCAAACTTTGTGCAGTCCTGCGCCATTCCTACGCCAAGCTTTGCAGCAAGGCGACCTGCCAGGTCTTTACCCTGTGAAGATGCGCCAAGCAGCAGGATCGCAGGGTTAGAGCTCTTTACGATCTGGGCGATTACTGATGCATATGCATCAGTTGTATATTTTGCAAGCCTTGGGTCATCAGCGACAATAACCTTTTTTGCGCCATATTTCCCAAGCACTGCTGCCTTGTCCTTGATATTTGAACCTAATAAAACCGCTGTCAGCTCCTGACCGGAGGCATCGGCAAGCCTTTTACCTTCACTTGCGAGTTCATATGATATCTTTCTTATGTCTCCATCTCTCTGTTCAGCGATGATCATTACTCCCTGAGCCATATTTATATCTCCTTCTTTATTATATCCTTTTTAGTATGGTATCCGGCACGTTAACTAGATAACCTTTGCCTCTTCATGTAAAAGTTTCGCAAGCTGTGCGGCCTTGGTCTGGGGTGAATCCCCGTCAATGATCCTGCCGGCAGCCCTCTGGGGGGGCGGTGTAAGCGCCACTACCTTTAACTTCCTGGCATCCTTGCCAAACTCCGCGGCATTAAGGCCAAGGGCTGCAAGGGACTTTTCCTCAAGAGGTTTCTTCTTTGCCTTCATAATCCCTGGAAGTGATGCGTACCTGGGTTCATTAAGCCCTTTCTGTGTCGTTAAAAGCACCGGTGTGTTTGCCTCAACAACATGTGTCTCACCCTCTACCGGCCTGTTTGCCTTTACTGTCTTTCCGTCTGCGGATACTTCAAGCTTTGTAATAATTGATATCTGCGGGATATTCAGGAATTCTGCAATGGCAGCCCCAACAAGTCCGCTGTCATCATCAACACCCCTCTGACCCGCAAAGATTATATCATAACTTAACCCCTTTATTGCAGCGGCAAGGGCCTTTGCGACAGCAAGGGAATCGCTTCCATCAAGCGCAGGGTCTGTAATCAGGATACCCTTATCAGCGCCCATTGCAAGGGCTGTGCGGATAGATTCCGCAACCCTCTTGGGGCCAAGCCCTATTACAGTAACCTCGCCTCCAAATTTTTCCTTTAATCTCAAGGCCTCTTCAACCCCGTATTCATCATAGGGGTTCATAACCCATTTGATGTCCGATTCAGAAATGGATTTCCCGTCCGGACCAATCTTTATCTGGGTTTCAGTATCGGGTACCTGTTTCATGCATACAATAATATTCACTTTACTCCTCCTTTAATGTTTCAATGATAGAAAACCTGTTCAATTCATCTCTTCTTAATTATTATATCAACCGCTATGTACCATGTTTAACGGCTGACTGAAATCATATAACACTATCATTTTATTACCGAAATACGGTTTTATTCACTAGCATGGCTGGCAAGAGGGTGTCAAGAGCAAATGGCCGCCAGCAATATGAAAAATATTATATGATCTCAGGTTAACATATTTACATAATTTTAAATTAATATGATTAGCTTAAAATTCTTTTTACTTCATAAGGCACTCTTTTTATGCCCTTAAACTTATCTCTGACTGTGCCGCAGCAAGCCTGGCAACAGGCAGCCTGTAGGGTGAACAGCTTACATAGTCCATACCCTTCCTGTTGCAGAAATCTATGGAGGCAGGATTACCACCATGTTCCCCGCAGATACCAACCTTGAGGTTTTTGTTTATGGAACGACCCTTTTTGATGCCTGTCTCAATAAGCAGGCCGATCCCCTCCTGGTCAAGGGTGCGGAACGGGTCATCTTTAAGGATCTTTTTATCGAGATATTCCCCGAGAAATCCACCTATGTCATCACGGCTGAAGCCAAAGCCCATCTGTGTAAGATCATTTGTGCCAAATGAAAAGAACTCCGCCACGCTGGCCATATTATCCGCAACCAGGCATGCCCTTGGTATCTCGATCATGGTGCCCAGCCTGTAATCTATCTTTTTGAGCTTCAGTTTCTGAATAACCTCTTTATATACAATGTCTATAATCTTCTTCTGCTCGCAAAGCTCATTTACATCGCATGTTACAGGTATCATTATCTCAGGGAGTGCCTTTTTTCGTGACCTTATCAGCTCACCGGCAGCCTCCAGGATGGCCCTTACCTGCATCTCTGTGACCTCCGGGTAGGTGATTCCGAGCCTTACACCCCTGTGACCCATCATGGGGTTGCTCTCATGCAGAAGCTCCTCACGTTTTTTTACCTCGGCAAGAGATATGCCAAGCTTACTGGCCAGCTCCTTCTGTTTTACAGTATCATCAGGGATAAACTCATTAAGCGGGGGATCAAGAAGGCGGAACATTACAGGTCTGCCGTTCATAACCTCCATGGTGGCCTTAACATCACGCTTCATATGTTTGAAGAGTTTATCAAGCGCCTCTTTCCTCTCCTCAAGGGTTTTGCTCATTATCATCCTTCTGAGCAGGAAGAGCGGTTCATCGCTGTTTTCACCGTAAAACATGTGCTCTGTCCTGAACAGGCCAATACCATCTGCGCCAAACTCCAGGGCAACCATTGCATCCCCCGGGGTATCGGCATTTGCCCATACACCAAGCTTCCGGTGTTTGTCTACAAGCTTCATGAATTTTTTAAACAGGGGGTTTTCCGTTGCGTCGATCATGTGCAATTCACCCTCATATACAACCCCTTTTGTTCCATTCAGGGTGATTAGATCGCCTTTTCTCATGGTCTTTGCGCCAACTGTCATTGTGCCTGCTTTGGGGTTAACGTGGATCATGCCTGCCCCTACTATGCAGCATTTGCCCCAGCCCCTTGCTACAAGGGCTGCATGGCTTGTCATGCCCCCGCGGGAGGTAAGGATACCATCAGCAGCCCTCATGCCTGAAACATCTTCAGGGCTTGTCTCCTCACGGACAAGGATTACCCTTTTCCCCTTTTTAGCCAGCTCGACAGCCTCATCAGCTGTAAAGGCAATATGACCGGATGCCCCTCCTGGCCCTGCAGGGAGCCCTTTTGCTATAGCCTTTGCCCTCTTTTCAGCAGCCGGGTCGATGATCGGGTGAAGGAGCTCTTCAAGCTGCTCCGGCTGTACCCTCATGACAGCGGTTTCCTCATCTATAAGCCTCTCTTTAAGCATAGCCATAGCCATGTTAAGCGCAGCAGTACCGGTACGTTTTCCGCTCCTTGTCTGTAGCATATAGAGTGAGCCCTCCTGTATGGTAAACTCTATATCCTGCATATCCCTGAAGTGCTTCTCCAGTTTTTTCTGTATACCAAAAAGTTCTTTATATAATTTTGGCATGGCCTTTTCGAGTGATACAAGGTGCCGATTCTGGTCAATCTTGGTTGATTCATTGATGGGGTTAGGGGTCCTGATGCCTGCCACAACATCCTCTCCCTGTGCATTTGGGAGCCATTCACCGTAAAATTTATTTTCACCTGTTGCAGGGTTTCTGGTAAATGCAACCCCTGTTGCAGAGCTCTCTCCCATGTTGCCAAAGACCATTGCCTGGACATTTGTTGCTGTGCCCCACTCATCCGGGATGCCCTCTATCCTGCGATAAGCGACCGCCCTTTTGCCGTTCCAGCTCTTGAATACCGCAGCAATGCTGCCCCAGAGCTGTTCCATAGGGTCATCCGGGAATGATACGCCAAGCACCTTTTTTATCTTCTTTCTGTATTCGTCACACAGATATTTAAGGTCATCCACACTGAGGTCAACATCATTCTTGTAGCCCTTTTTTCTCTTAAGCTCCTCCATGACAGCTTCAAGCTGCACACGGATGCCCTTCCCCTCCTCAGGTTCTATGCCCTCAGCCTTTTCCATGACCACATCTGAATACATGGTAATAAGCCTCCTGAAGGAGTCATAGACAAAGCGGGCATTTCCTGTCTTTTTTATCAGCCCGGGGATGGTCTTTGTGCATAACCCGATATTTAGCACTGTCTCCATCATGCCGGGCATGGACTTGCGGGCGCCTGACCTAGATGAGAGCAGAAGGGGATTATCAGGGCTGCCAAATTTGCTCCCGAGCTCCTCTTCAACAAGTGAAAGGGCGGTTAAAACCTCCTTTTTCATACCGGGAGGAAAGCTTCCCTTGTTTTTAAAAAAGTCATTACAGCATTCTGTTGTAATAGTAAAACCGGGCGGCACAGGGATTCCTATCCTGCTCATCTCAGCCAGGTTGGCCCCTTTGCCTCCCAGAAGGTTTTTCATCTCTGCATTTCCATCTGTCTTTTTCCTTCCAAAGGAATAAAGATATTTCAACATCTCTTCTTCTCCTGTTACATCGTTTGTGACTTAATAAAAATATTGGTTAAAACAAAAAGCATAAGCCTGTAATTATATACCCAATTGGTTTTTTATCAAGGAGGAAGAGCCAAGATTCTTTTACACAACAGTATAAAACAATGGTATTGATATGATGCCCTTGTCAAACTAACACCTAAATAGCGATATCCAAATTTATCGTTACAAAGATCAGTCCTAATTATCATGATCAAATATAAATTCGAGAAGAGTACTAAATTACCGTATCTATTTTACAAATCAATTGCTACCTAACTATTTTTCTGTTAAAAGCAAATTATTACTTAACTAATCTAAATTCTAATAAATTTGTATAATATAAATGGACTAGGAGCTTGTCCGGAAATTCAATGAAGATAATAATGAAGAAGCCGGGGAACACTGGACGCCCAGAGATGCTGTAAAACTTATGGCCAATCTTATATTTCTACCGGTTGCTGATGATATCAAATCAGGCTCTTATCTCCTTTATGACGGAGCTCTCGGCACAGGTGGCATGCTAACAGTCGCGGAAGAAACACTTAAAAAACTTGCCGAAGAGCGCGGGAATGCTGTGCAGACACACCTTTACGGGCAGGAAATTAACCCTGAGACATATGCCATATGCAAGGCTGATATGCTGATAAAAGGCGAGAATGCGGAAAATATTATCGGCGGGCCTGAATACTCCACAATCTCCAATGATGCATTCAGGGCTAAAGAATTTGATTTCATGCTTTCTAACCCACCCTATGGGAAAAGTTGGAAAAAAGACCTTGAGACAATAGGCGGTAAAAGCAAGATAATTGACCCAAGATTCAGAATTTCCCATAAGGATGAGCTGGATTACCAGCTTATTCCAAGGTCAAGTGACGGCCAGATGCTTTTCCTTGCCAATATGGTATCAAAGATGAACCATAAATCTCCGCTTGGTAGCAGAATAGCGGAGGTGCATAATGGATCATCTCTTTTTACAGGAGATGCAGGGCAGGGAGAAAGCAATATTAGAAGATGGATAATTGAAAATGATTGGCTGGAGGCAATTATAGCCTTGCCGCTTAACCTTTTTTACAACACTGGAATCGGCACTTATATCTGGGTGATTTCTAACCGGAAATCAGAAACACGAAAAGGCAAGATTTAGTTAATAGATGCAACACAATGGTTCAAGCCCCTGCGTAAAAATCTTGGAAAGAAAAATTGTGAACTTTCCGAGGAAGATATCCGGCGTATTTGCAATACCTTTCTTGCATTTGAAAAAACCGAACAGTCAAAAATTTTTCAAAACGAGCACTTTGGTTACTGGAAGGTGACAGTTGAAAGGCCGCTCCGTCTTCACAGCCAATTGACCATGAAGGCAATTGAATCACTGCGTTTTGCTTCAGGTGACGAAGATATCCGCTCCCAGCTTTATGATGAATTTGGTGATGCTCTTCATGAAGATTTTAAAATTATAAAAGGTGATCTTGAAAAGAGGATTATAGAATGGGGAAGTGATAATGGTGATGATGAGGACGAAAATCCATCGAATAACGCCCTCCCTGAAAGCATGAGAAAAAAACTGTTGAATCCTGAAACATGGTATCGTGATGAAAAGCTTTATGAAGTGGCATTGAAATTGAGAGAAGAGCTCGGCAGTGAATTGTTTGAAGACTATAATACCTTTCAGGAAACAGTGAAGGAAACAATTAAAAACACAGAAATAAAAATTTCTGCTTCTGACCTTAAAATAATCCTTCGCACTGTAAGCTGGCGAGAAGAAACAGCTCCACCGGTTATCAGTAAAATCCATAAAAACACTAAAATAAAGCCCGACCCTTTATATGGAAGATACAAGCACAAGGAAGAAAGTGAAAGTGTTGTTGTGGAATATGAACCGGATACTGAATTGCGTGATACCGAACAGGTTCCACTTCTTGAAGAAGGTGGGATAGAGGCATTTATAAAAAGAGAAGTGCTCCCTTATGCCCCGGATGCGTGGATAAAAAGAGAAGCAACAAAAATAGGCTACGAAATATCCTTTACCAGACATTTTTATAAACCTGTGCCTTTGCGAACGCTTGAAGAAATCAGAACAGATATAATTGCAGTGGAAAAAGAAGCCGAAGGACTTTTAGAGGGAATTCTGAATATAGGATAACAGATTGTTGTCTTTATTGAGGTTTTAAATGATTAATGGTCTAACCCCATATCCCGAATATAAAGATTCAGAACAATCCTGGATAGGAAAAATCCCAAGTCATTGGAAAGTATTACCAAATAGAGCACTCTTTGAGGAGATAAAGGACCGCGGACATAAAAAGGAAGAAATGCTCTCTGTTACCATCAAACAAGGTGTAATCCGGCAAACACAATTACTATCAGGTAGTTCAAAAAAAGACAGCTCAAATTTAAATAAAGAAGCTTATAAGCTCGTTTGCCCTGGTGATATTGCCTATAACAAGATGAGAGCATGGCAAGGCGCATTTGGTGTCTCCAAATATCGAGGGATAGTGAGCCCTGCCTATATTATTATGCGTTTGAGAGAAGAACATAATCCTCGATATTTCCATTATTTATTTAGGACGCCAATTTTTTCAAAAGAAGCTGAAAGATGGTCATATGGGATAACTTCCGATATGTGGAGTCTTCGCCCAGAGCATTTTAAGATGATCTACACGCCAGTACCTCCAAAAGATGAGCAAACTGCCATAGTTAAATTCCTCGACTATATAACTCACAGTCTAAACCGTAGCATCTTGGCGAAAAAGAAAATTATAGCGCTTTTAAACGAGCAGAAGCGGGTTATTATTAACCAATCTGTCACACGCGGTCTCGACCATAATGTACCTCTTAAGCCATCAGCTATCCCTTGGATTGGGGATATTCGAAAACACAGGAATCTAAAACGATTGAAGTATATTTCACCGCAGATTACCGTGGGTATTGTAATCCAACCAGCGCGACTTTACGTGCAGAGAGGTGTTCCATGTTTACGATCATTGAACATCTCCAGCGGTAAGATTGATACTAAAAACCTCGTTTTCATTAGTCTGGAAAGTCATCGGGCCAATTCTAAGTCTCAGCTTTTTAAAGGAGATGTTGTCATAGTAAGAACAGGTAGAGCTGGCGTTTCGGTTGTTGTAGATGAAGCCCATGATGATTCTAATTGCATAGACTTATTGATAGTGAGACGAACCCCTATTTTAAAAAGCGAATATTTAGTTACCTATCTACAATCTTCCGCCGCTATCTCAGATGTTGAATTCAATTCTGTCGGTGCAATTCAAGCACATTACAACAAAGCAACTCTTGCAAATTTAATGGTGCCTCACCCTGAGCCTGAAGAACAGCAAGCCATTCTTAATGGTATTTCTGAAACGTGCAATCCTATAGAAACAGACGGAATTGAGGCGGATGTGAGAGCAATTGAAGATATTGACAAGGGAACACAAGATCAAGAATTCGTGGAAGAAGCCTATGACTAATAGACCCTTAATCCCTGTAGATATTCAGCGTGAAGTGCTTTTTGAAGCAAGGCATCGTTGTGCAGTGTGTTGTGTACCTACTCCTCTCGAAAAAGCACATATCATTTCATGGTCTAAAAGCCATGATCACAGCCTTGAAAATCTCATTGCTCTTTGCGCAAACTGCCATGAAAGAGCTGACAAGGAGGGATGGGGAGTCGATACGTTACGTCGCTATAAGCTAAATCCTTGTGCTTAAGCTGCAAACGCTTCTCCACCCTTGTCACCTGAGCAAAAGGCAATGGTAGACCTGATCGCAGCTAGAGACCCTGATCAAATGACAGAAAGTCAACGTATAAGGCTTGTTTCAATGGTTGCGGCCTATACGAATGTCAATATTTCCAGTCTTTCAATAATCAAGATTGAGCAGGCAAACAGTTCCAGAATTCGCCTGGAAATGCCGCGAGAAGGCGCGGAAAAACTTATTGCAGGATATCAGGCGCAAGACCCAAAACTCGCTGCATTTTTTGAGGACATTGCAGTTAAAGGCGAACGTGCACCTGAGATGACACTCTTGCCTACCATGCACAGTGAACCTGGCTCTCTGGCACCTGCCGGAATTTTACGAATTGAAGCTGCATATCCTGAACTTCTCAAAACCGGCACAGTAACCGATACGAGCGAAAAAGGTCTTGAAGATACTATATTTAACAGTATGACCGGTTTTGGATGGATACCGGGCTCATTCAAAGATTTCGATCGTGATTATGCTCTTGATCTGAAACAGTTTATTCAATTCATAAATGACACCCAACTGAATCTGGTTGAAGCGCTTCACCTTAACACGGATAATCCTGATCGGCAAAAATTTCTGGCAAGGGTAACTAACGAGATTACATCACGCGGAATTACTGATGTTCTACGTAAGGGTATAAAACACGGCAAATATTATGTCGATCTTTTTTATGGAACACCTTCACCTGGTAATCAAAAGGCAGCATCCCTGTTTGCCTTGAATCGGTTCAGCATCACGCGGCAGTTGAGATACAGCAGAGATGAAACCCTGCGAGCACTCGATCTTTGCCTGTTTATTAATGGCCTTCCTGTTGCCACATTTGAGCTTAAAAATAATCTGACAAAACAGACAGCAGAAGATGCAGTAGAACAGTATCGCCGTGACCGTGATCCAAGAGAGCTTCTTTTCAGGTTTGGAAGATGCATGGTCCACTTTGCTATGGATGACCAGCAGATAATGATGTGCACCGACCTTAAAGGGAAACCGTCATGGTTCTTGCCATTTAATCAGGGCTGGAATGACGCGGCAGGCAATCCTCCAAATCCATATGGAATTAAGAGCGATTATTTATGGAAAAGAGTCCTTACCCCTAATGGCCTCACGACTATTATTGAAAATTATGCACAGATCATTAAAGAGAAAACTACAGGAACCATCAGGAAAAAAGAAAAACAAATTTTCCCAAGATTCCACCAGTTTGAGGTAGTGCAAAGACTGCTTGCAGATGTGGCATGGTATGGGGCTGGTAGACGCTATCTGATACAGCATTCTACAGGAAGTGGAAAATCGAACTCTATCGCATGGCTTGCTCATCAGCTTATTAATGTAAAAAAAGATGGCAAACTGGTATTTGATTCTATAATCGTTATAACAGACCGAAAAATACTCGATGATCAGATACAAAACACCATTAAGCAATTTGCTCAGGTAAAGGCTACTGTAGGCCACGCAACACATTCACAGGAACTGCGAAAATATATTGAAAGCGGTAAGAAGATTATCATAAGCGCAATCCAGAAATTTCCTGAGATTATTAATGAGATTGGAGACCTTCATAAGGGAGGTAACTTTGCTATTATAATTGATGAGGCACATTCAAGCCAGGGAGGCAAAACTTCCGCTGCCATGAGCGAGGCTTTATATGATGCCGATCCTGAAGATATCGTAAATGATGCGCTGAAAAAACGCATGGAATCCAGAAAAATGCTGCCAAATGCCAGTTATTTTGCATTTACTGCAACTCCTAAAAACAAAACCCTGGAAATGTTCGGTAAAGCCTATAAAGGCTCTGATGGAAAGGTAAAGCATCTTCCGTTTCATTGCTACACAATGAAACAGGCTATTCAGGAAGGTTTTATTATTGATGTACTCAGAAACTATACCCCTGTAAACAGCTACTACAAGCTTATCAAAACAGTAACAGGCGACCCTGAGTTTGATACAAAGAAGGCCCAGAAAAAGCTCAGAAAATATGTTGAGAACCATGATCATGCAATCAGGCTGAAGGCCGAAATAATGGTTGACCATTTTTATGAGCAGGTCATCAGCAGGAGAAAAATAGGAGGGAAGGCCCGTTCAATGGTTGTTTGTAGTGGTGTGAACCGGGCCATTCAGTATTTTTTTGCTATTAATGACTACCTAACTGAAAGCAAAAGCCCTTATAAAGCAATTGTGGCTTTTTCGGGTGAACATGAATACAAAGGGGAAAAGGTAACTGAATCCTCTCTGAATGGTTTTTCAAGCAACGATATAGCTGAGAAAATAAAGGATGACCCTTATAGATTTTTAATCTGTGCGGACAAATTTCAGACAGGCTATGATGAGCCTTTGCTTCATACGATGTATGTGGATAAATCACTTTCAGGAATAAAAGCGGTTCAGACTCTATCAAGGCTTAACAGGGCACACCCCCAGAAGAGTGATGCATTTGTACTGGATTTCATGAATAATACAGAAACAATTATGCATGCCTTTTCTGATTATTATAGAACGACTATCTTGGCCGACGAAACAGATCCGAACAAACTTCATGATCTAAAAGCGGTTCTGGATGGGCATCAGATTTATGATCCTGAACAGATAGATAGACTTGTTAATTTTTACCTCGGTGGTGCTGATCGCGAAAAGCTTGACCCCCTTCTTGATTCATGTGTTGAGGTATACAAAGAAAAACTTAACGAAAACGAACAGGTTGAATTTAAAGGAAAAGCAAAAGCTTTTGTTCGGACTTACGATTTTCTTTCTTCAATTCTGACATACAATAATGCTGAATGGGAAAAGCTTTCAATCTTTTTGAATTTTCTTATTCCAAAACTTCCTGCACCAAAGGAGGATGACTTTTCAAAGGGGATACTTGAAACAATAGACATGGACAGCTACAGGGTTGAGAAACAGGAAACCATGAAAATGATTCTTGAAGACAAGGATGCCGAAATCGAGCCCATTCCTGTAGGAGGCACAATAAGGGTTAACGAGCCTGAAATCGACTTCTTAAGCAACATCCTTAAAACATTTGGCTCCTCACAAGAATTTGTGGGTCAACTTTGGCATAGGTAGCTTTCCCAAGCCATGATATAGAGCCAGCTTAAATGTATTTTCAGTGCGATAACCAAAAGCTCTATGACTAATAACTTTAGCTTTATTGTTAAGTGCTTCCACTGCACCGTTATCGATCGGGATCTTAAAATAGCTGAGGATGTTCTCTTGGTGACGGCGAATCATCCAAGCAAAATCACTCAAAGGCTTTAGCCTGGAGTGTGTTGCCCACCAGAACCATAAATCCAGGTATTTTTTAGCCCATGCAGGATATGTATAATCCCAAAATTTCCGGAATGCCTCTTTAAGGAGATAAGCTCTATTAATTTTGAGGTTGAGTTTTTCCAGATCACTCAGTCTGGCTTTTTGTTGGTTGGTAAGGTTCCAGGGATTCTTCAACCAGATGTAGCGGGTTTTTGTGAGTAGTTCCGGCTCTTCTGCCTTGAGTTCACGGGCTTCTTCTTTACGGACCGTGTCAACAGCATCCATAAGGTGGCGTACGATATGGAATTTATCAAAGACAAGCAAGGCATTGGGCAGTCGTGATTTAATAACATCCACGTAAGGTGCCCACATGTCACAACACACAGCCTCTATTTGCCCACAGTTCTCTTTACCAAATTCATTACAGAATGCCTCCAGTGTTTCAGCAGTTCTATCTTCACCAGACCATAAGAGACGTTTTTCTTTTAGGTCGTAAACCTGAGTGTGGTAGATATGACCTTTTCTCCGGCTAATTTCGTCAACACCGATATACAGCACCTTGTTTATCTCTCGATGCTTTAGGCCATAGTCTACAACATCTTTGACCGCTTTTCGGACTGTATTCCAGTGAAACCCAAACAATCGACCAACCACCTGCCAGGCCAGTTCCTTCGCCCATGTGGCCAAAAATACACTCAAATAAATAGAGAGAGGGCTCTTCCCTTGCGACCATGGCATCAACTCTTCTTTGATACCACAGGAATCACATTTAACCCTGCGGGGCTTATAGACCAATTTAACAGGAATTCCCCATATTGGTACATGCTTCCACTGTCTCTCCTTGAGAGTATCATAACCAGGGCCTGCAGTATCACATTGAGAACAGATTATTTTGTAACGCTTATTTGGAGCCAGATAGACCAACAATTCACCATCTTTTTTA
>CAZXUA010000113.1:0-15625 GCA_964643755.1 uncultured Desulfatiglans sp. | reverse complement strand
TTAGATGATGCCGCATCTGTTAAGGGGGTAAAAAAGGTTTCAATAGGTTCAGGGATAAGGTATGACCTGTTTATGAAAGAGCCTGAGAGCAGACCTTTGCTTAAAAAACTGGTAAACTCATTTGTGAGCGGTCAGCTCAAGATAGCCCCTGAACATACCTCTGTAAGGGTATTGAGGGCAATGAGAAAGCAGCCCATTTTTAATTTAAGGGAATTTGTCAGGCTTTTTAGGGAATATACTGATAATTCAGGTAAAAAACAGTATCTGATACCATACCTTATGTCATGCCATCCAGGTTGCGAGTATAGAGACATGAAGGATGCGAAAAGGGATATCCAGTCTATTTTTAATCTTGTGCCTGATCAGGTGCAGGCCTTTATACCCCTTCCCATGACCCTTTCCTCTGTTATCTATTACACAGGTATTGATCCCCTTACAGATGAACCATTTCCTGTGATAAAAGATATGACAGAGCGCAGAAAACAGCATAACCTGTTTTTTGAATAACGCAGGTTAAAAATAAAGTAATACTTTAAGATTGATCGATGTTATGCATTATCTTTAATAAATTATACAACAACATTAGGCACTTCCAGTTCCATTCGGTTAAAGGCCTTAATAAACGCCTTTACAACATATGGATCAAAATCTGTTCCTGCCCCCTTTTCAATAATCTCCTTTACCTCATAAGGTGACATTGCCTTGCGATATGGCCTGTCACTCACCAGGGAATCATAGACATCTGCTACAGCCAGTACCCTCCCTTCAAGCGGTATCTGTTCACCTTTTGACGCATAATAACCTGAGCCGTCATAATGTTCGTGATGGGAAAGGATTATAGGGATGATTCTGGCAAGTGGCCCGTCAAGGGGTTTTAGTATCTCTACACCCTTTTCAACATGGCGCTTCATATTTTTATATTCCTCTTCAGAGAGGCGTGCTGCCTTATGCAGGAGGTTACGGCTTATCTCCAGTTTTCCAAGATCATGGAGCAGGGCGGCTGATCGAATATCCTCTATCTGCTCCGGATTGAAATTCATATATGAGGCAATCTTTGCAGCATATATTGAGACGCGGTAACAGTGGTTTTCTGTGTACTGATCCTTTGATATAAAATGGCGCAGTATCACTATAAGCCCCTGATATGTTGATTTTAATTCCCTTAGTTGTGTCGCATTTCTCTCATAAAGTGTACCCATGGCATAGGCGGTTATTATTAGTATGCCTCCCCAGGCTATGAATTCATACCATCGTCCGTCAATAACCATATCCCCCAGGCTTGCCTCCTTGAATAATGAAGGCTTAAGATATGTATAGAGCCCTACAACAAAGACACTTGCAAAGGCAGTAAGGGTTGCATGTCTTCGTCCATATGCAAAGGCAGATATCAGTGTGGGGATAGTATATAGGCCTAACAGCATCCTGTGACCGCTTAACAGATAATTCATGACCAGTATAATCAGCAGCATAGAAAGGATAATCCATAATTCCTTGTTTACCTCAGCAAACATATTAAATATACTGCCGGCTATAGGGGATATTTGTTTCTCCTTTATTTCGGCCAGGGGTGTAGCCTTATTAAATTTATCATACCCATTTATTTCACTGGCTTCTGAATCCAGAATTTTGGTTACAACTGTCTCCATTTTATTATCCTTTTATATTGATATGAAAGTTCCGCTTTTATTGCTGCAACTTTCATGCCCTGTGCTGGGACAAAATGAAATAACAGACAAGAAAAATTATGATTTTTTAATTGCCAATTGTAATTATTATGTTATGTTTAATACTTTTTTTAAAAGAAACAATAATAATGATTTTACAGGATCACATAGAAAGGTTTATTGACTATTTAATATCACAGAGGGGATATTCCCAGAATACTGTCAGGAGTTACAGGGCAGATCTGGAACACTTTTTTAATTACTTGAAAAAAAAAGAGAATACCGGTGAGATTGATCTCAACCATATAGATCTTCATGTGATAAGGGCATATCTTGGAGGGCTGTTCAAGGGATATAAAAAGACGACAATATCAAGAAGGTTATCTGCTGTTCGCACATTTTTTTTGTATCTGGAGAAGAATAACCTGAATGATGGTAACCCTGCTGCCGAGATATCTGCCCCAAAACAGGGTAAATATATACCAGGGTACCTGAATATTGACGATATGTTTATGCTCCTTGATTCACCTGAACCGGTAACCAGTAATGAGGTAAGGAATCAGGCGATCCTGGAGCTGCTTTATTCATGCGGCATAAGGGTGTCAGAGTTAACCGGTTTAAACCTTTCTGATATAGATTTTAATGAGAGGCTTGTAAGGGTAATAGGGAAGGGTAATAAAGAGAGGATAGTGCCTGTTGGCAAAAAGGCAGTAGTTGCGATTGAAAAATACCTTGATCTGACGCAGGCGGTCAGAAAAAAGGCGCTTAACTCAACTAAATCATTTGTAAACCCCCTGTTTCTCAATAAAAACGGGGGCAGGCTCTCTTCAAGGAGCGTAAGCACTATAATTAAAGGTTTTGTCAGGAGATATAACCTTGCTGATAATATAACGCCCCATTCATTCAGGCACACCTATGCAACACATATGCTTGATGGCGGTGCAGACCTGAGATCGGTTCAGGAACTATTAGGGCATGCAAGTTTGTCAACAACACAGAGATATACCCATGTATCTCTTGATAAATTAATGGAAGTATATGACAGGGCGCATCCAAGAAAGTAGTATATAAAGGTGAAGATATGTCAAATAATAAAAAGATAAGGGCAACTACCATACTGGCAGTACGAAAGGATGGAAGATGTGTAATGGCCGGAGACGGCCAGGTGACTCTTGGTGAGACCATCATGAAGCACAGGGCCAAAAAGGTACGCTTCATGTGTGATGACACCGTGATAGTGGGGTTTGCCGGCGCTGCCGCGGATGCCTTTAATCTCTTTGATAAACTTGAAGGAAAACTTGAACAGTATAAAGGACAATTAACAAGGGCGGCAGTTGAGCTTGCAAAGGATTGGAGGACAGACAAGGTATTAAGAAACCTTGAGGCGCTGCTTTTAGCTATGGACAGGGATCATACCCTAATCATCTCAGGGACCGGTGATGTTATAGAGCCGGATGACACAGTGGCAAGCATAGGATCTGGCGCCCCGTATGCCCTTGCCGCTGCAAAGGCAATGATTAAACATTCCAATCTGGATGCCCTTGAAATAGCGAAGGAGGCTATGCATATTACCTCTACCATATGTCTTTACACAAATGATATGATTGAGACACTTGAACTTGATCTGTCAGATGAAAAATAAAATGAAAAATAGGGTGTATTAATGGAAGATTCTATGAAGATGCTTACGCCTGCCGAGATAGTGGCAGAGCTTGATAAATACATTATAGGCCAGGATGAGGCAAAACGTTCTGTTGCAATTGCTCTAAGAAACAGGTGGAGAAGGCAGCAGGTTGCCCCGGAACTGAAGGATGAGATAGCCCCCAAGAATATCATCATGATCGGCCCCACAGGTGTTGGAAAGACAGAGATCGCAAGGCGTCTTGCAACACTGGCGAGATCTCCCTTTATCAAGGTGGAGGCCACAAAATATACAGAGGTAGGTTATGTGGGCAGGGATGTGGAATCCATGATCAGGGACCTGACAGAACTCGCAGTGAACATGGAGAAAAAAGAGGAGCAGGAGATCGTAAGGCTCAAGGCCCAGGAGATGGCAGAGGAGAGACTCCTTGATATGCTCCTGCCCCCGAACAAAGATGTTCCGGATGCCCCTCAAAGTGAAGATGAAAATGAGGAGGGCAATGAAGATACCACTGTTCAAGTGATACCAGTTGAAACCCCTGATACCAGCAGCACAAGGGAAAAGCTGAGGCAGATGCTAAAGGATGGCAAGCTTGACAACCGTCATGTGGAGATTGAGGTATCAAACAGGGCGCTACCCAGCAGTATAGAGATATTTTCAAGCACCGGGATAGAGGAGCTGGAATTCAACATGAAAGAGGTCTTTGGCAATATCTTTCAGGGTAAAAACAAAAAGAGGAAGATCAGGGTGCCTGATGCCCTTGATGTGCTGTTTCAGGAGGAATCCCAGAAACTAATAGATATGGACAAGGTAGTATCCGAGGCAATACGCAATACCGAGCAGAACGGCATCATATTTCTGGATGAGCTGGACAAGGTAGCAGGCAATGAATCACGGCAGGGGCCTGATGTCTCAAGGGAAGGTGTACAGCGTGACCTTTTGCCCATTGTTGAAGGGTCTACTGTTATTACCAAATACGGGATGGTCAAGACAGATCATATACTCTTTATTGCTGCCGGTGCATTTAATGTTAGCAAACCATCTGATCTTCTTCCTGAACTTCAGGGCAGGTTTCCAATAAGGGTTGAGCTTGAATCCCTTGAGGTAGAGGATTTTATCAGGATACTGACAGAGCCCAAGAATGCCCTTATAACACAGTACAGGGCCCTGTTGGATACTGAGGGGGTTGAGCTTGTTTTTGAAGATTCAGCAATAGAGGAGATTGCCTCTATCTCGGCTGCAGTAAACGAGCAGATGGAAAATATAGGGGCAAGACGGCTCCATACGGTTATGGAAAAACTGCTTGATGAGATATCCTTTGATGCCCCTGACCTAAAAACAAAAAAGGTTGTCATTGACAGCGACTATGTCAGGGAAAAACTTAATGATATTCTTGAGGATGAGAATCTTAGCAGGTATATTTTATAAGCTTTCAGCCATCAGCAGTCAGCTTTCAGCGAAAGGTTTTAGAAAACTCTTGGCTGACCGCTTCTAGCTGATTGCTGACAGCTCTATAATAATAACGTGGGTGAATTTATAATATAAATAAATAACAAAATAGTTGGGTTACATTATGAGCGAACAGACACCAAATACAGCAAGTGTTCTTATTGAGGCATTGCCATATATACAGAAATTCAGCAATGAAACCATAGTGGTAAAATATGGCGGCCATGCAATGGTGGATGAGAATCTGAAAAAGAGCTTTGCCCTTGATATCATCCTGATGAAATATGTCGGCCTTAATCCTGTTGTGGTTCATGGGGGCGGGCCCCAGATAGGAACCCTTTTAAAAAGCCTCTCAATTGAGTCCCAGTTTGTGGATGGCATGCGGGTGACAGACAAGGAGACCATGGATGTGGTTGAGATGGTGCTTGTTGGCAAGGTCAATAAGGAGATAGTCTCTCTTATCAATCAGAACGGGGGCCAGTCTGTTGGCCTGTCAGGAAAGGATGGTCAGCTCCTTATCGCAAACAAGATGAAATATATAAAGGATAAGGGCAATAATCAGCCGCCTGAGATCATAGATATAGGCATGGTAGGCCAGGTGGAAAAGGTTAATAACAGAGTGCTTATGAGCCTGATTGAGAACCAGTTCATCCCTGTTATTGCGCCAGTAGGGGTTGGAGTGGGCGGTGAGACATATAACATAAATGCTGATCTTGTTGCAGGCAGTGTTGCTGCGTCGCTCAGGGCAAGGAAACTGATGCTGTTAACTGACACCGCCGGTGTGCTGGACAAGAATGGCGAACTCATATCCAGCATCAAGGTTGATGAGGCTGACCTTTTGATAAAGGAAGGGACAATAAAGGGCGGTATGATACCAAAGATCAACTGCTGCCTGGATGCGCTGGCAAATGGCGTGGACAAGGCCCACATAATTGATGGCCGAAAGGAACATGCTATCCTGCTTGAGATATTTACCAAGGGCGGCATAGGGACAGAGATATTTAAGTAGCATAATCAGGAGAGATAAAAGAGATGACAGAAACCAGATCAGAGATACAGCAGCAGGCAGATAAATATATGTTTCAGACATATGGCCGATTTCCCATTACACTTGTTAAAGGCGAAGGGTGTCGTGTGTGGGATGAAACAGGAAAAGAGTACATAGACTTTGTAGGCGGCATCGCTGTATGTGCCCTTGGACACAGCTCGCCTGTTGTGACAAAGGCGTTAAACGATCAGTCAAAGGAGCTGGTGCATGTATCAAATCTCTATTATACAGTGCCCCAGGTAAGGCTTGCAAAGCTCCTTGTGGAAAACTCCTTTGCAGACAGGGTATTTTTCTGTAACAGCGGTGCAGAGGCCAATGAGGCAGCAATAAAGCTTGCAAGACGTTATTCATATGAAAAATATGGAGCAGGGCGAAATACCATAATATCCATGAAAAATTCATTTCATGGAAGGACCATGGCCACCATGTCTGCCACCGGGCAGGACAAGATAAAGAAGGGTTTTGACCCCTTCCTTGCAGGTTTTAAATTTGTCCCTTTTAATGATGCAGCGGCTATTGAAACGGCCATTGATGAAACGATCTGCGGTATAATACTTGAACCTGTCCAGGGTGAAGGCGGCGTCATCAGCGCAGATAAGGAGTACCTTAAAAAGGTCAGGGAGATATGTGACAGAAAAAATGTCCTCCTGATATTTGATGAGGTTCAGGCAGGAGTGGGCCGAACAGGGAGACTCTTTGCATATGAAAATTTTGATGTTGCCCCTGATATAATGACACTTGCCAAGGCGCTTGGTAATGGCCTTCCCATCGGCGCAATGCTTGCAAGAGAAGAGATGAGCAGCGTATTCGGGCCAGGGAGCCATGCAACAACCTTTGGGGGTACTCCCCTTGTTACAGCAGTGGCAGAGGCCGTGGTAAAGAGCATAATCCAGGATGGTATACTTGAAAAATGCCGGGAAACAGGCAGATATTTCAGGGAAAAGCTCAGCATTCTTAAAGACAAATACAGTTTTATTAAAGATGTTCGTGGCATTGGTCTTATAAACGGTCTGGAGCTTGATATACCGGGCGCACCGATAGTTACAGAGTGCATAAAAAGAGGTTTTCTTATTAACTGTTCACAGGAGAAGATACTCAGGTTTGTTCCTCCCCTGATAATATCAGGGGAAGAGGTTGACATGCTTATAAACTGTTTTAATGATATATTCAGGAAGTGCTAAATGAAAAAGGATCTTTTATCAGTCACCGATTTAAGCAAAGAGGAAATTATTGACCTGATCAACAGGGCAATAGAGATAAAATCAAAAGGCAGGAATATAAATCGTTCCCTTGAGGGTTATACCCTTGGCCTTATCTTTGAAAAGGCCTCAACCAGGACACGCGTGTCATTTGAAGTGGCAATGTTCAGGCTCGGGGGGCAGACCATCTTTTTAAACAGGGCAGATACCCAGTTGTCACGAGATGAGAATATTCATGATACGGCAAAGGTTTTATCCAGATATCTTGATGCTGTTGCCATAAGAACCTATTCCCAGAAACTGATTGAGGATATGGCAAAGTTTGCTGATATACCGGTGATAAACGCACTCTCAGACCTCTATCACCCCTGTCAGGTCTTAAGCGATCTTATGACCGTAAAGGAAAAAAAGGGGACAGTGGAAAAAATCAGGATAGCATGGATCGGCGATGGAAATAATGTTGCTCATTCATGGATACATGCAGCGCGTATACTGGGATTTGAACTTGTGCTTGCATCTCCTCCGGGTTATAAACCATTGCCTGAAGTGCTTTATGGAAGCGGTGACAATATAAAAGTAGTTGAAGACCCGTATGAGGCTGTAAAGGGGAGTTCAGTAATAAATACTGATGTCTGGGTAAGCATGGGGCAGGAAAAGGAGCGTGCTGGGAGGATCGCTGATTTTAAGGGGTATCAGCTTGATGCCAGACTTATAGATGCAGCCGAACCGGATGCCGTTGTTATGCACTGCCTGCCTGCGCACAGGGGGGAGGAGATAACCGGAGAGGTGCTTGACGGGCCGAAATCCATTGTGTTTGACCAGGCTGAAAACAAGCTCCATTTGCATCAGGCATTGCTGGAAAAATTAATATTAAAAAAATAAATTTATTTTTGGGAGAAACATCGTGAAAGAAAAGATAAAAAAGATAGTTCTTGCCTATTCAGGCGGTCTCGACACATCAGTAATACTTACATGGCTGAAGGAAACCTATGATTGTCCGGTAGTGGCATATGCGGCTGACGTTGGTCAGGGTAATGAGGTAGATGGGATCAGGGAAAAGGCATTAAAGACAGGCGCTGATGAGGTAATTATCGAGGATCTGCGTGAGGAGTTTGTCAAGGATTATGTCTGGCCGGCCATACGGGCGAATGCGGTATATGAATCAGGCTATCTACTTGGAACATCGCTCGCAAGGCCGCTTATTGCCTTAAGGCAGGTTGAAATTGCCAGAAAAACAGGGGCAGATGCAGTCAGTCACGGTTCAACAGGCAAGGGAAATGATCAGGTAAGGTTTGAACTGGCATATATGGCACTTGAACCCGGGCTTAAGATAATTGCCCCATGGAAGATTTGGAGCTTCAAGGGCAGGGAAGATCTGATCAAATATGCCAAGGAGAGGAATATCCCTGTGCCAGTGACAAAGGCAAAGCCATATTCAAGCGACAGGAACCTGCTTCACATAAGTTTTGAAGGCGGAATTTTAGAGGATACATGGGCCGAGGCTGATGAAAAGATGTTTACCCTTTCTGTTTCACCTGAAAAGGCCCCGGACAGGGCAACCTATGTTGAGATAGATTTTGAACAGGGTAATCCAGTAAAGGTGGATGGCGTAGCAATGAGCCCTGCCTCAATACTCGCTCACCTTAATGATCTGGGTGGGAAAAATGGTGTGGGAAGGGTGGATATTGTTGAAAACCGCTATGTCGGGATGAAATCAAGGGGCGTATATGAGACACCTGGCGGAACCATATTAAGGGTTGCCCATCAGGCAGTTGAATCTATTACCATGGACAGAGAGGTCATGCACATACGTGACAGCCTCATTCCCAGATATGCTGACATGATATATAATGGCTACTGGTTCTCGCCAGAAAGGGAGATGCTCCAGTCACTTATTGATAAAAGCCAGGAAAACGTGACAGGCACAGCGCGAATCAAGCTGTACAAGGGTAACTGCATAACCGTGGGAAGAAGGTCAGAGCAGTCACTATTTAATCCTGCATATGCCACCTTTGAAGGCGAGGATGTTTACAATCAGGCGGATGCCGGCGGGTTTATCAGGCTGAATGCATTAAGGCTGAAGATCGCAACTATAATGAAAAGAAAATAAATTTTAAAAGGTAGCGCAAGATGACAAAAAAGGTATGGGGAGGCAGATTTACCGAGGAGATCAATGAGGCCGTTGACTCCTTTCACTCCTCTCTTAGCTTTGATAAAAGGCTTTACAGGCAGGATATTGATGGGTCAATTGCCCATTGCCGCATGCTTTCAAAAAAGGGAATCATCCCTGACGATGAGGCCGTTCTTATAATCAATGCCCTGGCAGAGATCAAAAGAGAGATAGCAAGGGGTGATTTTTCTGAGGGGGATGATTATGAGGATATCCATACCCTGGTTGAAAAGGCCCTTATAGAAAAGGTGGGTCAGAAGGGTGAAAAGGTTCATACAGGCAGAAGCAGGAATGATCAGGTAGCGCTTGATTCAAGACTCTATGTAAGGGAGGCCATTGAAAGGGATATTAATCTTGTTAAAGAGTTGCAAAATTCCCTTGTGAGTCTGGCAGAAAAAAACATAACTGTACTGATGCCCGGATATACCCACATGCAGCCTGCCCAGCCTGTGCTGCTCAGTCACCATCTCATGGCATACTATGAGATGTTAAAGAGGGACAGTGCCCGGTTTGCTGACTGCAAAAAAAGGGTGAATGTAATGCCCCTTGGAAGCGCTGCCCTGGCCGGTACAACCTTTGACCTTGACCGCAGAATGGTTGCTGAGGAGCTTGGTTTTGAAACCATATCTGATAACAGCATGGATGCGGTAAGTGACCGTGACTTTATCCTTGAATATCTCTTTTCAGCGTCAGTGCTTATGATGCATTTGAGCAGGCTGAGCGAAGAGATAGTCCTATGGTCAACCAGGGAGTTTGGTTTTGTAATACTGCCTGATGCATTCTGCACAGGGAGCAGCATAATGCCCCAGAAAAAAAATCCGGATGTGCTTGAACTTATAAGAGGTAAAACAGGCAGGGTATATGGAAACCTCATGGGGTTGCTGACCACCATGAAAGGGCTCCCCCTTACCTATAATAAGGATATGCAGGAGGACAAAGAGGGGCTCTTTGATACGGTAGATACCATTGAGCAGTGCCTTATGGTTTTGAGTATGCTAGTAAGCGAGATGCGATTCAACAGCGAGAAGATGTTAAATGCAACTGAGGAGGGTCATCTTATGGCCACTGATCTTGCTGATTATCTTGTGAACAAGGGTATGACCTTCAGGAATGCACACGAGGTTGTTGGTAAGGTTGTGCTTTATGCGATAGAAAAAAGGCGCACACTGAAACAGCTTACTCTTCATGAGCTTCAGGGGTTTTCAAGACAGATAGAGGATGATGTCTATAATTGGCTTGAACCGGCCTCAGCAGTGGCACGAAGAAACCTTCATGGCGGAACAGGCTCTGAGGCAGTTAAAAAGAGTATTGAAAGGGCAAAAATGGAGATGGCATCTTGAGAAACACTGTTATATTTTTATTGGCACTTTTTTTGGTGTGTGCCTCAATAATATCAGGGTGCGGGAGAAAGAGCTCTCCAATCTATCGTGAGACAGTTAAAATTAATAACCCGGAAGGAATTTTTTAAAATGCATTTTTTTGAATATAAAAATAAGGAACTCTACTGTGAAGATGTAAAGATATCTGATATAGCAAATAATGTTAAAACACCCTTTTACCTTTATTCCTATGCAACTCTTGAGAGGCATTTCAGGGCATTTAATGAGGCCTTTAACGGTATTGATCATATCACCTGCTTTTCCATGAAATCAAACTCATGCATGGCCATATTGAAGATATTCGCAAATGCGGGAGGCGGGGTAGATATAGTTTCCGGAGGAGAGCTTTATCGTGCTCTCAAGGCAGGGGTTAATCCTGAAAAGATCGTCTATTCAGGAGTTGGTAAGACTGTTGAAGAGATGGAGTATGCATTAAAATCAGATATTCTTATGTTTAATACCGAGTCTCCACAGGAGATAGAAAAACTTAATGAGGTAGCAGGCAGGCTGAATAAAAAGGCAAGGATAGCCATAAGGGTTAATCCTGATGTTGATCCACAGACTCACCCGTATATTTCAACCGGTCTGAAGGAGAACAAGTTCGGGATTGATATAAATAAATCATATGATGAATATATACGCGCCTTGCGAATGGCTAACCTTGAGATTACAGGGGTCTCATGCCATATAGGGTCTCAGCTTACAAAGGTCAGTCCATTTGTTGATGCCCTGAAAAAACTTAAAGGGCTTATCAGGAGACTTTCCGAATCAGGAATAGAGATCAGGTATCTTGACCTTGGCGGAGGGCTTGGAATTACATATAATGATGAAAAACCGCCGGAGCCATATGAGTATGCAGCTGCGCTTAAGGAAATCATAGGTGAGATGAATCTTACCCTGATCCTTGAACCCGGCAGGGTGATAGTAGGAAACTCGGGCATACTGGTCGCAAAGGTGCTCTATACCAAAACAAACCAGGAAAAGAATTTTACTGTGGTGGATGCGGCCATGAACGATCTGGCCAGACCAAGCCTTTACGGGTCATATCACGGTATAAGGCCTGTAAAGATGAGTTCGGAAGATATAATCAGCATGGATATAGTGGGGCCAATATGTGAGTCAGGGGATTTCCTTGCAAAAAGCAGGGAGATACCAGCTCTGAAACAGGGTGACCTCATAGCTGTAATGAGCGCTGGTGCCTATGGATTCAGCATGTCATCATCATATAACTCAAGGCCGAGGGTGGCAGAGATAATGGTAAAGGGTGATAAATATTATACGGTAAGGGAACGGGAAACATATGAGGATCTGATAAGAGGTGAAAAAATCCCGGATATCCTGAAGTAGGCAAAGTTCGTATATTGATGTTTTTCGTAAGGTCGGGTTTCACACCCGACCGGTTTGCATGAGTAGATTATTGGTCTGGAGACAAATGATAAATGGAAAAACTGGAATTCTACAAGATGAGCGGCACCGGTAATGACTTTATACTTATTGATAACAGGAATGGCAAAGTCCCTGATAAGGATATGCGCCATATTGCTGAAAGGGCATGCAGGAGAAGAGACTCTGTAGGGGCCGATGGCATGATATATATTGTCAGGTCGGACAGATATGATTTCAAGTGGAGGTTTTTTAACTCTGACGGTAGTGAGGCTGAGATGTGCGGGAATGGCAGCAGGTGCGCTGCCCGTTTTGCACTGCTTAATGGGATTGCAGGTGAGCACATGACATTTGAAACCATTGCAGGGCCGGTTTCTGCGGATGTGTCAGGCCGAAATGTGAAGGTGCTTATGCCCACACCAAAGGGGCTTAAGAGAGATATAGATATCCCCCTTGAAGATGGATGGGAGGCAATAGGCTTTGTTAATACCGGTGTGCCGCATGTGGTTGTGCAGGTAAAAGAGATTAAAACCGCCCCGGTATTTGAGCAGGGACGATTTATAAGGTATCATCAGATGTTCCAGCCTGCGGGTACAAACGCAAATTTTATGTGTATAAAGGGCAAGGATCAGATATATGTACGCACATATGAAAGAGGTGTGGAAAACGAAACCCTGGCCTGCGGCACAGGCTCCATCGCCTCATCCCTGATTGCAAATGTCAGGGGTCTGGTTTCTTCGCCTGTTACAGTCACAACAAGCGGTGGAGAAGAACTGAAGGTTCATTTTGAAAAGAAAGGCTCTGAATTCAGCAAGGTATGGCTTGAAGGAGGCACCTCAATCATTTATAAAGGCGAATTACACGAAGAGGCGCTCTAGAATAGCTGTCAGCAATCAGCTTTCAGCCTTCAGCCGGATGAGATGACTTTTATTAACAGAGAAGTTAAGGTCTAAAAGGAGATAAAATGTTTCAGGGATCCATTGTGGCATTGGTCACACCATTTAAAAATGGAAAGGTAGATGAAGAGGCCTACCGCGCTCTTATTGAAGAGCAGATAACACATGGGACAAGCGCAATAGTGCCGTGCGGCACAACAGGTGAATCTGCTACATTAAGCATTGAAGAGCATAACAGGGTTATTGATATAGCAATTGCGGCAGTAAACAAGCGTGTGCCTGTTATAGCCGGTACAGGCGGTAACAGCACAAGCGAGGCAATAGAGCTTACCAGGCATGCAAAAAAGGCAGGGGCAGACGCCACACTTCAGGTTACTCCATACTACAATAAACCCGGGCAGGAGGGCATGTACAGACACTTCAAGGCGATTGCAGACGCTGTGCCTCTACCCCAGGTACTCTACAATGTGCCGGGTCGGACAGGTGTTAATATGATGCCTGAAACCGTTGCAAGGCTTGCGGAACTTCCTGATGTGGTTGCTATCAAAGAGGCATCAGGAAATCTAGCCCAGATGACAGATATAATGACACTTGCTGGGGACAAGATCACCCTTTTATCAGGTGATGATAATCTTATAGTTCCTGTACTTTCAATAGGCGGTAAGGGAGTTATTTCGGTTGTGGCAAATGTTGCTCCAAAAGATACTGCAGATGTTGTGATCACATGGCTTAAAGGCGATGTGGAAAAATCAAGGAGGTTATTCCTGAAACTCTATCCCCTTTGCCAGGCCATGTTCTATGAGACAAACCCTATTCCTGTTAAGACATCCCTTGCCCTTATGGGCAAAATGAGTGATGAGATGAGGTTGCCGCTTGTACCTATGTCAGATGCAAATCTGGCAAAACTGAAAAAGGCATTAAAGGATTACGGGCTGATAAAATAGAGGTTCTGGGTTCAAGGTTTACGGGTTGGTATATTACCCGCCTTTATGTTTTAGCTGAAAGCTTTCCCCAAAAATAAAAGTTTTTGGGGGAATAAAAATGAGGTAAGAATGGTAAATATAATTGTGGCTGGCGCTGCCGGGCGCATGGGGACAAGGATAATAAACATTATAAATGAATCCGAAGGTGTTAAGCTTGCCGGCGCATTTGAACACCCTGATAACCCAATGATTGGCCAGGATGCAGGGCAGACAGCAGGTATTGGAGTTAAAGGTGTAATGATCAGCAACTCCCTTGAAGATATTATTGCGTCGGGTGATGTAATTATAGATTTCACAATTCCTTCTGCTACCATGATCAATGTAAAGAATGCCGCTGCTGCTGGAAAGGCCATAGTTATCGGCACCACCGGGATATCTGAGGATGATATTAGAGAGATAAGAAGATCATCAGAAAAGATACCTGTTGTTCTTGCGCCCAACATGAGTGTCGGGGTTAATGTAATGTTTAAAATCGCTTCTGAGATGGCAAAGATCCTTGGCAGTGATTTTGATATGGAGATAATTGAGGCTCATCACAGGCTTAAAAAGGATGCTCCAAGCGGAACAGCAATAGGCCTAGCAAAGAAGCTTACAGAGGCAACCGGACGTGATCTATCCAAAACAGCTGTATACTCAAGGCATGGCATGATAGGTGAGAGGAGAGATGATGAGATAGGAATCCAGACTGTAAGGGCAGGGGATATCACAGGTGATCATACCGTGCTTTTTGGCGGTATTGGTGAACGGCTTGAACTCACACACAGGGCACATAACAGGGACAATTTTGCTAAAGGCGCTGTAAGGGCTGCAAAGTGGATCATTAATAGAAAACCGGGCCTCTATGATATGCAGGATGTCCTGGGATTGAAGTGAAGATATGAAAACTGTTTATATAGGAATCGGCAGTAACCTGGGAGACCCCTATGAAAACTGCATAAAGGCGATTGAGCAAATAAAAAAGGATCATTTTACCGGGATCAGGGCATTGTCTCCATTTTACAAGACGCAGCCTGTTGGTATAGAGGGTGATAACTGGTTTATAAATGCGGTGCTCTGTATCAATACCGGTCTTTCTGCTACAGAGATTATACAGATGCTGCTTGATGTTGAAAACAGGATGGGAAGGGTGCGAACAGGTGTCAGGTGGGAATCGCGTATCATTGATCTTGATGTCCTCCTTGTTGGCAGTGAGATTATAAATGATAAAAACCTGATTGTACCCCATCCGCGTATGCATTTGCGCAGGTTCGTGATGGCCCCTATGGTTGATATTGCGCCTGATCTTATCCATCCGGTATTAAAAAAGAGCATGAGAGATATCCTGAATGAGATACCTGTAACTGATCAGGAGATAAAGCTTATGGTGAAGAACTGATGGTACGTCTGCTTATATATATACTCCTTTTATATGTCATTTACAGCCTTGTAAAGAGACTGCTGCTTTCAGCCCCTAAGGATAATCATAAAAAGGATTCTTCCGGTATGATAAGCGAGATGGTACAGGACCCTTTCTGTAAAACCTATATTCCCAGGAATGAGGCATATCGGGCTGTATTGGGAGGAAATGAGATATTATTCTGCAGCAAAGAGTGTGCTGAAAAATATAAAACCAAACTGAATAACTGATTACATATTGTTAAACAACATAAAGGGTTTAAGGAGGGATATATGAAATTTTTTATAGATACAGCAAACATTGAAGAGATCAAAAAGGCAAATGAGCTTGGTCTGCTTGATGGTGTAACAACCAACCCTTCACTGGTGGCAAAGGAGGGGATGGAGTTTAAAGAACTTATTAAAGAAATTTGTACT
>CAZXUA010000112.1:0-15649 GCA_964643755.1 uncultured Desulfatiglans sp. | reverse complement strand
TTATATTAACCGGGAGCAGACAATGGCAGATCAGAACAAGCCATGGACATGGCCGGTGCCTGAGTCCAGTAAATCAATTAAGGAAAAGATGAGCCGACAGGATGCATTTGAAAGGGTATCAGGACAGGCGGTCTATACAAGGGACGTTTCCCTCCCCGGGATGCTTTATGCCAAAACACTTACATCCCCCTATGCACATGCAAAGATAAAAAATATGGATACCGGTGAGGCTGAAAAGATCATTGGGGTGAGGGACATTCTACGATTTGATGATCCTGATATAGCCGGAAACCGAGGTGTTGGCGCAGATACTGGGGCCATGTACAGCATACTTACACTTCCGGGTACAAGTGATTTTTACCAGCACCCAATGGGGGTTGCTGTTGTGGCGGATAATGAAGAGCTGTGCGACCGTGCGTTACGGGCAATAAGGATTGAATGGGAGGAAAAGCCCTTTATCCTTGATATGGCAGATTCAGCTAAGCCTGATGCGCCAAGGATCATGCCGGAGGCTCAACCCATGGGTTTCGGTTTTGGGTTCGGTAGGTCTGATAAGGAATCAACAGCAAGCCCCAATATGGTTATGACTGAAAGCAGGGAGATAGGGGATGTTGAAAAGGGGTTTTCCGAGGCAGATAAGATCATCGAGTATACAATTAACCGGGCAATGAATTCGCCTGCCGGTGTCGAGGCAATGGTATGTGTAGCAAAATGGAGAGATGATTTTCTTGACCTCTGGGTTCATCACCAGTCAAATCCCCAGAGAAACCTGACCACACCCGGAATGAGTATGGGAGGGCCTGCTGCAGGGATGCCATTTATAGGAGGTACATTTGGTCAGGCTGTTCCAGGGGCTGATAAGGCCACTACCCACTGGTCAAAGATCACTGTGAAGTTCCCCTATCAGGGATCATGGTTCGGCGGGCTCTCATGGCTTGCCTATTCTGATCTCTTTATCAGGCTCGCAGTGATACTGGCTAAAAGGGCAGGGGGAAGAGCTGTAAAACTTTTATATGATGAAAGCAGTTTTTACTGTGGCGGAGATGAGGCAGGCACATACACCTGCAAGGTAGGGGCAAAAAAGGATGGCACCATTACCGCATACCACTGGCATATGGTTGGCGTAAGGAATCCGGCTGTAGATAAGACGCCTGAATGTACAAAAATCCCTAATATACTCGGCACCAGTTCATGGTCATTCACCAACATGGGGCATCAGGCATGTTTCAGGCACGGTGCAGCCTCATGTGTACCCCATAATATAATGTTTGATATGGTTGCAGCAGAATTGGGGCTTGACCCTACTGTTGTTGCTCTTAAAAATGACGGCTGTAACGGACATGACTGGGAATGGGTCACCAAATACCAGAAAGAGAACGGGTTTCCGCAGCGTCAGAGTCTTAAGGAGGTAATAGAGATAGGGAAGAAGGCCATAGATTGGGACAAAAATTGGCATGTACCGGGTACAAAGAGACTTAAAAATGGCAGGATGCATGGCATGGGCTTTACCTCAATAAATGTATGGCACTGGGGCAGGGGGGCTATGTCCTTTGTTAGCAATTCATTTGCCTGCCTGATCATGCAGGATGGAAAGGTTACAATTGTTGGTCTCAGATGTAACATGGGTACAGATACTGAATCAGGATATCGCCATTGCGTGGCAGCAGAACTGGGTCTTAAATATGAAGATGTGCTTATTCAGCAGCAATCATCAGATAACAGCGCTTATTCTTTAGCTCAGCCGGCAGGATCAACAGGTACTGTAAACGCCACATTTCAGCTAGTGATTGCAGCCCGCGAATTAAAGCAGAAGATCCTTAAATCAGCGGCTTCAACGATGGGTGGGGGCATGCCAGGATTCATGTTTGGCATGAATGGGGGGGCAGGATCATCTTCAAAGAAAAAACCTGAAGATTACGATATAAAAGAGAGCTATGTTTTCGAAAAGGCCAATCCTGAAAAAAGGATGCATATAAACCAGGTTACTGGCGGCTTTATGCAGACAAACCCCATGATAGTCCATCCTGATATGGGTTCTCCTGTGAGCAGCATGATGTCAGGAGGGATGATGGGTGGCGAAAACTATGTTATGGGAAGGCAGGCTCATTTTATAGAGGTAGAGGTGGATACTGAAACAGGAATGGTCTATGTGGCAAATGTGGTATGCGCTAATGATATAGGCCATCTCTTTAACCGGAAGGGTGCTGAAGGGCAGCAGTATGGTGGCGCAATAATGGGCCTGGGGAGAAGCGCAACAGAGGAAAAGATATTTTGCCCTGAAACCGGGGTAGGGTTAAATTTTGACCATATCAACTATCACCTCGGCACCATGAATGATTATCCTGTTGTTGACTGCCATCTGATTGAGACCCACCTCGGATATGGAACTTACGGCGCATTCGGGATTGGCGAAAATATCGGCGCTGCACTGTCAGGGATCACTGCGGGCGCCATATATAATGCCACTGGCAAATGGGTGCTTGATTACCCCATAACCCCTGACAGGGTGCTTAAGGCCCTTGGGAGGATATGAGTAAAGGAATTGGAAAAAAGTGGTTAAATGCCATGATATAAATGCTGAGTATTTAATTTAGTTGCTGTAGATGATGCAGGAAAACTTTTTATTTTATTTTATTTTCAGGAAAATCTCTGGTTCAATACCTGCCTGCTTAAGGTTAGCGTGAAGAGTTCCTTCAGGCATATCACCTGGATGATTAGGGATAGTGGTAGAACGGTCAGTGGCTTTATTATACCAAATCTCATGGCTGCCTGCTGCTTGCCTGTCAAAAGCAAATCCAAGCGCTTTCAACCTCTTGGTTATATCTATATAGCGAAAACCTGATACTCTTCCCATTCTATGCACTTATTATTAGTGGATATTCGAAAGAATCCCGGATTTCTGTAAAATTTAACTTGCCCTCTCTTTCTGCCCGTGCTTCCATAAGCTTTCTTGCAACGTCACGAGCAATCTCTATTGCTTCTGTGGCAGTTCTGCCTTGAGCTACCAGACCTGGCACATCATCTGAGGTGGCAAGGAAAACTCCTTCAGGTAATTTTTCTACATAGATATTGATTATCTGTTCCATTGTTTGATTTTTCTCCTGCACTTAAAGTTGCAGATAAGTGTACTGAAAACAAAACCTTAAATCAAGATGTTTACCCTGTTCATCTTTCCCAAAATCGAAATCGAAATCATTATCGAAATCAATTTCGAATAAGCTGGATAATCCGATTTCGATTTCGATAGAAAAAACGATTTCGATCTGGTTAATTAGCCTGCCAGCTGTTTGTATCTTTCCCTGTTAAATTTTTCCAGCTCTTCGGTAATAATTACATCCACCTTTGGATGGATGCTGCCAGGCGCACCATAGGTGAGGCCCGGAATGAAGCTGCCTCCTGGTGTATATTCTTCCAACGCCCTCCTTACTTCCGTGCGTATTTCATCATCAGTGGAATCGTCTCTGTCAACAATAGCTGCATCAATGCCACCCATTATTACCATGCGGCCCTTAAGCTGTTTCTGAACTTTAGGGATATTATTCTGCGGAAGGGCACCCTGCCAGATATCTATGCCCAGTTCGACCATGTCCTCTACAATAGGTTCGAGAAATGAATCGGCATGATGCATTATTATTACCCCTTTATCATTCATATACTTGTATGTTTTTACAAACTGGGGTTTTATAAACTCACGCCATGTATCAGGGCTCATGAACATGCTGTATTTACTGCCCCAGTCATCATGTGAAAGCATGATATCAGGCTTAAGGTTATCCACTATAAGCTTCATATAGTTATATCTGTATTCGCCCACATAATTACAGAGCTCCATCATGCATTCAGGCTCAGCCAGGAAATTCATGAGCGTATCCTCAAAACCCATAAGAAAATGAAGCTGTTCAAATACGCCGGTTGGCATAAAGGCCATAAGCATATAATTCTCACGATCTATTTTAGAGATTGCCTCAAGCGCCTGATCCCATACCCTGGGGTCAGAACAGTTGCCGAAAATGTCAGGTGCCTTTGCTGTATTTTTCCAGTTGCAGATATCCTTTACAACCTTGTCATCAGCTGTAACATGGGGCATTGCTGCAAGCTGGTCATCAGGCCACACAACGCAGGTTCCCCACTTGTCGCGGATCGGAGCCATGCCCTTAAACCGCTTTCCCCTTGCATAGAGTGCAACAGGGTCAGCCATAAATAAAACCATGTTTTCATATTGATTTACCAGCCTGTCAGGCTTGCCATTTTTCTTGACTGTCTCCAGAAAGTTTTGTTTAGCTGAAAGCATATAGATCTCCTTAAGCCTAAAAAATGAATAAATAGGATTTTTATCTCCTTCTCACACAATAATAATAAACGAACACCATCTACGTCATTCCCGCCCAGCCTCAAATGCGGGATAAACTTCAGAGGAAATTCACTTTAGATTAAGTATATACAAAATGGATCCCCGCCTGTCAATCCTTGGTCGCAGCGCCACCGAGGAGGATAGGCGCGAGTATGAAGGAATACTTTGACTTTTATTTAAAACATCATTAATGCTTTTTCAACAATCATGAAATCGATATAACAATGAAAAGATATGTGCAACTTAAAAAGATAATAAAAATAGGGTTTTACTCCTCAAGACGTTTCAGGGTTTCATCATATTCAGGAAAACCTATTATAGACTGGAGTTCTTTAAAGTCCATGATATTGTCATTAGGTTCATCCTTTTTGAGTTTAGTAAGTGCCATTTTCATAGCATATATTGAGGCAGATAACAGGGTGAGCGGGTATGCTGCAATCTTATAACCAAGCTCAGCCAGGCGGGAAGGGGGTAACAGAGGTGTTCTGCCATGCTCTACCATGTTTGCCATGTGACACCCCGGGGCATTGACACATATTGTATGCATTTCCTCTTCTGAGTATGGCGCCTCTACAAAAAGTATATCAGCTCCCAGATCGTTAAATACTTTTGCCCGCTCTATCGCCTCATTAAGTCCAAGGGTTGCACGGGCATCTGTGCGGGCCATGATAATAATATCCTTACCATCCTCTCTGGCCTCTTTTTGCGCCTCTATTGCTGCCTTTAACCTGATAACAGCATCCTTTCTCTCTATAACCTCCTTTCCCGATGTGTGTCCGCACCGTTTTGGGCTCTTCTGATCCTCTATCATAATGCCTGCCGCACCTGCCTGGATATATCCATAAACAGTGCGTTTAACATTAACCGCATTGCCGTATCCTGTGTCTCCGTCAGCTATAACCGGTATCTTTACAGCGCTGCATATGTTCTTTACCTGATCAACCATTTCGCCATAGGAAATTAGCCCTGTGTCAGGAAGGCCCAGTCTGGCAGCAGATACTGCAAACCCGCTCATAAAGGTGAGGTTAAACCCTGCATCCTGTATGAGTTTTGCGCTTAATCCATCATAACAGCAGGGCATGATATTAAGGTCATGACTGTTTAAAAGTGCTCTCAATGTGGTTGACTCTTTATTATAAACATCGCTTTTCATTATTTATGGATTCCATGTGATCTAAAATTGTGAGCTCAAACCTAAAGAAAAAGAGGCTCAAAGTTGAAATGGAAAAATTATTGAATCTGAACCCCCTCTTTCCATTCACCCCTTGTGACGCTCCCATCTGCTCTAATATATATCCCTTTGCCATTCATCATGTTCCTTCTCCACATCCCTTCATAGCTGCTTCCATCAGGGTACTGTATTTTTCCATAGCCATTATACTCACCATCTTTCCATTGCCCCACATATTGTCTTCCATCAGGGAAGGTGTAAGTCCCATTATTACAATACTTATCATTACACAAGTCACCATTGTACTCACGTCCATCAGGCCAGGTTAATTGGCCTTTTCCATGCATTATGCCTTTTACAAGATCACCCTCATAAACCCTTCCATCCGGAAAGGTGATGCGTCCTTTTCCTGTGATCTGGCCTTCAGTAAACTGACCGCTGTATCTTTTCCCATCCGGCCAGGTGAGTATACCTTCGCCATGCCATTTTTCATCTTTCCATGTCCCTGAATATTCCTGACCATTTTTATAACTCATTATGCCTGTGCCTGATATCTTGCCCTGAGAAAAAGTACCAATATATACAGAACCGTTTGAAAGTATGAAGGTACCTGAACCATCCATAAGGTCATTTTTGAAATCACCATCATATCTTTTTCCATCAGGCCAGATCATGACGCCTTTGCCTGATTTTTTATTGCCTTTCCATTCACCGTCATATCTGGAACCATCAGAATAAAAAAAGGTGCCGGTCCCATTCTTATTGTTATTTGTGAACTCACCATCATATCTATCACCATTAGGCCTTATAAGCTCACCACTGCCATTTCTCTTTCCATCATAGAAATCCCCTGTATATCTCGAACCATCAGGGTAAATCATAACTCCTGCGCCTGTAATATGGTATTCTTTAAATTGACCTTTGTATTTTGACCCATCTTCAAGATCATATTCCCCCTGTCCGTGGAACATCCCATTTTCAAATTGCCCTTTATACTTTCTTCCATCCTTATATGTGAGCTCTCCGTCGCCAGACCTTACATTTTCTTTACATTCACCATGATATATGCTGCCGTCAGGGTATGAAACAGTGCATCTCCCGTTCAGCACACCTTTTTCAAATATACCTTCATATCTAATGCCCTCATTCATTATAAAAACACCATTACCGGTCATCTCATCATTTGTAAAACGGCCTGAATATTTATCTCCACCAGGCAGTGTCATCTCTCCTGTGCCTTCTCGTTTACCGTTAACAAACTCTCCTTCATATTTACGGCCATCTTTATATTCCATCACCCCATTTCCGGTGATAATCCCCATGTTCCAGTCACCGGCATAGGTTACCCCATCAGAAGAGATATAATCTCCCTTTCCATGTCTTAATCCATTTTTCCACTGTCCTGTGTATCTGGCGCCATCGCTGTATGTCATATCACCATTTCCGTTCTGAATGCCGCCTGAAAACTCTCCCTGATAAAACCCTCCATCAGTAAAATACAACTTGCCACTGCCCTGGAATTTACCATTTTGAAAATTGCCTTCGTATCTGAGCCCCTCAAGTGTTGTAAACATGCCATATCCATCAATGCAATTACCTTTATGACACTGTTTATCACCACACCCGGAAAAATATATGGATATTAAAATAGCCAGGGTTATAGCGCTGATTGGATAGATATGGTTATTAACTGTTTTTTTCATTTCATTATTTATCAGGTTTCTTTATAGCAATATATCAGAATGGGTTTGATTGTTCTACAACATAATTATTAACTCCATTCAGAAGCCTATATGCCTTGTGTAATCTGGATGCAGTGATGGAGGAATAAAAAAACCACCTCAATCATGAGGTGGTTTTATAATAGATGCCATACATAAGGGGCCCCCTTGGAGAAAACAGGGGCTGTAAGGATAGATTACTTCTTATCCTTTTCTGCAAGCTCTTTAAGCACTTCGCGATTCTGCTGATCGCGTTTTCTATCTGCCTTCAGGTTTGGCTTGTTTCCCTTTTTTTTGTATTTTCTTATAATTTTAACCTGTTTTGAATTGGAACTCATTGTTATATTCCTTTCAATATTTATTATGCGCTATGGCATAAAGATCAAATAAATATTTATAAAAAGGGTGTAAATGTGCGTTATGCTGTTAAACTAACACCCTGATAATATCCTATTTTTTTGAGGCCTCTTCCTTTGCCCTCAGTTTAAGCCTTTTTTTCCTGCGGTGCCTTCTTCTTTCTATTTCGCGTTTTCTTTCAATCTTTTTATGGCTTCCCATTGAAAACTTTATCCTCCTTTTTGTCGTGCAATATATAAACGGATATATTCCCTGTAAATCAAAAAAGGTATTAATTATACAAAGTTATTGTTTTAGTCAATCCAAATATCTACTTTTCTAAAACAATTTCATATTTTTCCCCTTTATCCTTTTTATAAAAACTAATAAATATTTGGGGGATTTATTATTATTCCACTATCTTGCCTTGACTTCAGATCAGGGGGTGATACTCTCTGAATAATTTAAGTGACTAAAAAAATGAGCAATAAACAGAATATATTCTATTATGGCTGGGTTATAGTTGCCGTTTCATTCCTTACCCTTTTTTTCTCAATAGGCATCAGGGTTTCGTTTGGCGTCTATTATGTTGCAATACTTGATGAATTCAGGTGGAGCAGGGCAAGCACCGCCCTTGCCTTTTCTATTGCCATGTGTGTGCATGCCCTTTTTGCACCTGTTTCAGGTTATCTGATAGACAGGTTCAGCCCCAGGCGCCTTTTCCCGGTCGGCGCTGCCTTTCTTGCAACCGGCCTGATTTTATGCAGTTGTATAAACAGCAAATGGCAGTTGTATCTATTCTGGGGTCTCTTAACTGCAATCGGTATAAACATGACAGGTTTCGCACCCAATATGACCATTGTCCCAAGGTGGTTTATAAAGAAAAAGGGGCTTGCAAACGGGATTGCAGCATCAGGGATAGGAGCAGGATCACTTTTTGTGGCAATGATTGCAGGGTTTATAATAAAAAACTGGGGATGGAGGGGTGCATTTTTAGTAACTGCGGCTGCTGTACTGCTATTCATTATACCTGCTTCATCCATCTTTTTAAGATCTTCGCCACAGGAGATAGGACTTTTACCCGATAATATAAAAAATATGAAAAATAGACGGGCAGACACTGTCTTCTCAGGGGGCAATAATGAAAAGACATCTGAACGCTATTGGACTTTAGGCATGGCATCAAAGACAGCCCCATTCTGGTGGATCAACCTGACTGCCGCATGCCACGGGTACATAGTCAGTATGATGGTTGTTCACCAGAGTATGTATATTGTGGACTCTGGCTTCAGCCCTTTGCTTGCTGCATCTATCCTTGGAATAACATGGGGGCTAGGATCTCTTGGAAATGCCTCTTTCGGGGCAATATCAGATCGCGTCGGCAGAAAATGGGCCCTTGCCCTTGGCTCTGTACTGGCCTTTTCAGGTATGGTTTTCTTTCTGTTTGTCAAGGAGACACAATTGAATATTCTTTTGTATATCTTTGCCCTTTTGTATGGGACAGGGCAGGGGGCATATTCCCCTATTTATGCCAGCAGCATGGCAGATCTTTTCACAGGGCCATCCTTTGGCAGGATCATAGCCACTGTATCTGTAGCCTATGGTATTGGCGGGGCATTCAGTTCATTTGCCGGAGGGTATCTATATGATGCAAGCGGGAGCTATATTTTGCCCTTTTTATCCCTTATGGTTTGTATACTCCTGGGCGCTCTCGGAATATGGATCGCATCACCTGAGAAGAACAAATTAAGATATCAGACCATGCACTAACAGAAAGGGGGCCTTGAGATTTGGCCCCCTTTTATGAATCAATCATATATGATTTATATCATCATAAGCCTTTCAAGCTTGGTGCGATAACCATTCATATCCGTTATTTGCTTTCTTGCAACCCCTGTATGTATTGCCGCCTCAACTATAGCAGGTGTTACCCAGAAAATTGCCCTTGGGTCAAAGGGCTTTGGTATAATGTAATCAGGCCCGAAGTGGAGTGATTTTAATCCGTAGGCATTGAGCACAAGCTCTGGTACCTCCTGTTTTGCCAGATCAGCAAGGGCATGTGCAGCCGCAAGTTTCATTGCATCATTGATCTCTGTTGCCTGACAGTCAAGTGCGCCCCTGAATATGAACGGGAACCCTAAAACATTATTGACCTGATTCGGAAAATCCGAGCGGCCTGTAGCTATAATGGCATCAGGTCTCGCCCCTTTTGCAAGGTCATAAGTTATCTCCGGATCAGGGTTGGCCAGTGCAAATATGACCGGCTTCTCTGCCATCTTGAGCAACATCTCAGGTTTCAGGGCATTTTTAACAGATATACCTACAAAAACATCAGCCCCGCTAAGGGCCTCTTCAAGGGTGCGGCATGAAGTTTCTGCTGCGAGTTCTTCCTTATAGGGGTTCATCCCCTCTTTTCTTCCCTTATAGATTACACCTTTACTGTCGCACAGGATGACATTCTCCTTTTTTACCCCGACTGAAAAATGTAGTTTACAGCATGCTATGCCTGCTGCTCCAGCGCCATTATAGACGATCCTGACCTCGTCGATCCTTTTACCGGTGACTTCGACTGCATTCATAAGCGCCGCAGTGGTTATGATTGCAGTGCCATGCTGATCATCATGAAATACGGGGATCTTCAACTGCTTTTTAAGCTCCTCTTCGATGTAGAAACAGTCAGGGGCAGAGATGTCTTCGAGGTTTATACCGCCGAATGTAGGTTCCATAGCCTTTACAGCCTGTATGAACTGATCCGGTGTTTGGGTATTCAATTCAAGGTCAAAGACATCTATATCTGCGAGTTTTTTGAACAGAACGCCTTTCCCTTCCATGACAGGTTTACCAGCAAGGGCGCCAATATTGCCCAATCCAAGGACAGCAGTCCCGTCTGTTATAACTGCTACCAGGTTTCCCTTTGCGGTATATTCGTATGCAAGCTGCGGGTTTTCCTCTATCTCAAGGCACGGATAAGCTACTCCGGGGGTATAGGCCATACTCAGGTCATGGGATGTAACTAAGGACTTTGTTGCATTTACCTCTATTTTACCAGGCTTTATCTTTCTGTGATATTCAAGTGATTCTTCTTTGCTGACAGCCATAAAATTTCCTTTTTGTTAAATATAAAACGAAATGTAATCTCTATTCTGAACTCTATACTATGTCAATAGCTGATTAAGTCTAGCTGTCAAAAGTGCTCAATAATAATCAGATTGCGGTTTTTTTAACCTTTTTTCCCACTTCATCCACTCACGAACATCCTTAATGGTTTTACATTGTTTTGCCTTAAATCGAAAAAGACTGTCGGTTTAAGCGAAGCAACCCGACATAATCTTTCTCCTTTGCCCTCCTGTATTATCAGTAGGCAGATGTTTCTTTATTAGAAGGGAATAATTTTCCTCGATTCAGTAATATCCTTAACCTTTATCATTACTAAGCACCTTTAACAGTCTGGATATACAGTAATTATTTTTTAAATAAGAATTAGGCACAATAATTGCTTTGTTATTTTAAAAATAATTTTGGGGGCTAATATGATCTCTTCATTGAATTCTACCGGTTATTCTAACTCGACCTATTCTTCTCAAGGTCTTTTGGAACAAACAGCTTTAAATAATATTGACCCATCTGTAAGAAAATCAGGAAACGATACAGTAACTATTTCGGGAACAGGAAGGCAGGCCTCTCTGCTTAGTAATATTCTTGCCTCAAACAATGGCCCAATAACACTGGATTCCATTGAAGGTAGCCTTAAAAATGATACCTCTATGGTTGAAGAGCAGTTTCGTTTGCTTTACGCAAAACTCGGTATATCACCTGATACTGAAATGGATATAAGTGTTGGGTGCAACGGCAAGATTATCGTTCATGGTAACAATAGCAATGCAGATAAATTTGAAGAGGCGATCAACAGTGATCCTGGACTATCAAACACCATCAGAAGGATGTCTGCAAACAGCTCATTTCTTGAGGCCGCGAAAAAACATCTGGAGTTTGCAAAAAGATATGAAACCAATCCGGATATTGCCATAGAAGAATTTGAATACCTGCTTGAACAAGGGCGCCATTACAACGTGATCTTTACAATGAGTAATGGGAGCATCAGTTCAGAGGTTGATTATGTTTAGTAAATAAAGAGGATTTTTGGCAGATTTTACAGGTTGCACAATACACAATAATTGAACCATTTTGTATTTTTGAATTCATAAATTGACAATTTGTATGAAACCGGGTTATTGTTCACATATGTTGTATTACATATATTTGAATTATAGATAAAATTTCTAAAACTTATATTTCAAGCCGCGGGATTTTACTAAATCCTGCGGCTTTTTTTAATTTGGAGTCATTACATGAAGTTATTACTTACCTCGGTGTTCGGGCCATATGCTGTAGATGATGAATATGGCGTAAAAGAAAATAAGATGGAGCTGTTCCATAATCAGGTCACAAGGGAGCAGGGCATATTTTCTTATCGGTTCAACCACAGGAGCCAGGGCCTTTATTTTCTTGCCGAGAATATCGACATGCCGACTACAGTTCTTGATTTCCCTAGCCTTAAACGTTTTACACAGGAAATTAAAAGGGGTTATGACTATGTTGGGATAAGTTTTATAATCCCAAATTTCAAAAAGGCAAAGGAGATGGCAAGGCTTATCAGGCAGTTGTCTCCCAAATCAAAAATAATCCTTGGAGGGCATGGCGTAAGTATTCCGGGATTAGAGCAAATGATTGATAATGACTATATATGCAAGGGAGAAGGGGTCTATTTTTTAAGAAAATTATTTGGAGAAAACCCGGACAAGCCCATAAAGCACCCCCTTGGATACAGCTCCTTTAACAGGAGGGTTATGGGTGTTCCATGGGCCTCTGATTCAGGGATACTTATCACTGGTGTAGGCTGCCCCAATAAATGCAGGTTTTGTGCAACATCACATTTTTTTGGGGATTATATCCCATACCTTAAGAGTGGAAAAGATATTTATGACCTCTGCTGCAGGTATGAAGAGGAAATGGGGATCACTGATTTTGGTGTCCTGGATGAAAACTTTCTAAAAATGAAGGGGAGGGCATTAGAATTGCTCGAACAGATGGAAAGTAATAACCGCCATTTTACCTTTGCGATATTCAGCTCTGCTGAAACAATCAAGGATCTGGATGACCTTGATATCCTGGTAAGGATGGGTGTTAATTTCATATGGATTGGTGTTGAATCGCGCCAGGAGATCTATGTAAAAAATAGAGGAACAGATTTTACTACACTTATATCTGAACTGAGGAAGAGGGGAATAAGTATACTCGCCTCATCCATCCTGTTTCTGGAGCAGCACAATAAAAATACCATCTGGGAAGATGTTGACTTTGTCACCTCACTTGACCCTGATTATCTTCAGTTTGCATCTCTGGGGCCAATACCCGGAACACAGTTGTACAGTGACTATGAAAAGGCAGGGAAATTAATAGATGAGGTGCCATATGAATCACAGCATGGGCAGGGAGAGATATGGTTCAACCATGAGCATTTTACAAGGGATGAATCAAGGGAGTTTTTAAGGCTGGCATTTGAGATCGACTATAACCGGAACGGGGCCTCTATGCTTCGTGCAATAAAAACAGCATTAATGGGTTACTCATATTGTAAAGAACACAAGGATGAAAAGATTGTTAAACAAGCAGCCTCATTTGAAAAAAGACTTAAAATCATGAGATATTTTCTTTGTGCCTCAACCATCTTTGTTCAGAACCGGAAAAGTGAATATCTGCTTAAGGATGTAAAAGAGCTATACAGGTTATATTTCGGATGGGCTGGCTTACGCATATTTGCTTTATCAGCGCTTATTGTTCTTTTGAGCCTCAAGGAGTATCTGCGTTGCCGTATATCAGGCGATAAAATAAATCCAAAGACAACATGTACTGTTTATAATGTAATTAAAACAGGTCATATCCCTGAAAAAATAAAAACAGAAACAGTTTGTCTACCAACTAAAATTATGCCAGGTTTTGTTGAATAGGCTCGAAAAGTATGTATTTATCGGTCGCACACAAGTGTCCTGAGTCTGTCAGTAAAAAGCACTTCGATTTTTTTATGATCATTGCTTATTACTATACCTTTTCCAAAAGTATCATGATCAATAACATCGTCCTTCTTAAAGGTTAATGTAGATGAAATTTTCATCTTAAGAGTCATGCCTTCGATGTGTTTTTTTATGTTGTCTCTTTCATCTCAGTTATTTTAAAATGGTAAATTATTATTAGATATGCACAATTATATTAAATAAAAAATATTAAATATTAAATAAATTATAATGCAAAAAAATAACCTTATCAATATAAATAAGTTAAGTTTAATTAAATATTTAAAATGAGTCAAGGTTATAATTTTTATATTAAATTATATCTTCAAATTGAATAAAATAGTTCAATAAATATTAATTTACTTAGTAATTTATCTTGCTTTATATTTTTTTAAGGTATATATTAGTCCCTCAAAAAAGGTTGGATATTTTTCCGGCCGGTTTCATTCATAGGGTAGCACTTGTAAAAAGACATCCTTTGCATAGAAACTTTAAATTAATTCGAAAGGAGGATGTCAAAATGAGTAATGGTACAGTGAAATGGTTTAATGACAAAAAAGGTTTTGGTTTCATCGAACAGGACAATGGCCCGGATGTATTTGTTCATCATTCAGGTATTGTATCTAACGGTTTCAAGAGCCTGGATGAAGGTGCTCGTGTTACGTTTGATATTGAGAATGGCCCAAAAGGCCCATCAGCAATAAATGTAAAGACTATTTAATTTTTTTATCTAGTAGTTGAAAATTAAGGGCGCTTCATAATGATTATGGGCGCCCTTTTATTTTTTTTTGATATTCATGATGAATGATCAGCGTAAAGCAATATAAGAAAATAAGAAAGGAGGTAACATATGAATCATATAAATTTTCACAATAAAATAGCAATATGTGAAATCTGTGACACGGCAATATATGAAGGTCAGGGGAATGTAATGATGATGGGTTTTAACGGCAATCATTGTGTTCATGTCATACATATACAGGATGATTGCGAGTCATATCGAATGTGGCGAAACACCCTTCTGAAAAAATCCTCATAATTATTTTTCATGGATTGCCGGGGGCCTAAGCCTCAGGCCGTTTCAAGTATTTTTTTAACCCTGTAATGTTATAATGTCATATCATTTATTAATAATACTGTATTTGGGTGCAATACAATGGAGTGATTTTCTTGTAACAAAAAATCGCACCTCTGAATAGCTGAGACAGATATCCTGTATTTGCAGGTTTATTCTGACTGTGAGAATCCCCCGGTTTGACCATTTTCCTGCTGAACTTTGCATGATTGCCTCTCCCGGGATCAACCAGTATTACTTCGCACCCTGTTTTTGCATGCTGATCGATAAAGCCTGATAAGATAGAAGCGTGTTCTCTTTCATAAAGCAGATCACTTTCGATAATAAGATCAAACCTGCCCAGATCAATGTCTTCATCTTCCCAGCCAGTTCGTATAAATGGAATGGGTTTTCCATGATTTAGTTTAGTATTCTCAATAAGAAAAATTTCTGCTTCAGGATGATAATCGGTTGCTGTTATGTCAACGAGAAGGTTATTTAACAATAGACTTGAAAGACGGATCCCGCAGCCTACTTCAAAAATACGTTTCCCGGTGATATTAAAATCATATAAGAAATGCGCCAAAACAAGGCTTGAATCCCATATGATTCCAAAAAAGGGCCATGTAGCCGTAGAAATTCCAAGTTTTTCTGCCACATCATCATCAGAATATTGCTGCCTGTCACGCAGGGTCCTGACATGAATATCCATATCCTTAAACTCAATTGTCTGATAGCGTACACGTAATAATGACAATGGGTATTCTCCCCTTTTTCCTTTTTAATAGCCACTTTTCAGGCCGATTTTAAATAAATTAGTTAAACACCGATTTTAGCGGTAATTTTAACCGACAATATTTATAAAGATTATGATCCGCCCATCAGGTAAATCTCCTAAGAAACTTGAAGTTGGTCAATGGGCTCTAAGGTAATTTGAAAACCCAA
>CAZXUA010000111.1:0-15796 GCA_964643755.1 uncultured Desulfatiglans sp. | reverse complement strand
GAGATAATGAGCGGTGACTGGAGTTCAGACGTGTGCTCTTCCGATCTAACCGCCCCCTTTTTAATTGCCTCTTCCATCTGATCAAGGGAAACACTTTTGCCTCTATATTTTAAGATCCCTGCCACCTGATCAAGTTCACTATTTTTAAAAACATTTAAAGGTTTCAGGATAATGCCATCACCAGTATCAACCACTAATAACCTCTGCCCCGGATTCCATTTATACCTGTCCCTTAAAATCTTGGGTATAATTACCTGCCCTTTACCGGATAACTGAATTGTTTGCATAATAACTCCCATAATAAAGTAAGATTTTGGTAAGATTATAATTGCTGGTTAGAAGAAGGTCAACGATATAGCCACCATGAAGAAAATTATTCTGAAACCGGTATCTGCTATCTTTTTTCTCGACGCTGGGGTAGTTTTCCCATATACTTACCGCCCTGTACAATACAACAGTGGAAAACTTGGAAAGAACAAAAAGAAAATATGAAAAACATAAGAAATTTCAGCATAATAGCGCATATTGACCACGGTAAGTCAACCCTTGCAGATAGATTAATCCAGTATACCGGTCAGGTGGATGACCGTCAGTTCAGGGATCAGCTTCTGGACAATATGGATATAGAAAGGGAAAGGGGCATTACTATAAAAAGCCAGGCCATAACACTCCCCTATACGGCCAAAAACGGTGAAAAATATGAACTCAACCTTATTGACACGCCCGGCCATGTGGACTTTTCATATGAGGTGTCACGGGCCCTTGCCTCCTGTGAGGGGGCGCTCCTGCTTATAGATGCATCACAGGGGGTTGAGGCACAGACACTGGCTAACATGTATGCAGCCATTGAACAGAACCTTGAGATAATACCGGTAATCAACAAAATTGATCTGCCTTCAGCGGACATAGAAAAGGTTAAGGAGCAGATTGAGGTAGACCTTGGGCTCGACTCAGATATGGCAATCCTCTGCTCTGCAAAAGAGGGGATAGGCATAGACGATGTGCTGGAGGCCATAACAAAATATGTCCCTGCCCCAACAGGCGACCCGGATGGCCCGCTTAAGGCCCTTATATTTGATGCCCATTATGATTCTTTCAGGGGCACAATTGTGAGCATCAGGCTCTTTTCAGGCAGGCTTGAGGCGCGTGATGTGATCAGGTTCATGTCAAACAGGGCGACCTACAGGGTTGAAGAGGTGGGCAGGTTCGGCATAAAAAAGGAACCGGTCAAATCTCTGTCAGCCGGTGATGTCGGTTATTTGATAGCAGGAATAAAGACAGTAAGCGACACAAGCATCGGAGATACCATCACCCTTGATAACAACCCTGCTCCTGAACCGCTTGCAGGGTTCAAACAGGCAAAACCGGTTGTATTCTCTTCAATCTATCCTATCAGTTCAGATGATTACGGATCACTTTCCGATTCACTTGAAAAATACAAGCTGAATGATGCGGCCTTTATTTATCAGAAAGATTCATCAGCCGCCCTTGGTATGGGTTTCAGGTGCGGGTTTTTGGGGCTTCTGCACCTTGAGATAGTGCAGGAAAGACTTGAGCGCGAGTATGACCAGTCTATTATCATGACCGTGCCATCGGTTGAATATCATTTTGAGCTTACCAATGGTGATATGATAAAGGTGGATAACCCGCTTTACTACCCTGACCCTGCAACCATTGAAGCCTCATATGAACCTTACATTAAGACGAGCATCCTGATACCTGAAAGGTACATGGGCGCTGTAATGGATTTATGTCTTGAACGCAGGGGTGAAAATGCAAGGTTCAATTACCCTACTCAGGGCAGGGTTGAGATCAACTTTGACATGCCTCTTGCAGAGATACTCTATGACTTTTATGACAGATTAAAGACCGTTACCCAGGGTTACGGTTCATTTGATTATGACATGCTTGATTACAGGAAGAATGACCTTGTGAAACTTGATATACTGGTTAATTCCGAGAGGGTGGATGCCCTTTCTCAGATAGTACACAAGGATAGGGCCAGGGAGAGGGCTTTGCATGCATGTGAAAAGCTCAAGGAAGAGATACCCAGGCATATGTTTAAAATCGCCATACAGGGCGCCATAGGCGGGACAATAATAGCCCGCAGCACAGTAAATGCCTTCAGAAAGGATGTTACAGCCAAGTGCTACGGTGGTGATATCTCACGTAAGCGCAAGCTCCTTGAAAAACAGAAAAAGGGTAAAAAACGCATGAAGATGATAGGCTCTGTCTCTATCCCCCAGAGCGCTTTTGTAGCGGTCTTCAAATCAGATAACGATTAGGCTGACCATCTTTTCCATTTACTGAAGCTGAAATGATAAAATGAAAAATAGTGAATTTAACATCAGGCACAAGGCACAAGGCGCAAGGCCCAGGGAAAATGTCTTTCCCTTGCGCCCCCTGTCCCGCCAAGGCTTTTTAGCGACGGTGGATGCGCCCTGCGCCCTGCGCCATTTCGTTTAATCACCCATGCCCGAACAGCGACAACCTCCCATAAAACCACCAACATCCCCCTCCGGGCTTTACATTCATTTCCCCTTTTGCAGATCAAAGTGCCCATACTGTGACTTTTACTCCATTGCATCAACCGCCCTCGTGAGCAGCTTCATTGATGCCCTGAGAATTGAGATGGAGATATATAAAAAGAGATTTGCCTCTTTTGACACTATCTATATTGGCGGTGGCACACCCTCTATGCTTGATACAGGGGTGATTGTTGATATCATTGATTCAGTAAAAAGCAATTTTGAAATTGGTGAAGGGGCTGAGATCACCATTGAGACAAACCCAGGCGACATGACCAGTGAAAAGATCACAGGGATAAAAAGAGCTGGCATCAACCGTGTAAACCTCGGCGTTCAGTCATTTAATGACAATGACCTTAAATTTCTTGGAAGAAGGCACTGCGCAGCCGATTCTGAGAGGGTATTTCAAATTATAAGGGATTCAGGTTTTATTAACACAGGTCTTGACCTTATTTATGGCATTAAGGATCAATCCATTGATGAGTGGATAAAGAACCTTGAAAGGGCTGTAGAATTAGGCCCTGAGCACATCTCATGCTATCAGCTTACAATAGAGGGTAAGACTCTTTTTAACGCCATGAAAAAAAAGGGTGAGCTGAATGAACTCGGTGAAGATGCTGCGGTTGAGTTTTTTCTTGAAACATCTGCCTTTCTAGAAGATAGGGGTTATTCTCATTATGAGGTCTCAAACTTTGCTAAAGGTCATAAATACCGGTCAAGGCATAATATGAAATACTGGAAACGGCTGCCATACCTTGGCCTGGGCCCATCCGCACACTCATTTGATGGTAAAAATAGGTGGTGGAATCGCAGCTCTGTTAAAAATTATTGCGCGACTCTTGAAGGCGGAATGCCGCCTGTTGAGGATACAGAGGAACTGACAATTGAGCAGGAGTTGCTTGAAAAGATATCCCTGGGTCTCAGGACTATAGAGGGAATAAAGATGGATATTCTTACAGATATTACCGGCGCTATTGAATCCGCACGGAAACTTGAATCCACTGGGTATGTTAAGTTAACAGGCGACTATATTACCCCTACTAAAAAAGGGCTCCTGGTAGCGGACAGGTTGCCTATTATCCTTATGAATGAAGCTCAAAACTAAGACGATGCCTCTTTAATCTCCTCCAGCTCTTCCCACCGCCTGTAGCATTCATCCAGCTCTTTTTTGATCTGCTCCATTCTTGCCTTTGCCCCTGCTATCTGGTCGCCATTCTTCCTGTAAAACTCAGGGTCTGCCATCTGCTCATAAAGAGATGCCTGATCCTGTTCCAGCTTCTCTATAATTGGGGGTAACCCTTCAAGCTCCTTTGCCTCCTTGTAACTGAGCCTGCGCGGCTGCTCCCTTTTTACCAACTGCGTTAAAGGTGCAGCCGTTTTTGGTGGCTCTTTTGCCTGGACAGGGGCAGGCCGCTGAGAAATCCAGTCATCATATCCGCCAGGGTATTCCGCTATTTTACATTTTTCTTCAAACACTATTGTGCTTGTCACCACATTATTTAAAAAGGTGCGGTCATGGCTTACAAGGATAATGGTGCCTTTATAATCCATGAGCCTCTCTTCAAGCAGCTCAAGGGTCTCCATATCAAGGTCATTTGTAGGTTCATCAAGCACCAGGAGGTTTGATGGCCTGACAAAAAGTTTTGCAAGGAGGAGCCTGTTGCGCTCCCCGCCTGAAAGGATGCGCACAGGGCTCTTTGCCCTTTCCGGCGTAAACAGGAAATCCTTTAAATAACCTATAATATGCCTTGGGGTATCATTTATAATAACAGTATCCTTTCCATCAGCCACATTCGCCTCTACCGTGGCATCCTCGTCAAGCTCTTCCCTGACCTGATCAAAATAGGTGATCTCAAGCCTTGTGCCATGTTTTACAATGCCTTTGTCAGCAATTATCTTTCTTAAAAGGATTTTAAGCAGAGTGCTCTTGCCTGCGCCATTTGGGCCTATAACGCCTATCCTGTCGCCGCGTATAATTACAGTTGAAAAATTCTTAATAACAGGCTTGACATGAAAACCGTGACTTATATCTGTTGCCTCAATCACAAGTTTACCGGAGCTGACTGCATCCTGAAGCGTAATCCTTGAGACACCGGATTTCATCCGCCAGCTTCTCTGCTCTTCACGCATCTTTAATAATGCGCGTACCCGCCCCTCGTTTCTTGTTCGTCTCGCCTTTACACCTTTTCTGATCCACTCCTCTTCCTGCGCCAGCCTGCGCCTGAACTCATTCCGGTGAGTCTCCTCAGTCTCAAGCACACCCTCGCGCCTTTCCATGAATGCATCGTATCCGCATGCCCAGTTTAAAATATTTCCCCTGTCTATCTCTATTATACGCGTGGCAAGTTTTCTTAAAAACATCCTGTCATGGGTGACAATAATGATGGTGCCGGGATATTTTTCTAAAAACTCCTCCATCCATGTTATGGAGGGGATATCAAGGTGATTGGTAGGTTCATCAAGCAGCAGGAGATCAGGCTTACTGACAAGTCCCCTTGCGAGAAGCACCCTTCGCTTAAAACCAACAGAGAGAGAAGAAAAGGGTTCATCCGGGTCAAGTGAAAGCCTGGTAATCACCTCATCAGCCAGGCGACCCACCTCCCATCCATTTAACCTGTCCAGCTTTTCATGGATATCCGTGATATTTTTCAGTATTGCATCATCATGATGCTGTGCCATTTTTTTTGAAAGCTGATGATACTCGTCAAGAAGGCCTCCCACCCCGCTTAATCCGCCGGAAACAACCTCATGCACTGTGCCTTCAAGACCCTGTGGCAACTCCTGTGAAAGACCGGCTACTGAGAGCCCTTTCTGAATAGAGATAGTTCCGCTGTCAGGCCTGATGAGTCCGCTTATGAGTTTTAAAAGGGTGCTTTTCCCTTCGCCGTTTCTGCCAAGGATGCATACCCTTTCCCCCTTTTCAACCTGAAGGTTAACCCTGTCGAGAATAGGGGGAGAGCCAAAGCTTATGCTGACATCTAGAAGGCTTAAAATGGCCATAAAATATAAGTCTTTTTCAATTGAGGTTCATTAGACCATTAAACATAAAAAGGAATCAATGGCAGCATGAACCCTCTGATCCGCATCCGCCAGAACCGCATCCACCTGATTCACCAGACCCGCAGCAACTGCCGCATGAAGAAAATAGACCTTCAGCCTCTTCAGGTGTAAGATGGCGCACCTCGGCTATATTAATATCAAAGTGCAGCCTTTCACCTGCAAGGGGATGGTTCAGGTCTATTACCACTGTATCATTTCCCTTTACCTCTTTAACCTTAATAATCATAGGCCCCTGCGGCCCGTGGCTCTGAAATGTCATACCCGGTTTGATCTCAATGTCATCCGGAAACTGGTCTCTTCTTATCTCCTGAAACAATTCGGGATTGATAAGCCCGTATGCATTTTGAGGCTCCACGCTGATCCTGGCCTTCTCACCCACGGCCATACCCATCATCTTACTTTCAAGCCCCGGGATGATCTGCCCTGCCCCTGTTATAAAGCCAAGGGGTTTTCCTGCCTGGGATTTATCAACCTCTTCCCCTGAATCAAGGGTAAGCCTGTAATCAAATGCCACAAAAACCTTATCGCTGATATTCATATTGACTCCTTCTTTATTTAATAAAATGCTAATCCCGAGATGTTCGGTATATAAAGCCATGTCAACATAGATACTATATTGTTAAATGTCAAACTTATGTAAAATATATCTTTCTGTTGATTTAACATGATTTATCTATATATTTGACAAAGATTTTCGCATTACTCTGACAAAAGTAAGTAACTAGAGATATGGGAGATGATAATTTTATGGCAAAGGGCGCAGGGCACAAGGCACATGGGAAAAAGATCGGTTTGAAAAACGAAGAATATCTCCTTGCCGGTGACATAGGGGGAACCAAAACTAACTTGGGCATCTTTAGCATGGGTAAAAGGCGGCCCCTGATGAAGGCCTTTAAAGGTTATCCGAGCCGGGAATACAGGGGTCTTGAAGAAATTATCAGGGCATTCCTTTCTGAAAACCGCTGCGTGGTTAGAAAGGCATGTTTCGGAGTTGCAGGCCCTGTTGATAAAGGGGTATGTAAAACCACCAATTTCCCGTGGACTGTGAATGCATCAAAGATAAAAAGGTTATTCGCGATGGAGGAGGTAAGGCTGATCAATGACCTCAGCGCAATGGCAGCCGCTGTCCCATACCTTATAACCCCGGAGATACTTGTGATTAATCCTGCCAGGCCTGAAAAAAATGGCAACATCTCCATTATTGCGCCTGGGACAGGGCTTGGACAGGCGCTTCTGATCTACAGTGAAAAGGGCTATATACCTGTTCCATCAGAGGGGGGGCATGTGGATTTTGCACCTACTAACGAATTGGAGGCAGGGCTCTTGAAGTTTCTCTGGAATAAATATGACCATGTCAGCCTTGAGAGGATAATATCAGGCATGGGGATACTCAATATCTATGATTATCTTAAATCCACTGGTAAGTACCGTGAGCCAGACTATCTATCATTAAAATTAAAAGGCGGTGACCCTGCAAAGGTAATAAATGAGCTGGCCCGCGAAAAGGCACAAAAGCTGTGCCTTGCGACAATAGATGTTTTTATATCTATACTGGGGGCAGCCGCAGGAAACCTTGCCCTTACCGGTCTTACAAAGGGAGGGGTATATATAGGCGGGGGCATACCTCCGAAGCTCCTCTGGAGAATGAAAGGGGATACCTTTATGAAGCCATTCACAGGCAAGGGAAGATTCAAGGTGTTGATGGATAAAATCCCCGTCAGCTTGATCCTCAATAATAATGCAGGCCTTATCGGTGCGGCCATTACAGGATTCAGAGGCTGACAGCCGCCACCTTGCAGCCATTTTGTATTGACCAGCAGTGCTGTTTCCGATATCCTTAAATCCAATCCATCGCAGGAGCGGCCTGGGTTCATAAGGTCAATTTGAAGTCAGTCAGAGAGGAGAAGTCATGGAAAAGAAGATACTTATAGCAGTAGACGGGAGCATACATTCAAGAAAGGCCATTGAATACTGTATTGACATGTGTTCAATCATTAAGGGTATGCACTATGTCCTTATCAATATCCAGCCCAAAATTTCGGACTTTCTTATCCAGGAATCCCACATAGACCCGCAGGCAAAGGCAGGGTTAAAGGAGCTGGCTGACAGAAACCACAAGCAATCCATGAAGATACTTGACGAATCAATGGAGATAATGATTAAGCTCGGGATAAATAAAAAACTTATCGAAAAAGTCTCTCTTCCTGCGCTTAAAGGCACGTCAAAGGAGATACTTGATTATGCAAAACAGACCATATGCGATGCTGTTGTTGTGGGCAACAGGGGGACATCAAAGTTTGCCGAGGCATTTACCGGCAGTATTTCAAACAATATTATAGAGTTTACAGATACAATACCGGTATGGGCTGTTGGCGGTGATATTAATGCACAAAAGGTGATGCTGGCAGTTGATGGCTCTGAATCCTCTCTTGTTGCTGTTGATTACGCCTCATTTATGTTTTCAGGAAATACATCTATTGATATTACCCTTATGCATGTTACCCCCAGTCTCAGGGATTATTGTGCCATTGATTTTAAAAAGGATAATGACATGGTGGAGGAGATCATTGCGCGAGGCGATAAATTATGTATTGAAAGTTTTTACACCCGCGCGCAAAAGATATTGACTGACGTAGGGCTAAAGAAAAGCCAGATACATATACTTGAGGTAGAAAGCAGGATCAGCATAGGCAGAACCATTGTAAAAAATCTAAAAAAACATGGCTGCGGCACCCTTATTGTGGGGAGAAGAGGGGTAAATGACTCCTTCTTTATGGGAAGTGTATCAAGTTATGTTATTACGCATGCAAAAGATTGCGCTGTATGGCTAGTGCCTTAAGGGATTGATTTATTTCTAATAATTTCATAGTATAGTTGCAAAACAAATAAAACTTAAGCAGGTTTATATGACAAAGGAATACTGGACACTCTCTGAGGTAATCGAAATCTTTCAGATGGATGAAGGGACTATCTCCTACCTTGAGGAGGAGGAGATAGTCTGCCCCGAATGTTTTGATGAACAACCTGTCAAGCGCTTTTCCGCAATTGAACTTGAAAAGCTGCGCCTCGCAAAGGTGCTCATGGAAGATATGGATGTTAATCTTCCGGGTGTGGAGGTTATTTTAAGGATGCGGGAGAATATGATCCAGATGCGCAGGCAGTTTGATGCAATACTTGAGGACCTGGCCGGTCAGGTAAAAGAAAACCTGAAGTAACCTTAGTCATTTCCACTATCCTCTTTTTATCATTTGTTTTAATATCCACGCTGAATATATTCATATTATTCTCCTGTCTTACAGAGTCATACCTTCGACTAAATATTATAACCTTATATCTTTTCTCAGGTCTCCTCTATAATATTGATCCAATTTTTTTGCCGCTTCCATTGCTTCACTGTCCGCGGTCTGTGGCACCTTTACAACAAGTTTTACCAGCATGTCACCTCTTACACCGGTCTTCAGATCAACAGCACCTTTTCCCTTAAGCCTGAGTGACTGTCCGCTCTGACTTCCTGGAGGGATTTTAAGGTTTACCATCCCGTCTATCGTAGGGACCGAAACAATTGCACCTGAAATTGCTTCTCCTACAGTAACCGGCAAATCAAGAAGCAAGTCATCCTTTTCCCGCTTCAGAAACTCATGGGGCCTTATATGCACAAGCAGGTACAGGTCACCAGGTTCGCCGCCATTAAACCCCGGTTCCCCTTTCCCCGCAACCCTCACCCTGCTCCCCTCTTTTACCCCTTTTGGTATGGTAACCCTTATTCTTTCTGTATCATATACCTGTCCCTGGCCTGAACATCGGGGGCATGGTTTGCCAGTGCTGCCATGACCGTGGCACTTTGGACACTCTCTGGTGAAATTTATCGGGCCTTCTGCTACGTTCAGCCTGCCTGACCCTTTACATGCAGTGCATTTGGTCATGCTCGATTTTGGGTCCATACCCGATCCACTGCACAGGTTGCAGGGTTTCATCTTCTGCATGGCAAGCTCTGTCTCAAAACCCTTAAGGGCAGAGATGAGATCAATCTCAATCTCATGCTCCATATCCCTTCCATTTGAGGCCATGCTTCCTCTGTAATTATAGCTGGCCCCACCTGTACTGCCTGCCCTGCCCCTTGAGCTGAACAGATCACCAAACAGGTCTTCATAGCTCTGGTATCTGCCAAAATCCTGTTCAGACCACCCTCCGGCAGAGGAGCGTCCTGAGGCGCCCTGATTCTCGTAAGCGCCCCATTTCTTATATTCACGCGCCTTTTCAGCATCAAACCCGGAGTTTAGGCTGTCTGCCCCAAATTCATCATAGAGCTTTCGCTTTTCCGCATTCCCGAGGCAGTCATAGGCAGCAGAGATATCCTTGAATCTCTGCTCAGCATCCTTGTTGCCGGGGTTAATATCAGGGTGCCACTTTCTGGCAAGCTTCCTGTATGCCTTTTTTATCTCTTCCTGGGAGGCGTCCTTTTTAACGCCTAAAATTTCATAAAAATCTTTTGCCATATTAATAGCTCTCGGATTGTTATCAGTTTATAAGTATGATTTATTTGCACAAAATTAGCACATTGATACATCAGTCGCAATATTTATAAGCATTAAAACAGGAACATGCAAATAGGATTTAGATATTCTGAAATACGATTTCGCGCTGCCAATTACACATTTATTACCTGCATGTTTGGTTTTCAGAAACTCATAAAAATCAAGCAGATCCGCCTTTGCTGCCTCTTATAATTCCGAAATATTGATTATATCTTCCAGACTTTTTACTGAAAGACACACTGATTTAAGTGATAGAAAACCCGCTTCCTGTGCAAGGGGTACCTCATTTTTCGCTATTCTCGAGTAGCGGATAGCTCAAGTTTTAATAGGAAGAGCGGATGTTCATGCACACACCGCATGAACATCCATTTTTAAATCATTGATGATACTATTCACTTCACCTGTCACCTCTGCTGTACCCGCTCGGAGAGGCACTGGGTGCACTGTAAGTCTCAATATGTGAACTGCTTGAAGAGCTGCTTGGGGAAGAACTCCTTGAGCCACTGCTTGAGACGTTTGAAGGCGTTGATGTGGGATGTGGAGTACTTGGCTGATAATTTTGCCTTACTGGTGCATTTTTAGGAACCGCATAGCGGGGTGTTGATCCTGAACTGCCTCTGGTATAACCCTGCCCGTTTATTAACCTCCCATGCTCTGCTCCTCCTCCACCACCGCCCCCGCCGTCATAGTAATAGGGGGGCCATGTCCAGAGCGGGTAGTACCATCCATAGCCGGAATACCAACCCAGGTATGAATAACCATAGGGGTAACAGTCATATGGCGCCCAATGCCAGGGAAAGTACCTGTAGTTACGGGTGCAGTAATTATAGGGACCGGGGAAATAATAATAGGGTTTAATCTCTGTTCCCTGTGTCTGAGATTGCGATATTACCTTACCCTTTAAATTGAATTTATCCGGGAATGAAAGGGCCACCATAATATCAATCACCCGTGATGGGACTTTTTGATCTGCCAGTTCTGCAACCTTTTTTGAATTGAGAGGAAAGGGTTTCCCGGTCTCTAACAGCGCAGCCTCAAGCACCTCGGATTCAACCTTGCCGCTGAGTTCGATGATCTCTTCTGTTGTAAGACTTTTGACTGAAGCGCTCCTTGTAGCACTGATGCGGTTCACTTTACTTGCGCCAGGGATTACAGAATCGCTGTCAACATTGCGGTATTTTCTTGTATTGGTAACTAAATCCTCTCCATTATGCAACAACTGGATGTCCAGCCACTCTCCTTTTTCATCAAAAATGGACATCCCTGATACCTTACGGGGAGGATCACCCGGACAGTTCGATTCGCTGTTAAACAGTAAACGTTTTCCGTTTTCCGACCATGAATACTGATACCATCCAGTACATTTCTCATCTGCTGTTTGGTGACGAAGGCCATCAACAATTATTTTTTCCTCTGCTGACAGCTTTCCATCCCTGTATCCTTTCATGGTCAGGGAGTTTTCACTGTCACCCGGGCTTATAGTCAATAAAAATTCCTGCACCAGTTCATTCTGGTCTGTGCTGGCCCCGCTGGTAAGCAGATGCCATGACCCGATCCATGGTAAAAGCCGTGTATCAAGTTTTTCATAGCCTGATGGATCTGGCTGCTCCGGTGCACTGATCGCAACCGGTGCAGATATTAATAACATAAGAACAGCTCCAAATAAAAACAGGCTGTATAGGATAGAGTATACACTTAAACTTGCAGGATCATTCCATTGTATTGGAATTCCTGTCTTGCAACCTTTTTTTAAATGATGAGTTATAGCGCGCATGATATACCTCCATTAAAAATGGTATTGAATGCCTGTTGTTAAACGAATCCCGCCCAGGTCAATGGGATCAAACCCGGTAAAATCGCGACCCAGATTATCGTCAGCCCATGAATACCTGAAATCCAGTGTCAGATAGAGAGATTTCACGATATTGTAATCAGCGCCGCAGCCCAGATATTTGACCCACACGGTATCGGAAGATCTCAGAACCGCTGGAAATATCTCCATGGTTGAGTAGTCAATAAAATCACCAGCCTGCTCAAATTTATAGTGCAAAATGCCCGCGCCGCCACTTAAATAGGGGACAAAACGGGACGGAAGCCAGGCATACTGACCTACCTGACGTCCACGAGGTACAAATAGATACCTGATACCTGCAGTTATGGGTGTTTGAGAAAATTTTGTGCTCTGTGTAATAGGAAGCCCCCGGTCATCAACATACTCCCTGAATTCAGAGCTTTTTGTCCGCTCTGATGTATCAAGGCTTAAAACCAGGTCAAACCTGTCATGAAGGCTAAAGCCAAGGTCTACCCCGAAATCCCAGGTGTCAAAATCACCCTTTTCAAGTGTGAGTTCATCTGTAATCATATCAAAAATGCCGCTATCCGTATCAGGGTAAAATGCGCCTATACGTAATCCAAGATATTTATCTGGTTTCTGGAAAAGAAAATCATCTTTCGTTTCACCTTGCCTCTCCTGTGCCTTGACATTCATTGTCCCGGGCAGCAGGGAATAAAGAAACAGAATTGAAAATACAAAAAGAGAAACAGAAAAAAGGCTGTTGATTTTATTGTCTGATTCTTTGGTCTGGTATCTCATTTTTGAATTCCTCCTTTTCAAACAGGTTTCATCTTACCAAATCACTTTAAAGACATTATCCGAAGAACATGAACGGCCTCTATTGCAAATCGCTTTGTATCAGGCTCCAGAATTTAGTGTTATTTTAATGCAGAAAAGGAGATATGTATACATCAATTAATTTACATATTATTTACAGTAAAAAACTGCATTTTGAAAAGGGGCTTACTGAAGAGACAGCAGGTATGTCCTGAGATTGCTTTTTTTCTTCAGGCCAAGTTTTTTTCTCAGATTATATCTGTGTGCAACAACCGCCCGCTCTGTTGAATTAAGAATTTCAGCTATCTCCTTGGAGGTCTTCCCCTCTTTTAGAAGATTGGCAACCCTCATCTCTCCGGGGGTGATACTTAAATATCTTGAAGAAAGCCTCTGGGAAAAGGGGGAAATAATCTGCTGCAGGCCCGACTCTATTAGTTCCAGATAACTTTGCTGGCGTTCAGTAAGCGGCCCCTTTTTGAGCTTCAGGATATAAGGAACCATCAATTCCTTTACATTGAGAATAACTTTCTGGCCAATATCCTCTTTATCCTTCTCCCTTCTTTCCAGAAGAACCTTTAGCGCTGTGTTTACCTCCTGTAGATCAAGGGTCTTTTCATGGAGGGCTTCATTGGTTTTTCGCAGTTCTTTAGTCCGTGCCTTTACACGCTTTTCCAATTCGTCATTTGTTTTTTTAAGTATCTCTTCCATTTTTCTGCGCTCGGTTATATCCCTTGCCACCTGGATAAACCCGTTAACCCTGCCATCCTGCAGTACAGGGTCAAAAGTGATTTCAAAATGTCTGAGGTCCTCATCTGTAATCGGGTATGAATATTCGATTTTGAATTCTTCACCATTTAATGCCCTTTTATGCAGGCTATCCAGCAGGGCAACCTCTTTTTTATCTGTTAAAAGCTTATGAGGCTTTACGCCTGAATTCAAATCTATTCCCAGTGCCTTTTTGGCTATCTTTTCAGCGGATGAGTTAAACAGCACCGGAAAACCATCCTTATCCCTTATAACAATATAATCGCTTGTATTTTTCATGATAGCCTTTAAATATTCCTGAGACTTCTCAAGCTCCTCCTGCACCTTTTTTTGTTCGGTGACATCCTGAAAGATAGTGGCGAACTGCCTTTCTGCCGGCTGATAAGCAGAAATCACATGGTGTTGCCCTGTCTCCTTTGAGCGGTATTCAAAAGAGACCGGCTCCCCTGTCAGGGCAACCCTGCCAAAGGTCTCAATCAAAAACGGGTCTATGTTTGGTATTAGTTCCAGTACTGTTTTACCAATGATATCTTTGTCCCTGTACCCGGTTAATTTTTTGAAGGCAGGATTTACATCAAGAAAACGATAATTGACAGGCTTTCCATTTTCATCACAAATAATTTCATGAAGTGCACACCCATCAAGCATCTTATCAAATAATGCATAGTACTTTCGCTGGCTCTCCTGAATCGCCTCCTCTGCCAGTTTTCGCTCAGTGATATCAACTGATATCCCGTCCCAGTGTACATCACCATTTTCCATCAATTGGGGTATAGCCTTGGACTGAATCCACCTTACCACATTATCAGGGCCTATAAGTCTGTAGTCCAGTGATAATTCACTCAGATTTTTTACCGATTGCTCTATTTTTGATCTTACAAGTTCGATGTCGTCCGGATAGATCCTTTTGCCCATAACAGCCGGGTCCTGCATTATTTCTTCAGCTTTATATCCGGTGTATTGGTATACGCGATCATTGAAGTAGGGGACAGAGAAGGAGCCATCTCTGTGCGCCACGAACTGGAACAACATCTCAGGGACCTGATTTGCCATCTTGCTTAACCTGGCCTCTTTTTGGCTCAGCTCTTCAATCGTTTGTCTGCACCTTAAAATTTCTGTCTCTAAATCCCTGATCCTCTTTTCCAGTTCTTCACAGGTTGGTTTTTCTGCCATTGTCTCTCCAATTAACAGTTTTCAGTTTTTTAAATCAGCGCAGCAATACCAATAGTAAATTAGATGAATACTAATGATCCTGAATCTCACTTGAAATACCCTTCTCAAAGCTGCTCCAGCCGGAATTCATTCCATATGGGGCCCTGTGGAATATGGCCTCAATACGGCGGATTTTACCATCTTCTATCCTGAACAGTTCTGCAAGCTGCCATGTCCAGTGTATAAAATCATGATCAAAGAATGCAAAGGCAAAGACTATGCCCTTTTCCCTGTCCACTGCCACAAAGCGGCGGTCACGAATCCGTGTAACTATGCCTTTCACCCCCTCTTCAAACTGCTTTTTGCAGGAGGTGCGGCTCTTCTCGCCTGTCTCTTTGTTGGTATTCAATAGTACATCCACCCCATTCTCAAACCTAACACAGTCATCTGTAAATGGGTAATAACCCTTTCCATCGTTATTTTCGAGCCCGGTAAAATAATAGTTAGCGGTTTTAATAAGCTCCTTCCTGCTCATGCGTTTTTCTTCAGGTATGGGTTCTTTAAAGATCGGGTGAGGTGCGCCCATTGCCTCAACAGCCGGGCCGGTTGGCGGAAAGTCATTATTGCTGCTGTTAACACTGTCCGGCCTGACCACGATCTGTTCTATTTCTGTGATGCGGCTATTGCTTATCTTAAGACGCAAGGCAATGGCTGATAAAGATTCCACACCGCTCCGCGCAGCCTTTTCACGTACAGTACCAATGAAAGCCACCTGCTGGGCCTCCACATCAGGCACATAAAATTTATAATTACCGATACCGCTCATGCTGTACCAGAGCCCCTCATTACCGAATGGCAAACGCACCCCGTCTTCTGTAAATTTAAGATCAGGTGCAAACATCTCAGGATTTTTATCCTGATCACGCATAGCAACAAGGTATCTGTCTACCCATTTTTCAAGGCACATGCGATCACAGGTTTCACCAGCGTTTGAAGTGGCAGGGATGCAAAATACTATAAGAAGACAAAGTAGAACTATTTTCTTTAACATTGGTTTTACCTCTTATTAATAGTGGCTGCACATAAAAAGATTTATAATCCTTTGCTGTCTTTTCCCCACGTTGAACCGAAATGCTCACTGCTGC